>JBDTMX010000026.1:0-9414 GCA_039934055.1 Sphingomicrobium sp. | reverse complement strand
AGCAGATAATGGAAGGCGGTGGCGACGGCCGCGGCGCCGGCGCCGCCCGAGCCGAAGCCCTGGTCGATGACGCGCTTGAAGCCGTAAGGGATCGCCAGCGTCGCCGCCGACGACAGGCCGAGGAACAATACCGCCGCGGCGATCCGCTGCGGATATTTGGCGGCGTGGCGCCAAACCAGCCACAGATTGCCGATTTTCGCTTTGGGTTTTTCGGGGGGTTTCTCGGATTCTGAGGCCATTGGCGTCCACCTAGCAGTGTGGCGGCGACGCCTCAATTGGGGTCTCAATTGCCGCAGCGCAGCTTCCGCAATGCAGCATCGCCCTTGCTTCGGGAGCAAAGGGCCGCCACATCAGTGCACTCTTCCCACTCTTCCCACTCATCCCCCGAGGTTCAATGCTTTACGACGCTTATGAAGTGCAGCGCTCGCTCTTCGCTGGAGCAAGCAAGCTCGCCGGAATGGGCGCCGGATGGCTCAATAACCCCGCAAATCCACTCTCCTACAGCTCCATGGGCCCGGTCGTCGCGGCCAGCCTCGACGTGTTCGCCCATGCGGCGGCGCCGCGCGGGAAGCCCGAATTCGGGCTCCATTCGACCATTATTGGCCGCAAGATCGTGCCCATCCGCGAGGAAATCGTCGTCCGCAAGCCATTCGGGCAATTGAAGCGCTTCGTCCGGGTCGGGGTTGGGAACGACGATCCCAAGCTGCTGATCGTCGCGCCGATGTCGGGCCACTATGCGACGCTGTTGCGCGGAACCGTCGAACGCCTGCTGCCGCGCCACGATGTCTACATCACCGATTGGCGCGATGCGAAGCTGGTGCCGCTGTCGGACGGCAGCTTCGACCTCGACGATTATGTCGACTATCTGATCGAGTTCCTCGAAGCCATGGGTGAAGCCGGCGGCAAGCGGCCGCACATGCTGGCGGTGTGCCAGCCCGCACCGGCGGCGTTCGCGGCGACCGCGCTGATGGCCGCCGACAAGAACCCGTGGCGGCCGAAGACGCTGACCATGATGGGCGGCCCGATCGACACGCGCGAAGCGCCGACCGCGATCAACACGCTGGCCACCCAGCGGCCATACGGCTGGTTCGAGAACAATGTGGTTGCGACCGTGCCGATGATTTATCCGGGCGCCGGGCGGAAGGTCTATCCGGGCTTCCTGCAACTGGCCGGCTTCATGACCATGAATTTGGGCGATCATCTCATCAGCCATTGGGAGATGTTCAAGCATCTGGTCGACGGCGATGAGGAAAGCGCCGACGCGACCCGCGATTTCTACGCCGAATATCGCTCGGCCAGCGACATGAGCGCGGAATTCTATTTGCAGACGGTGGATGTGGTGTTCCAGCGCCACCTGCTGCCGGAGGGCCAGTACCGGCACCGTGGCCGGCGGGTCGATCCGGCCGCCATCCGCGACACCGCGCTGCTGGCGATCGAAGGCGAGCGCGACGACATTTCCGGCATCGGCCAGACCCGCGCCGCGCTCGACATCGCCAAGCGCGTTCCGGCAGCCAGCAAGAAGTATTTCATGGCCAAGAACGTCGGCCATTACGGTATCTTCAACGGCCGCAAGTGGCGCGAGAACATCGCCCCGGTCGTCGAGAAATGGATTTCCGAGCACGCCTGAGTTTCAGGCGTTTTTCATTTTTACTCCGCCGAGCATCAGGAACGCGACGACGCTCGCCAGGGCGGCGGCTGCGGCGGAGGCGATCATCGCGCCGTGGAAGCCACTGATCAGCGCCGCGCCGGTCCCGCCGAGAACCGCGCCGAGCAAGGCCGTTGCAATCAGCCCGCCGGTGCGCGCGACGGCGCTGTTGAAGCCCGACGCCATGCCGACATGCCGCTCATCGACCGATCCCAGCACCGATGAGGTCAGCGGCGCGACCGCGATCGCCATGCCGATGGCCATCACGCCGACCGCGGGAAACGGGCCGGCCCAGTAGCTCACGACTCCATCGATGCGCCGGGCGAGCAGCATGCCGGCTGCGACCACCAGCGGGCCCAGCGACAGTGGCCAGCGCGGCCCAATGCGGGCGGCCAGCGCGCCCATCGGCGGCGAGCCGATCGCGATCAGGATGGGCAAGGGGAGGAGCGCGAGACCGGCCTGGACCGGCGAATATCCGGCGCTCTCGATCAGCACATAGGGGATCAACAGCATGGCCGCGCCGAACGCGCCGTAGAGCAGGAAGGTGAACAGGTTGAGACCGCTGAAGCAAAGGCCGGTGAACATCGCGAGCGGCATCATCGCCGCTGGGCCGCGGCGGTGCTCGACCCACAGGAATGCGGCGATCAGGACTATGCCTATGACGATCCCGCCGATCGCGGCGCCGGACAATTGGCTGTGCGCCGACCACAGAGTGAGCGCGTAGGTCAAGGCGCCGAGGCCGCCGGTGGCGAGCAACGCGCCGGGATAATCCGTCCGGCCCGCGCCCGCGTTGCTGCTTTCCGCGACAAAGCGGATTGCGAGCAGGATTGCGCCGGCCGCGAGCGGCAGGTTGATGTAGAAAATTGCCGGCCAACCGACATTCTGGACCAGCCAGCCGCCGATCAGCGGCGCAATCGCCGCCGCGCCGGCACCCGATGCCGCCCAGATGCCAACCGCGCGGCCACGGGCCTCCCCTGAGTAAGAGGCGTTAAGGAGCGCGAGGCTGTTGGGCAGGAGCAGCGCCGCGCCGATGCCCTGCGCGGCACGCGCGACGAGCAACAGTCCGAGGCTCGGAGCGAGCGCGCACAGCAGTGACGCCGCGCCGAACAGCGAGGTCCCGATGATCAGCAGGCGCCGCCGCCCGTAATGATCGCCGAGTGCACCGCCGAGCAGCAGCAGCGCCGACAACGGCAGCAGATAGGCGTTGACCACCCATTGCACCTGCTCGGCGCCGGCGCCGTAACCGGCGCGGATCGCCGGCAACGCGACATTGAGCACCGAGCCCTCGACGAACGACAGGCTTGAGGCGAGGACACAGGTGACCAACGTCCAGCGCGGATGGCCGGCGCGGGGACCTGCGGCCGCGCTTTTGCTCATTCAGCGCTGGCGATCGACGCCTCGACCATGCGCTGCCAGGTTGCGGCATCGCCCGCTGCTGCTGCTGCCGCATCCGGTTCGCGCATCGTATGGAGCACGGCGAGGGCCGCGGGGATATGCTCGCGCCAAGCCAGGTCGACCTTGTCGCCCGCCGACGGGTCGCTGCCCTGGGCATTACTGCTGAGATTCTCGCCGGCCATAACGCGCGCGATCCTCTCGACCAGCGACATTTGAGAAATTTCAACCATCGAGCCTCCTGTTGCCGAATGAACCCGCTACCGCCGCTCGGGTTCAATCGGGCGGGTGAGCCGACGGCCGGTTTCAATCATACTCTTCAATGCGCGCCGCGCGGCGAGGACCAGCCATAGCGACAGGATCACGAGAATCGCTGCGATCAGCGCCGCCGCGATCGGATTGGCGATGGCCAGCGCCAAAAGCCCGGCGGTGGTCACGTCCTCGGCGGTTGAAACGACGACGTTGGAAAACGGCTCAGGGCTGGCGTTGACCAGCGCGCGCGCTCCGGCCTTGCCGGCATGGGCGGTGAAAGCCGCTGCGCCACCGAGGAGGAAGCTCGCGACCTGCCAGCCGGGGTCGCCCGCATCGATGATCGCCATCGACAACAGGGCGCCGCCCAATGGCCGGATGACGCTGTGGATCGCGTCCCAGGCGCTGTCGACCCAGGCGATCTTGTCGGCGAAGAACTCGGCCAGCGCGCCCGCTCCGGCGATGGCGATGATCCAGTTGCTGGCGAGCATGTCGAGCGCGTGGAGTTGCTCGGGCAGGGCGATCCAGCCGAACTTCATCGCCAGGCCGGTGACGAAGGTGACGAGGTAGAGCCGCCAACCGGCGAGCAGGCTCACGCTGGACGCCAGCGCGATGAGCTGGACGGCGCCCAAGACCTAGAGAACCTCGAACAGGCCCGCCGCACCCATGCCGCCGCCGACGCACATGGTGACGACGACATATTTGGCGCCGCGGCGCTTGCCTTCGATGAGGGCGTGGCCGGTCATCCGCGCTCCGCTCATGCCGTAGGGGTGGCCGATCGAAATCGACCCGCCGTCGACGTTCAGTCGGTCCTCGGGGATCCCTAGCTGCTCCGCGCTGTAGAGCACCTGCACCGCGAACGCCTCGTTCAATTCCCACAGGCCGATGTCGTCGGTTTTGATGTCGAAGCGCTTCAAGAGCTTGTTGACCGCGTCGATCGGGCCGATGCCCATCTCGTCGGGCTCGGTGCCGGCGACCGCCATGCCGACGTATCGGCCCATGGGCGTGATCCCACGGCGCTCGGCTTCCTTGGCCTCCATCAGGACCGACGCCGAGCTGCCGTCGGACAACTGGCTGGCATTGCCGGCGGTGATTGATGTGTCGGGGCCGAGCACCGGGTTCAGGCCCGCCAATCCTTCCAGTGTAGTGTCCGCGCGGTTGCCCTCGTCCTTGGAAATCGTGATTTCCTTTTGCGAGACCGCGCCGGTCTCCTTGTCCTTCACCATCATGGTGGTGGTGACGGGGACGATCTCGTCGTCAAAACGTCCGGCGGCTTGCGCCGCAGCGGTACGCTGCTGGCTTTTCAGCGCATATTGGTCCTGACGATCACGGCCGATGCCATAGCGCCGGGCGACCGTCTCGGCGGTCTGCAGCATCGGCATGTAGACGTGCTGGTGCATAGCGACCAGCGACGGGTCCGGTGCAATCCGCATCTCGGGCGTCTGCACCATGCTGATCGAGTCCTGTCCGCCGGCGGCGACCACATCCATCCGGTCGATGATGATCTGCTTGGCCGCGGTGGCGATGGCCATCAGCCCCGAGGAGCATTGGCGGTCGATCGTCATCCCCGACACTCTGACCGGGCAGCCGGCGCGAAGTGCGACATTGCGGCCGATATTGCCGAACTGCGTGCCCTGCGTGAGCACCGCGCCCCACACGACATCGTCGATCTCGCCGGCGTCGATCCCGGCCCGCTCGATTGCCGGTTTCAGCGAAAATGCGCCCAGGGTCGGTCCCGGCGTCGCATTGAACGCGCCCTTGTAGGCGCGGCCGATCGGGGTACGGGCGGTCGACACGATGACGGCGTCGCGGGTGGCCATGATCTTCTCCTTAAACGAACAACAGGCCGAGCCATTGGGCGGTGAGCGCGGGCTTGTCCACGCCTTCGATCTCGACCGTGACGCTGTGGCGCAGCAGCAGCTGGCCGGGCGCTTTCTCGTCGATCGAGTCGAGCACGAAGCGGCCGCGGATGCGCTGGCCCGAGCGGACCGGCGCGATGAAGCGGACTCGGTCGAGGCCGTAGTTGACCGCCATCTTCACGCTATCCGGGACGAGCATCGCCTCGGCCGCCATGCGCGATAGCATCGACAGCGAAAGGAAACCGTGGGCGACCGTCCCGCCAAACGGCGTTTGGGCGGCGGCTTGCGGATCGACGTGGATGAATTGGCGGTCCTCGGTGGCGTCGGCGAACGCGTCGATCCGCGCCTGGTCGATCATCAGCCAGTCCGACACGCCGACTTCGGTGCCGACCCGGCTGCGGACGTCCTCGAGGCTGGCCGCGGGCATCAGCTGTCCTCGCCGGCCTTCTTCACCGAGACCACCTGTTGGACCTGTGGATAGGGCATGATCATGGTGCCGTCGGGCGCCGAGGTGAATGTGGTCTGGGTCGGATAGGCGAATTCGAGACCATGCTTGGCAAAGGTCGTGAGCAGCGCGATGGCGACGGCGGTGCGGTCGGCGGCGACCTCATTGGGTTCGACCTTGTGGGAATCGTAAATCAGCTCGAAATCGATGCTCGAGTCGCCAAAGCCAAGGATGGCGCAGCGCACGAAGTGGCAGCCGTGGCGCGATTCGACCGCAGCCTTGGCGAGCGGCATCACTTTCTGGAGCTGATCGGGCGCGGTTTGATAGATCAGCCCGAAGGGCAGCAGCGATCGTCGAGTCTCGCCTACCGCGTAATTGTGGATTTCGCGTTCGAGCAGCTTGGTGTTGGCCATCACCACCTGCTCGCCGTTCAGCGAGCGGAGCCGCGTGGTCTTGAGGCCAATCCGCTCGACGGTCCCGGTCGTTTGGTCATACTGGATGGTGTCGCCGCGCCGGAACGGCTTGTCGAACACGATCGCAAGCGCTGCGAACAGGTCCGAGAATATGCCCTGCGCGGCGAGGCCGATGGCGATGCCGCCGATGCCAAGTCCGGCGATCAGGGTCGTGACGTTGACCCCGAGATTGTCGAGAATAACGATGAACGCGAGGGCAAAAGCGGCGACGCTGACCATGACCCGGATCAGCGCCATGGCGTTGCCGAGCGTGGATTCGCCCGGATCTTCGCCGACCCGGCTACGGACCACGCCGATGATCAGCTCGCGCGCCCAAACCGCCGCTTGCAGCGAGGCCGCGACGATGAACAGGATATTGACTGCTCGGCCAAAACGAGCCGGAACCGGCGCATAGGCGGTGACGATGGCGACCGCCGCCGCGACCATGAACAGGAAGGTGGTTCGCGCCAGGACGTTGCCGATCACGCCGCGCCAATTGGTGCAGTGGGGACAAGCAGCCAATATTCGTTCGCCAAGGTGGCGCAGCACGAGCATCCCCGCGACCAGCGCGGCAGCAACCAGGATGCCGATCAGCAATCCATCGCTATTGGCGTCGAACCAAGCCCATACACCGGTCCAGGATAGTATCTTGTCGCGCATGGCGCCGTCATGGCGGCAGGCTGCTGTTCGATCAAGGCGCTCCGATCAAGCCGCGACTTTGTCGGGAAGGGCGGCGGCGGCAATTTCCGCGGCGCGCGCCTTGCGCCGCCGGGCGCGTTTGCCGCCACGAGCGAGGAATTCGAGCAATCCGACCTCGGTCGACGACAGGCGGGTCTTGGCGCGCGGTCGCTCGGCGCCGTTCAACGGGTCGCGCGGGGCGTCCTTGACCGCTTCGAGCAGCGCCGGGTGGACGTAGGACTTGCGGCTCATCGCGACGGTGTTGCCGAGCGCCTCGGCGACCGGCTCGACCACGGTCTTGACCGAGATCCGCGCGTCCTCGGCCTTCTTGAGTAACTGGTCGAACGCGATCACGCTCGCGCTCCAGGTGCGGAAATGCTTGGCGGTGAAGTCGCCACCGCTGGCCTCCTTGATATAGTCGTTGACGTCGCTTGATGTCACAGCCTGGGGCTCCCCGCCGCCGTTGACATATTGAAACAGCATCTGCCCCGGCAGGTCCTGGCAGTGCTTGACGATGCGCTTCAAATTGCTGTCGCTGATCTTCACCTCGTGGACGATGCCGTGCTTGCCGACGAAGCGCATCATCATCTTCGAGCCCTTGCGACGGACATGGCGCCGGCGCAGCGTGGTTGCGCCGAAGCTCTTGTTGTCCTTGGCATATTGCTCGTTGCCGATGCGGATATGCTCGGTGTCGAGCAGGCGCACGATCGCCGCCAGCACCGTTTCTCGGCCGAGCTTGCGGAGCTTTACGTCCCGCTCGACCCGCCGCCGCAGCTTGGGCAGCGCCTTGCCGAACTCGAGCAAGCCGTCAAACTTGGCGGCGTCGCGGCGTTCGCGGAAGGCGGCGTGATAGCGATATTGCTTGCGCCCGCGGGCATCGATCCCGGTTGCCTGCAGATGCCCGTTGGGGTCGGCGCAAAACCACGCCTCGGTGTAGGCTGGGGGCAAGGCGATTGCATTCAACCGGTCGATCTCGTCGCGGTCGGCGACGCGTTTGCCGTCGGCGTTGAAATAGCCCCAGGCGGATTTGATCCGCTTGCGGGTGAGGCCGGGCTCGCTATCGCTGCTGTGACGTAACACAAGCGCCGTAAAGAACTGCGCGGCTGCGAAGTTCCGATGAGGGCAGGAATCTATGACGATTGCGGGCAAGACAGTGCTGATCATGGCGACCGACGGCTTCGAGGAATCGGAGCTGTTTGGCCCGCTTGAAATCTTGACCGGCCGCGGCGCCGAGGTCCGCCTGGCCTCGCCATCGCTGGCGCCGATCCAGGCGACCGTGAAGGACGATCCCGGCAAGGTCATCCGCCCGGACCTGACGATCGAGCAGGCCAAGGCGGCGGATTTCGACGCGCTGCTGCTTCCCGGTGGCGTGCGCAACCCCGACACGCTGCGGACGAAGGCAGCGGCGATCGCGCTGATCCGCGCCTTTGCCGAGGCCGCCAAGCCGATCGCTGCGATCTGTCACGGGCCGTGGCTGCTGGTCGAGGCCGACCTGCTGCGCGGGCGCACCGCGACATCCTGGCCGTCGATTCGCACCGACCTGGTGAATGCGGGCGCGACAGTGGTCGATCGACCGGCGGTAGTCGACGGCAATATCGTCACCAGCCGCGAACCGGACGATGTGGTGGCGTTCACTGAGGCCTTGATCGCGTTGATCGAAGCCGGGCCCACACCCGCGCCCGCAGCCCGGAAAGCCTAACCGACTGGAAACTTATTGCCGCTAAATCCGGCCGGATGGGCTGGGCAAGCGAAGACAATCGAGCCGAGTGGGCGATCGATGTCGGGGCCGCCGCGATCTTCGCGGCTGCGGTCGGCTTTGCCCTCTGGGCGGCGGCATTCGATGGTAGTTCGACCAGTCTGGCATTGGTCGCATCGGCTTTCCTGCTGGCTTTTGCCGGCCTCAGAAATATCCCGGCCGACCAGCCAGGCTATGCGCTGCCCGCCTTCGCGGCGGCGCCGATCGAGCCAACGCCCCAAACCGGGGATGATGCGGCCGGCGAGTTGATCCTTCAGGACATGCTCGCCACGGTCAGTCCGGACGCACGTGTGGTTCGGCTGTTCGGCCCGGGCCAAAGCAACCATTCTTCGAACCCACCGGCAAATGCACCGGATGCGTCTCAAGAGCTGAACGATGCTCTCGCCGAGCTTCGGCGTTCCTTGCGCTGAGCCTTATTCAGCGACGGCCTTTATCCGGCGACCGTAAGGGCCTCGATTTCGAGCGTGATCGAGCCGTCGAGCGCGCGGTTGAGCCCGCCGGCCACGACAATGTCCGCGAGCAGGTAGCCAGGGATCGAGAACTCCGCGTCCTCGATTCCGTTGGTGAGGCGGCCGACCAGCTGGTCGGCGTCGGGGCCGGGCACGCGTAGCGTCATCACATGTGTCTCGCCCGTGAAGGTCAAAGATTGCCAATCCACCGATTGGATTTCGCTGAGCAAAATCCTATCGGACTGGTCCCCGATGCGCTCGATCAGGGCGCGAAGCAGCCCGGAAGCAGCGCGTGACATCGCGATCTTCAGCACTGTGCCGCCTCCAGGAAGTCCCGGACACGTTTGACCGTCACCGGCCGCGGCTCCCGGCCTCTTCGCAAATCGAACACAAAACGAGGATCCCCAAGGGCTTCCCGGCCAAAGCGGGTCGGAGCCGTGTGGCTACGGCGAAGAAATTTCTCTATCTCTCGAAGCAAGTTCACTCTTC
>JBDTMX010000025.1:0-15832 GCA_039934055.1 Sphingomicrobium sp. | reverse complement strand
TTGCGGCCGATGCCGATGAAGCCGTGGCCGGACGAGCGGATCACCTCGCCGCGGATGTGCACGTCGATGTCGTCCCAATGCGCGAACTCGTCGGCGATGATCTTGGCCGACACCGGGTCGTTGGCCATGAGGTTCCCGACCGTCTGGTCGGAGAACACCACGCCCCATCCGAAGGTCACGCCGCGCGGGTTGCGCTCGAACACGTGCACCTCGTGCCCCGGATCGCGCAGCTTCATCGAAATGGCGAAATAGAGCCCCGCCGGGCCGCCGCCGATGCATGCGATTCTCATACGACCGCTTCTACGCCTCTGATGAAGGTTTCGGCGATGGCGTTGAAGTGGTCGGGCATCTCGATGTTGGTCAGGTGGCCGGCTCCGGCGATGATCTGCAGCCTCGCGCCGGGAATCGCATTGGCAAGCGCTTCCGAAAGTGCGGGCGGAGTGATGGTGTCATGATCGCCGACCAGCACCAGGGTCGGGACCGCGATCTTGGCCACGCGATCGCGCTGGTTGGCGAGCCACACCGCCTCGGTGCCGATGCGGAACGCGTTGGGGTCGATCCGCGCCATCGTCCGGCAAACCTCGTCGCGCACCTCTTCCGAGGCTCCAGCCGCCATCAGCGCGGGCGTGCGCTGCTCGGCCAACTGTTTCATCGTCAAGGTCCGGCTGGCTGCGGTCGCGCGCTGATGGATCGCCGGGCCTTCGGGGTGCACCGCGAAGCTGTCGGCGAGGATCAGCGAGGCGCAGCGATCGGGTGCGGCGGCGTGCATGGCTATTGCGATCACTCCGCCGAGTGAAAGCCCGCAGACATGCGCCCGCTCAATCGCCAGCGAGTCCATCGCGGCCAGGATCGCGGCGGCATAATCGTCCCGCGTGGTGCCCGATGGCGCCGGGTCGCTTTCGCCATAGCCTGGGTAGTCGAACGCAACCGCGCGTCGTGATTGGCCGAAATGCGCCAGCTGCGGCGCCCACACTGATTTGTCCGACCCGACGCCGTGCAGGAACAGGATCGGCACGGCGTCGCCGGTCCCGGTCTCGCTCCCGGTCTCGTCCATGCCGATCGCACCGCGGCCTGCCGTCATCACTCGCGCCATGTCCGCATGATGGCGTTGGCGGGCGGCTTTGCAAGCGCTACGCAAGGGCCATGACGCGCATGACGGTCAACGGTGAACCGATCCACTATTTGCTCGACCCCGAGACGCCGTTGCTGTGGGCGCTGCGCGACGCTTCGAACCTGACCGGCACCAAGCATGGCTGCGACAGCGGCGACTGCGGCGCCTGCACGGTGATGGTCGACGGCCGCGCGGTCATGAGCTGCGGCGTCAGCATCGCCGCGCTCGAAGGATCGCAGGTCGTCACCATCGAAGGCTTGTCCGCCAACCGCTCGCACCCGGTGCAGCAGGCGTGGGCGGTCGAGCAGGTCAGCCAGTGCGGCTATTGCGAGCCCGGGTTCATCATGGCCATCGCTGCGCTGCTTCGGGCCAGCCCGAGCCCGAGCGCCGAGGCAATCGACTCGCTCCCGAACATCTGCCGGTGCGGCGCCTATCCGCGCATTCGCAAGGCGATTGCTCGCGCGGCGATGGCGGCGGCTGGAGCTGCGCCGGTCGCGCCGGTCAAGGCCCAAGCCAGCGCAAAAACCGAATCGGACCGGTTAAGCAACGGCTCATCTCCCCAGGCGCACATCCTATCCGGTAATCCACCCTGATTCCGAGGGAATTATGTCATGCGTAAGACTCTGCTTTTTCTGCTTGTTGCAAGCGCTTCGGTGCCGGCCCTGGCCGCTCCCGACGACGACGCCAACGATCGCGCCGCCCGCCACGAAGCCGCGCGCGCCGAACGCGCCGAGGCCCGCGCTGAGCGCCAGGCGGAGCGCCAAGTCGAGCGAGCTCAGCCGCCGCAGCGATCGGAACCCCAAGTCCAGGTGCGCTCGGTTGAGCCCAGCGCGGTCAATCGCCCCTCCGTGCGCGAACAGCGTGAGGTCATTCAGCAGCGGGTGATTGATCGCGGGTCCGAACGCAATCTCGGCGCCGCCGATCCTCGCCAGACGCTCGAACAGCGGGGGCAAGCGGTCGACAGCGTACGCGATTGGCGGGCCCGGGAGCGTCGCGTCGGCAGCAGCCCGGCGGTGGTCGAACCGAGCAACGGCACCCTCGGCGGGACATTCCGCGAGCCCAAGCCGCAGCGCTTCGGGCGTGATGCGATCGGCAACAATCGGGCGCCGATCGTCAGCCGGGTGCCGCGCGAAGGAACGCAGCCGCCGCTTCCGACCTCGACCAGGCGGCCGTCGACGACAACCCGGCTGTCGAGCCTCACTGCGAACAACTGGCGTAACCATTGGCGTTCGGATCATCGCTACGACTGGCGCGAACACCGCCGCCGCCACCACTCGCTGTTCCATTTCGGCTTCTATTTCGATCCGTTCGGCTGGAACTACCAGCCTTACTCGATCGGCTGGCGGCTGTGGCCGAGCTATTACCGGAGCAATTACTGGCTCAACGATCCGTGGATGTACCGCCTGCCCTATGCACCCCCGGGCTACCGCTGGATCCGCTATTATGACGACGCCCTGCTGGTCGATATGTGGGACGGCACCGTGGTCGACGTGATCCGCGATTTCTTCTGGTAGAAACTCGCTGAATTGACGACTTAAGCCGCCGCCAGCGCCTCGGCGATCAGGCGGCGGCTGTTGTCCACGCCGTAGAGCGCGATGAAGCTGCCCATGCGCGGGCCCTGGCTCGAGCCGAGCAGGGTTTCGTAAAGCGCCTGGAACCAGGCCCGCAGCGGCTCGAATGCGTGGCGTTTGCCGACTTCGAAGATGATGTGCTGGATTGCCTCGGGCTCGGCGTCGGCCGGTAGCTTGGCGAGTTCGTCGTCGAGGTCGCGCAGGGCGGCTGCCTCCACTTCCGTCGGCGCGCGGCGCTTAAGCTCCGGCGTGACGAAATCGCGCGCGTAATTGACCGCCAGCCCGATCAGTTCGTCGAGCTCGGCATGCGTTTCCTCCGACGTGTCCGGCGCATAACGCTGGACGAACTTCCACGCCGTCTCCTGGTCGCCGCAGCCGGGCAGGCTGACGAGGTTGAGCAGCAGCCCGTAGGTCAACGGCAGCTCGCCCTCCGGCACCTTGCCGGCGTGGATGTGGTGGACTGGATTGCCGAGCTTCTGCTCGATTGGCTGGTCGGCATAATTGCCGCGGAACTGCCAATATTCGTCGACTGCGCGCGGGATCACCCCGAGGTGCAGGCTCTTCGCCTTGCGCGGTTCGCGATAGATGTAGAACGCCAGGCTCTCTTCGCTGCCGTACCGCAGCCATTGTTCGAGGCTGAGGCCATTGCCTTTCGACTTGGAGATCTTCTCCCCATTCTCGTCGAGGAACATCTCATAGTTGAAGCCTTCGGGCGGCCGTCCGCCGAGCACCCGCGCGATCTTGCCCGACTGGACGACGGACTCGATCAAATCCTTGCCGGCCATCTCATAGTCAACCCCCAGCGCGACCCAGCGCGCCGCCCAGTCGACCTTCCACTGCAGCTTGGCCAGGCCGCCCAAGGCAGATTGGGTGATGCGCGTTCCGTCCTCGTCGGTGAAGGCGATGGTCCCGGCCGCGGCATCCATGACCTCGACCGGCACCTGCAGCACGCGCCCGCTGGCCGGTGAAATCGGCAGCACCGGCGAATAGGTCTTGCGCCGCTCCTCGCGCAGGGTCGGCAGCATCACGCCCATCACCGCGTCCCAATGCTCAAGGACGTTGCGGATCACGGCGTCGAAGCGGCCGCTCAAATAGCAATCGGTCGCCGACAGGAATTCATAGTCGAATCCGAAGCGGTCGAGGAAATGCCGCAGCATCGCGTTGTTGTAGTGGGCGAAGCTCTCCTGCTCTCCGAACGGATCGGGGATCCGGGTCAGCGGGCGGCCCAGATGCTCGGTCAGCATCTCGGCGTTGGGCACATTGTCGGGCACCTTGCGCAGCCCGTCCATGTCGTCGCTGAACGCGATCAGCCGCGTCGGCTGGCCGGTCAGCTCATGAAATGCGTTGCGGACAAAGGTCGTGCGCAGCACTTCGTTGAAGGTGCCGATATGCGGCAGCCCCGACGGACCGTAGCCGGTCTCGAACACCATCGCCTCGCCATTTGGCTTCCCATCCGGCCAACGCTTCAAGAGCTTGCGCGCTTCCTCATAGGGCCACGCCTTCGAATGCATCGCGGCGGAACGGAGGGAATCTGCGTCCAATCTCGTTGCTCTTTTGTTCTTGCCCCGCCAAAGTCAGGGTGAATGGCCGCTCCTTTGCCTCTTCCAGCCCTCCACGCAACCCACGCCGGAATCTGGCTGTGCGACGCCGAAGGCGAGCTCAAGGAAGCACAACGGGGCGAGGCGATCGCCCGCGCCGCCGAGACTCCGCACATCCTGCTCAATGCCCCGCTGATCGGCCAACGGCTCGGCTATCCCGACCTCTCCGGGCTCGACCTGCTCGAGCTGTTCGCCTTCATCCACCCGGCGCGGTTCGCGGTGCCGACCGTCGCCGGGCTCAGCCGCGCGCTGGGCCTGGAGCCGCCGTCGAGCGAGGCCGAGGCGGCGGCTTCGCTACCGGCGATGGCGCATCGGCTGCTCGCGACTCTTTCGGATTCGAACTGGCGGGAACGCGAAGGCGCGTGGACCGCAAACATGACGCTGGCCCGGATTGGCTGGGGCTGGGCGCCGCTCGTTTCCGCCCGGCTCGAGGCGCCGGACGGCGGCGAACGCATGCTGTTCTCGCGCCTCGCACAATGGGAAGAAGCTGCCGACCGACCGCCGCCGCTCACCGTCTCGATCGATCCGTCCGCCGCGCAGGCCAGGCTCGATGAGTTGACCGGAGCCGAGTCCGAGCCGCGCGAGGGGCAGCGGGCGATGGCCGCCGCGGTCCTCTCGGTGTTCGCTCCCAAGCCCGCCGAGGGTTCACCCAACACGCTGCTCGCCGAGGCCGGCACCGGCATCGGCAAGACCCTCGCTTACCTCGCCCCCGCTTCGCTGTGGTCGGCGGCATCGGGCGGGACGGTGTGGGTTTCGACCTTTACGAAAGCGCTCCAGCGCCAGCTCGATGCCGAGGGGTCGCGACTGTTCGCCGACCCGGCCGAGCGCGCCAAGAAAATCGTCATCCGCAAGGGCCGCGAGAATTATCTGTGCCTGCTCAACCTCGAAGATGCGATGCAGGGCGCGTTCGCCGGGCGCGCGGCGATCCTCGCCCATCTGGTCGGGCGCTGGGCCGCCTACACGCGCGACGGCGACATGGTCGGCGGCGACTTGCCCGGCTGGCTGCCGAGCCTGTTCCGCAGGGCCGGGGCGACCGCGTTGACCGACCGCCGCGGCGAGTGCGTCTACGCCGGCTGTCCGCACTACCGCCGCTGCTTCATCGAGCGCGCCGAACGCGCCGGGCGCGACGCCGACATCGTCATCGCCAACCATGCGCTGGTGATGATCAACGCCGCCCGGGCACGCGAAAGTGCGCCAACCCGGATCCTGTTCGACGAGGGGCATCATTTGTTCGATGCCGCCGATTCGACCTTTGCGGTGGCGTTCGGCGGGCAGGAAGCGATCGAGATGCGCCGCTGGATCGTCGGGCCCGAGGGCCGCTCGCGGGGCCGGCGGCGCGGCCTCGCGGCGCGGCTGATGGACGTCGCTTCCTACGACGACGAGGGCGGGCTCGCGCTCGAGTCGGCGATCGAAGCGGCACGCGCGCTGCCGTCCGACGGCTGGCTGGCGCGGGTCTCGGAAGGCGATCCGTTCGGGCCGATCGAGGCGCTGCTTAGCGAAGTGCGCGGTACCGTCTATGCGCGCGCCAAGGCGCAGGAGGCCGGCTACGGCCTCGAGACCGAGCTGGCCGAGCCCGACGGGGCGCTGGTCGCAGCATCCGCAGCGGCGCTGGAGACGCTGGAGTCGCTGCAAAAGCCGCTGGCGGCGCTCGCCCGCCGGCTCGAGGCGGTGCTCGAGGACGCGCCCGACTGGCTCGATGCCCAGGCGCGGGCGCGAGTCGACGGCGCGATTCGCGGCCTCGCGTGGCGGCGCGAGACGCTCGCCGCGTGGATCGCGCTGCTCGGCCGAATCGGCGGCTCGGCCGATCCCAATTTCGTCGACTGGCTGGCGATCGAGCGCTCTGAAGGCCGCGAGTTTGACGTCGCGATCCACCGCCGCTGGCTCGATCCGACGCGCCCCCTTGCGGGTGTGGTGATGGCCCAGGCCGACGGCGTGCTGGTGACTTCAGCGACCTTGCGCGGCGGGGACGGCTGGGCCGCCGCCGAGGAACGGACCGGCGCGGTCCATCTGCCGCGCGCCGCGGCGCGGTTCGAGGCCGAGAGCCCGTTCGATTACGGGACGTGCTCGGAAGTCCTGATCGTGACCGACGTCAAGCAGGGCGACGCGGCGGCGCTGGCCGGCGCCTATGCGCGGCTGATCGAGGCGGCAGGCGGCGGCGCGCTCGGGTTGTTCACCGCCATCCAGCGGCTGAAGGGCGTCCACGCGCGCATCGCCGATCGCCTCGCCCGGGCCGGGCTGCCGCTGCTCGCCCAGCATGTCGATCCGATCGATGCCGGCACCTTGGTCGACATCTTCCGCGACGATCCGAGCACGTCATTGCTCGGCACCGATGCGTTGCGCGATGGCGTCGACGTGCCCGGCAATTCGCTGCGGCTGGTGGTGATGGAGCGCGTGCCATGGCCGCGGCCGACGGTGCTCCACGCCGCTCGGCGGATGGCTGGCGGCGGCAGCGCTTATGACGACCGGGTGGTGCGGGCGCGGCTGGGCCAGGCATTCGGGCGACTGATTCGCCGCGCCAACGACCACGGGATCTTCGTCATATTGTCGGCGGCGATGCCGTCGCGGCTGCTGTCGGCGTTTCCGCCCGCGGCGCCGGTTCGGCGGGTGCCGCTGGACGTCGCGATCGAACGAGTGGCGGCGGCCCGACTGCACCCCGCCGCCGCGGCGAGAGCCGGCTCAGACGTCGAGCGCGTCGGCGAGTCGGTCGCGGACGGCGATCAGGCGATCGACATCGACTCCGGCAGCCGCTGAATCCTCGCCGCGCGGCGACGGTGACGGCTCAGGCGCAGCGGCCTCGACAGGAGTCGCCGACGAGCCCGCTTCCACCTTTTCGCGCAGCAGCTTCTGGACTCCGCGGACGGTATAGCCGTCCTGGCTCAGCAAGCGGTGGATCTTGCGCGCCAGGTCGACATCGGCGGGACGATAATATCGGCGATTGCCGGCGCGCTGCAGCGGTTTCAGCTGCGGGAACTTGGTTTCCCAATAGCGCAGGATGTGCTGGGCGACGCCGAGCTCTTGCGACAGTTCACCGATCGTCCTGAAGGCGCCCGGTGCCTTTTCGGCGGCCGGCATCGCAGCGCCTATTTCGCGATCCGGTCGCGCATGATCTGGCTGGCGCGGAAGGTCATCACCCGCCGCGGCGCGATCGGCACCTCGACTCCGGTCTTGGGGTTGCGCCCGACACGCTCGCCCTTGTCGCGCAGGATGAAGCTGCCGAACCCGGAAATCTTGACGTTCTTGCCCTTGGCAAGCGCGAGACACATGTGGTGCAATACGCGCTCGACCACGCCGGCCGACTCCGCGCGGGACAGGCCAAGCTTGCGATGCGCGACGTCGGCAAGGTCGGCGCGGGTCAAAGTCCCTCCGACGCCCGCTTCCTTACCCAACCGGGCTACTCCGAGATCCGCCATTTCATTCTCCCGCCCTTAACGGCGTGCCCCCCGCCGCGGAAATTAACAATATCCTAACCGATATTGGCCGTGTCGGCAAATCGACATTTCTCCTAATTGCCGAGTTTTATCAATATCTGAGCGCTGCGGCTCCCCATGTAAAGCCACCGCCCATCGCTTCAAGCACAATCAGATCGCCACGTTTGATTCGTCCGTCGCGGACCGCCGTGTCGAGCGCCAGCGGCACCGACGCCGCCGAGGTATTGGCGTGGCGGTCGACGGTGACCACGATCTTGTCGGTCGAGACCCCGAGTTTCTTGGCCGTTGCGTCGAGGATCCGGGCGTTGGCCTGGTGGGGAACGATCCAGTCGACATCGGCGGCGGTGAGCCCGATTTCGCCAAGCACTTCGTTGAGCACTTCGGCAAGGTTGATCACTGCGTGACGAAAGACTTCGCGGCCCTTCATCCTCAATTTGCCGACGGTGCCGGTGGTCGATGGTCCGCCGTCGACGAATAACAGGTCGTTGTGGCGCCCGTCGGCGTGCAATTTGGTCGCCAGGATGCCGCGTGTCCCGTCCTCGATGCCGAGCACCAGCGCTCCGGCGCCGTCGCCGAACAGCACGCAGGTCGCGCGATCCTCCCAGTCGAGGATCCGGCTGAAGGTCTCCGAGCCGATCACCAGCGCCCTGGTACCGCTGCCGGATTTCAGCATCGAGTCGGCGACGCTCAGCGCATAGAGGAAGCCGGTGCACACCGCGTGGACGTCGAAGGCGATGCAGTCGGGAACGCCAAGCATCGCCTGGACCTTGGTCGCCGAAGACGGGAAGGTCTGGTCCGGAGTCGCGGTGGCGAGCACGATCAGGTCGATCTCGCTCGCGTCCACCCCGGCCGCCGCGAGCGCTTTGCGCGACGCATCCGCGGCGAGGGTCGCGGTGGTTTCGCCGTCACCGGCAATATAGCGGGTGCGGATTCCGGTCCGCTCGACGATCCATTGGTCGGACGTGTCGACCGTCTCGCACAGCTCGGCGTTGTCGAGGCGGCGCTCGGGCAACGCCGAGCCTGTGCCGAGGACGACCGAGCGCCTGGCCATCACGCGACCTCGTGGTTGAAGGCGTGCGCGCGGAAATTGTCGAGATCCTCGCCGATCTTGCGGGTGATGTCGTTGAGGACCATCCGCGCGGCAACGCCGATGGCATTGGCGACGCCCTTGGGATTGGCGCCGCCGTGGCTCTTCACCACCAGCCCGTTCAATCCGAGGAAGACCGCGCCGTTGTGGTTGTTGGGGTCGAGCTGGACCTTGAGGATGTTGAGCGCCGGCCGCGACAGAGCGAAGCCGGCCTTCGATCGCAGCGAGCTCGTGAACGCGCGGCGCAGGAGGTCGGTGACGAACCGCGCGGTGCCTTCGGCGGTCTTCAATGCGATATTGCCCGAGAAGCCGTCGGTCACGACCACGTCGAGATTGCCGCGCGACAGCTGGTCGCCTTCGGTGAAGCCGTTGAACCGCATCGGCAGGTAATCGGCGTCGCGCAACAGGCCGGCGGCCTCGATCAGCTCGTCGGTGCCCTTCATTTCCTCGGTGCCGATGTTGAGCAATTTGACGCGCGGCTTGTCGATCCCGAGCACGGTGCGGGCATAGGCCGAGCCCATGACCGCGAACTGGACCAGATTCTGCGCGTCGCATTCGGTGTTGGCGCCCAAATCGAGCATGACGCAGTCCTGCTCGCCGAGTGTCGGCAGCAGCGCCGCCAGCGCCGGCCGGTCGATGCCCGGCATGGTTCGCAGCGCGAGCTTGGCCATCGCCATCATCGCGCCGGTGTTGCCGCCCGACAGCGCGGCGTCGGCCATGCCGTCCTTCACCGCGTTGATCGTCATGCCCATCGAAGTGGTCCGGGCGCGGCGAATCGCCTGGCTCGGCTTTTCGCTCGGGGCGATCGATTCGGTGGTGTGGGTGACGACCACCCCGGATTGGAGATTGCGGTGCTTGTCGAGTTCCGGGCGGATTAGATTCTCATCGCCGTAGAACAGGAATTGGAGCGATCCGTCTCGCCGCCGCGCCCGCGACGCTCCGGCGAGCATCGCCGCCGGGCCGCCGTCGCCTCCCATGGCGTCGATTGCAATGCGCGGGCCTGCGTCCATCAGCGAGCGCCCCCGTTCCTTGCGCCGCTCAGGCCTCGCTCGAAACGATCTCGCGGCCGTTATAGTGACCGCACGCAGCGCACAGGTTGTGCGGCAGCTTCAGTTCGCCGCAGTTCGGGCATTCCTGGAAGCCCGCCGGCTTGAGCGCATGGTGGCTGCGCCGCATGTTGCGCTTGGAGGGCGACGTTTTTCTTTTGGGGACAGCCATTGCGGCACCTACTTTGAAATGAATAAAAATTGCGACGATCTGCGCCTAATTCTCAACGGGATTTCCCATCTCGACGGGAAAATCCCGCGGCGGCGGTCGGATCGTCGCGAACCGCGGCTCCTATAGCGCAAAGAGGCCGATGCGCAAGCACTCAGGCCCCAATCTTCAAGCCAGGCGCCAGCACCTGATCGCCAACATAGAGATTGGTCGCGCGTTCGTGGCCGAAGGTCGACATCGGCCCGTGCCCAGGGACGAACGCGGTCTCACCGCCCATCGGCCACAGCCGCGTGGTGATCGACCGGATCAGCTGCTGTTGGTCGCCTTTCGGGAAATCCCAGCGGCCGACCGAGCCCTTGAACAGGACGTCGCCGACCATCGCCAGCTTCGACGGCGGGTGGTGGAAGACGACGTGGCCAGGGGTGTGGCCGGGGCAGTGGCGCACGTCGAACGTCAGCTTGCCGACGCTCGCCTGGTCGCCGTCGACCAGCCAGCGGTCGGGTGTGAAGGGTCTCCCGGCGATCCCGTATCGCGCCCCATCTTCCTTGAGCTTCGAGATCCAGAAGATGTCTTCCTCGTGCGGTCCCTCGATCGGCACGCCCAGCTCTTCGGCGAGGATTCCGGCCGACCCGCAATGGTCGATGTGGCCGTGGGTCAGCAGGATCTTCTCGATCGAAACCTGCGCTTGCGCGGCGGCGGCCTTCAACTTCGGCAGGTCGCCGCCGGGATCGACAAACGCACCCAGCATCGTCTCGGTGCACCACAGAAGCGTGCAGTTCTGCTGCAGCGGCGTCACCGGAATGATCGCCGCCTTGAGGGGAGGCTGGCTCACTTGGTCGGTTCGAGCACCGCCATCGACGGCGGCTGGTCCTTCAGCGAAGCGGCCACAGCCTCGGTGCGGCGCATCACCCGCAGCACATTGCCGCCCGCGAGCTTGGCGAGGTTGGCGTCGCTCCAGCCGCGCCGGATGAGCTCGGCGAACAGCAAGGGATATGAACTCACCGAATTCATGCCGGCCGGTGCCTCGTCAAATCCAATCCCGTCGAGGTCGCCGCCGATCCCAACATGGTCGTAACCCGCAACCTTGGCGACGTGCTCGATATGGTCGGCGACCAGGCCGACGGTCGCGGTTGGCGCGGGATTGGCCTTGCCCCACGCCGCCAACGCCGCCTCGCGCGGCTTGGGCTGGCCGTTGAACAGCGACTTCAACCGCGCTTCCTCGGCGTCGTGCGCGGCCGACCATAGCCGATACGGCTCACTCAAATGGCCGATGTAGAAATTGACCATCACCACCCCGCCGTTGGCCGGCAGCCGCTTGAGGATGTCGTCGGGGACGTTGCGCGGATGGTCGGCGAGCGCGCGCGCGTCGCTGTGGGTGAACACCACCGGCGCCTTGGTCACGTCGAGCACGTCGGCCATGGTGTCGGGCGAGACGTGGCTCAAATCGACCAGCATGCCGAGGCGGTTCATCTCGCCGATCACGGTGCGGCCGAAGTCATTGAGGCCGCCCCATTTGGGGTCGTCGGTGGCGCTGTCCGCCCACTCGGTCGTCTTGAAGTGCGTGATCGTCATGTAGCGCGCGCCGAGGCGATAGAATTGGCGCAGCGCGGCGAGGCTGCCGCCGATCTGGTGCCCGCCCTCGATCCCGATCAGCGAGGCGATTCGGCCGGACTTGTGGATCCGCACGATATCGTCCGCGGTCGTCGCCAGCTCGAGATCGCGCGGGTAGGCGGCGACCAGCCGGGCGACGATGTCGATCTGTTCGATGGTCTGGCGGATCGCTTCGTCGCCATGGACGTCGGCGTCGATATAGACCGACCAGAATTGCGCGCCGACGCGTCCGGCATGGAGGCGGGCCATGTCGGTCATCAGCGGCTTGGGCTTCCACGCCTCCGTGCCGCTGGCGAGGCCCTCGACCTTCAGCCCGTAATTCTCGCGCAGCTGCTCGGCGAGGTCGTTGTGGCCGTCGATCAGTGGTGTGGCCTTAAGAATGCGGTCGATCCGCGCCTCGACCTTGGGATCGATCGGCTGGGCGCTTGCGGCTGTGAAGCAGCCCAAGGTTAGCGCCAGCGCCAGGAAGGCTTTGGGAATTGCTGTCATGCGCGCCGATTAAGGTGTGCGATGCGGCCGTGCAATCGTCGGGGCTTGCCGACGCCGCCCGCGATGTGGATTAAGAGGCCAATGTCTGCGCCCCGACAATCCGCCGATCTGGTCGAAACGATGCGTTTCGATCCGGACGAGGGGATCCTCGATATCGACCAGCACCTCGACCGGCTGATGCGTGCGGCCGAAGCGCTTGGCTTCGATTTCGACCGCCACGCGGCGCGCAACGAGCTCCAGGCAGCGACCTTCGGGCGCAAGCGCGCGGCGACCGCGCGGCTGCTGCTGTCGCCGACCGGCACCATGGCGATCGAGGTCAAGGGCGAAGAGTAATCAGGCCGCGAGCGGAAAGCGCAGCAAGCGGTCCGACACGGGCACCAGCGCCGAAGCACCCGCTCCGACACTTTCGAGGATCTCGGGATGGGTCGCGTCGAGACCTCCGGTCAGCGACCCGAACGCCGGCAGGATCAGCTTGGTCGCTGACACCACGAAGCACCGCCGCGAGACGTTGCGGCCCTGCAAGTGCAGCCGAATCTTGGGGTGGAAATGGCCCGACATCTCGGGTCGCGGGTCGCCGCGAACCGCCTCGTGGCGAAGGACGATCCCGGCGATCTCGATCTCGTCGGCGAGGGCGCCGCCGCAATGATCGGCAAACCCCGGGTCGTGGTTGCCGACGATCCACACCCAGTCGAGTGCCGACGTCATTTGCACGAGAAGGTCGCGCGCCGCAGCCGGTAGCCGATCGCAGCCGAAGCGGTCGTGAAAGCTGTCGCCGAGGCAATAGAGCCGCCTGGCGCCGCTGCGCTCGACCTCGCGGGCGAGAGCGGACAGGGTTGCGTGCGAATCGTAGGGCGGCAGGAATTGCCCGAGCCGCGCGAACCAGCTGGCTTTCTCGAGGTGCAGGTCGGCAACCAGCAGAGCCTGCTGCGCCGGCCAGTAGAGCGCGCCTTCGGCCCCGGCGACGAAGGTTTCGCTCGCGAACGAAAAGGGAACCATCGGCCCGTTAGAGCCGATAACCAGCGTCATTCCAAGACGCTTATGAAATGGTCGCGGAGCGAGCGCGCGTCGTGCAGCGCATTGTGCGGGACGGCACTGTTGGCCGAGGTGCTGAACCCCGGCAGCGGCACCAGCCGGAAGGTCAGCGGCGGCACCGGCACCATCGTCCCCGGCCCGGTCATCAGCAGCGCGCAGAATTGGGTGATGTCCTCGGGCCAGTCGGCGACCAGCTCCGGCGCCCGATCGGCGGCGAGATATGCCGACAGCGCATCGGCCGCCTCGCGCCGGGTCACCCGTGGCGACACCAGCCCGACCGGCACGGTATCGAGAAACGGGACGACGTTGCGCTCGACCCACGGAAAGATCGGGTCCGAGCAGTCGAGCGTCACGTAGAATTCGTCGCCGTCCTCGGGCACCAGCGCGAGGCTCAGCAAGGCGCCGCCGAAGCCGTTGAACTCGGTGTCGAGGAAATATCGCACGGCGCGAGCGCTACTCGCTTTGCGGGTGCTCCGCAGCCTTTTTTGCCGCCTCGCGCTCGTCCCGGGCGCGCTTCTCGTCGGCCTTGCGCAGCTCGCGCCCGCGCTTCTCGTCGGCCTCGGACTGGCTGGTGGTCGCCGCATCGACCCCGGCAGAAGCGATCCGCACGGGTATTTTGACGACGGTGATCGCGGTCTCGACGATGTCCTTGGCGACGCAGCCTGACAGGCTGATTGCGGCGGCGGTGAGGGCGATCGCTTTCATCGCACCAAACCTACCGAAGCTTCCTTTGCCGGCAATGAAGATTCACAGCTGCATCGCTTCCTGGGCGAGCGTTTCGGCCTGGATCAGCAACGTCTCGTCCGCTTCGCCGCCCGGCGGCATCGCTTCACGCCCGACGATGACCATCAGTGGCACGGCCATCGGCGTGATCCGTTCCGCCTCGACATGGACCATGGTTGCTGACGCCCGATCGACCAGCCGGACCAGCCGCCCAAGCTCGGTCATCCGGGCGCGGGCGTCGTCCCACGCGGCGCGCAGCAGCAGATGCTCGGGCTCATAGCGCCGCAGCACATCGTAGATGAGGTCGGTCGAGAAGCTCACCTGGCGGCCCGACTTGCGCTTGCCGGGGTGGTGGCGCTCCACCAGCCCGCCGATCACCGCGACCTCGCGGAACGCGGTCTTGAGCAGATAGGATTGCTCGACCCAGTCGGTGAATTCCTGCTCGAGGATGTCGGGCGAGAACAAAGCTTTGGGGTCGCGGATCGGTTCGAGGCCGTAGCAGGCGAGGCCGTAATCGTTGGCGACGAAACCCAGCGGCTTCAGCCCCAGATTCTCCATCCGACGGGTGATCAGCATGCCCAGCGACTGGTGCGCGTTCCACCCTTCGAAGCTGTAGGCGACCATGTAATGCAGCCCGTGGTGCTCGAAGGTCTCGACCAGCAGCTGGTCGGGCTCGGGCAGCGTCGAGCGCTGGTCCTGGACCTCGAGCCATTCGCGCACGTCGTCGGGAAAGCGGTGCCAGTCGTTGCGGTCGGCGAGCATGTGGCGGACGCGGTTGGCGAGGTGGGTCGACATCGACATTCGCTGGCCGCCGTAGGTCACGATCCGCGCCGATTTGGACGAGGCGTGGACGATGATGTCGCTGTCCTTGAGCTGCTCCACTTCGAGGCTCAGCCCGGCAAAGAAGAAATGGTCGCCCGGCGTCAGGGTCGAGGCGAAGCCCTCCTCGATCGTGCCGAGCCGGCGGCCGTTCTTGAAGCGCACCACGAGCAGCGGCGCCTCGACGATGATCCCGGCGTTCATCCGGTGCTGCGCGGCGACCGCGGGGCGGGCGATCCGCCAGCGGCCGTCGGGATCGCGGACCAGCCGGCGGAACTTGTCATAGGCCTTCAGGGCATAGCCACCGGTGGCGATGAAATTGAGCACCTCGGTGAATGTATCATCGCGCAGGCCCGCGTAGGGCGCCGCCGAACGCAATTCGATCAGCAGTTCGCCCTCTTCGAACGGTCCCGCGCAGGCCACCGCGAGAATATGCTGGGCGAGCACGTCGAGCGCGCCAGGGCGAAAATTCTCGGGGTCGAGTTCGCCGTCGTCGATCGCGTCTAATGCGGCGCGGGCTTCGAGATATTCGAAGCGGTTGCCGGGGACGATGATGCCCAGCGAAGGCTCGTCGAGCCGGTGGTTGGCGCGGCCGATCCGTTGCAGCAATCGCGAGCTGCCCTTGGGCGCCCCCATCTGGATGACGAGGTCGATGTCGCCCCAGTCGATGCCGAGGTCGAGGCTCGACGTCGCGACCAGCCCGCGCAGCTTGCCCGAACTCATCGCCGCCTCGATCTTGCGCCGCGCTTCCAGAGCAAGGCTGCCGTGATGGATGCCGATCGGCAGCGCCTGATCGTTGAGCGCCCACAAGTCCTGGAAAATGAGCTCGGCGAGGCTGCGCGTGTTGCAGAAGACGAGCGTGGTCTTGTGGGCCGCGATCAGCGCCATCACCTCGCGCGCGGCGTGGCGGCCCGAATGGCCCGACCACGGAATCTTGCCGTCGGGAATGAGGATCGACAGGTCGGGCTCGGCGCCGGGATCGCCGGTGATGAGGTCGACTTGGGTTGCGTCGGCATCGGGCGCGAGCCAGCCGCGATAGGCTTCGGGATCGCTGATCGTTGCCGACAGCCCGACCCGCCGCAGCCCCGGCGCGAGCGCCTGCAGCCGCGCCATCGACAGGCTAAGCAAATCGCCGCGCTTCTCCTTGG
>JBDTMX010000024.1:0-13874 GCA_039934055.1 Sphingomicrobium sp. | reverse complement strand
TGCCCGAGGACCGCGAGCGCCTGACCGAGCCGTACATGACGACGCGGGTCCGCGGTACCGGCCTGGGTCTCGCGATCGTCAAGAAGATCGTCGAGGAGCATATGGGCGAAATCGCCTTCCTCGACCGCAAGGGGGGAGGGACCCACGTCCGCATCGCATTCGACGCCGAGCGGCTGGCAAGGCTTGGCGAAAGTCCCGCCGACGGGGGCGATCAAGGCGATCGCAGCGACGACTACGACAATCCGGAGGATATTGGCTGATGGCGCTTGAAGTTCTGGTGGTCGACGACGAAGCCGACATCCGCGATCTGGTCAGCGGCGTGCTTGAGGACGAAGGCTATTCGGTCCGCACCGCCGCCGACAGCACGGCCGCGCTGGACGCGATCGACGACCGCCGCCCGTCGATGGTCCTGCTCGACGTGTGGCTCCAGGGATCGCGCCTCGACGGCCTCCAGCTCTTGCAGGAGATCAAGCGCCGCGATGCGACCTTGCCGGTGCTCGTGATTTCGGGCCACGGCAATCTCGATACGGCGGTCGCCGCGGTGCGCGAAGGCGCCGTCGATTTCATCGAAAAGCCGTTCGAGGCCGAGCGGCTGGTCTATCTGGTCGACCGCGCCACCGAAACCGACCAGTTGCGGCGCGAGAATGCGACCCTCCGCAAGCAGTTCGGCCAGGACGAGCAATTGAACGGCAGCTCGGTCGCGATTAACACCGTGCGGGCGACCTTGAAGCGGGTCGCGCCGACCGGCAGCCGGGTGCTGATCACGGGTCCCGGCGGCGTCGGCAAGGAAATCGCGGCGCGGATGATCCATCAGTGGAGCCCGCGGGCGAAAGCGCCGTTCATCGTGCTGTCGGCGGCGATGATGAGCCCCGACCGCGTCGAGGAGGAGTTGTTCGGCTCGGAGGCCGATGGCATCGCCCGGCCGGGATTGTTGGAGCAGGCGCACGGCGGGACGATCTTCCTCGACGAGATCGCCGACATGCCGCTGACCACGCAGGGCAAGATCCTGCGCGTGCTGACCGACCAGAGCTACCACCGGGTCGGCGGCCAGCGGCCGGTCAAGGTCGATGTGCGCGTGCTATCTGCGACTTCGCGCAACCTGTCCGAGGAAATCGCCGCGTCGCGCTTCCGCGAGGATTTGTTCTACCGGCTGAACGTGGTCCCGGTGAAGCTTCCCGCCCTGCGCGAGCGCCGCGAGGACATTCCGGAACTGGTCAATCATTTCCTCGCCCGCTTCGCCGCCGAGCGCCGAATCCCGACCCCGTCGCTGTCGGATGAGGCGATGGCCGCGCTCCAGGCGCATGAATGGCCGGGCAACGTCCGGCAATTGCGCAACATAATCGAGCGGACGATCATCCTCGCGCCGGGCGACCGGGTGGCCTGCATCGAGGTCGACCTGCTGCCCAGCGAGGTGCTCGAGAACCAGGGGTCGATCGGCGTCAACAGCGCGACCATGACGATCATGGGCAGCCCGCTGCGCGAAGCCCGCGAGTCGTTCGAGCGCGAATATCTGAAAATCCAGATTCGCCGCTTTTCGGGCAACATCTCGCGCACCGCGTCGTTCATCGGCATGGAGCGCTCTGCGCTGCACCGCAAGCTGAAGGCGCTGGGCATCGGCGACAAGCGGGAAGTCGAGGAATAGAAGGGGCGAGGAGTAGGAGACCGCGAGCATGGCCGAGAAATCCCTCAGCCTGCAGGACAATTTCCTCAACAGCGTCCGGCGATCCAAGTCCCCGGTCACCATTTTCCTCGTCAAGGGCGTGAAGCTGCAGGGCGTGATCACCTGGTTCGACGCCTTCTCGCTGCTGCTCCGCCGCGATGGTGGGTCGCAATTGGTCTACAAGCATTCGATCTCGACCATCATGCCGGGCGAAATGCCGGCCGGTTTCGTCGCCACCCAAAAGAACGGGCAGGGGGGTCACGCCGCCCGCGCTGCGCTGCAGGACCTGTTCCTCGCCGCTGCGGCGCGCGATCATGAGGCGATGACCGTGTTCCTGATCAACGGTGTCATGCTGCAGGGCGCGGTCGCCGGCCACGACCAGTTCTCGCTGCTGCTTGAGCGCGGCGGCCAGTCGCAGCTGGTCTACAAGCATGCGATCTCGACGCTGCAGCCAGCGCATGCGCTTAACCTCGAGCCGGAGCAGGGCCAGTCGGCCGACGAACCCACGGCGGAGCTCGCAAAAGAGCAGACGGCGGAGCCGGCCAAAGAGCATATAGCGGAGAGCGAGCCTGAATAATTACGATGGCAGCGGCGCCCTCGACGTCACCCGCGGCGAACGCGCGGTGCTGGTCGTGCCGGAGGGCAGCGGCGCAGGGTCGCGCCGCTCGGCCGAAGCCCGGCTCGACGAGGCGCAAGGGCTGGCCGAAGCGATCGGCATCAAGATCGCCGCGCGGCGTTCGGTCCGGTTGCGCTCGTTTCGTCCGGCGACTTTGCTCGGCAAAGGGCAGGTCGAGGAGATCGCGGGCCTGGCGCGCGATCATGATGCCGGCCTGCTGATAGTCGATGCGGCGCTGACCCCGGTTCAGCAGAAATCCCTGGAGGAAGAGGTCGGCACCAAGGTGATCGACCGCACCGGGCTGATCCTCGAGATTTTCGGCGAGCGCGCGGCGACCGCGGAAGGGCGGCTGCAGGTCGAGCTCGCCCACCTCGATTACCAGGCGGGGCGGCTGGTGCGCAGCTGGACCCACCTCGAGCGCCAGCGCGGCGGCTTCGGCTTCCTCGGCGGCCCCGGCGAGACCCAGATCGAGGCCGATCGGAGACTAATCCGCGACCGCATGGCCAAGATCAAGCGCGAGCTGGAGCAGGTCAAACGAACCCGCTCGCTCCACCGTGACCGGCGCCAGCGGGCGCCGTGGCCGGTGGTCGCGCTAGTCGGCTACACCAACGCTGGAAAATCGACGCTTTTCAATCGCCTGACCGGCGAAGATGTGTTCGCGGAGAATCTTCTGTTCGCGACCCTCGACCCGACCATGCGCGAAATCCGCATCCCCGGCTTCGACAAGGCGATCCTGTCGGACACCGTCGGATTCGTCTCCGACCTGCCGACCGAGCTTGTCGCCGCGTTCCGCGCGACGCTGGAAGAGGTCGCATCCGCAGATTTGCTCGTCCACGTGCGCGACATGGCCCACCCCGACCATGAAGCGCAGCGCGACGACGTCGACGACGTGCTGGTTTCGCTCGGGCTGGGGGAGGAGGGGCCGCCGCGGCTCGAAGCATGGAACAAGGTCGATTTGCTCGGCGATGACGAGCGTCAGGCGCTGCTCAACGAGGCCGCGCGCCGCGACGACGCGGTGCCGATCTCGGCACTGACCGGCTGGGGGCTCGATGAGCTCCAGAAGCGGATCGGCGAGCGGCTGACCAAGGACGACCAGATCGTCGAGGTCAGCGTGCCGTCAGGGGACGGCAGCCGGATCGCCTGGCTGCACGCGCGCGGCGAAGTCCTCGACCAGCAGGTCGGCGACGACAACGCGATCCATCTCTCGGTGCGTCTGTCGCGCGACAATTGGGCCCGGTTTCAGGCGCTCGAATCCGCCTGAGCCGCTTTGGCGCGCTGCCAAAGCGCTTCTTTCTCGTCCAGTGACAGCGCTTCGAACCCGGGCGCCTGCTCGATCATTCGAAATCGCGTTTCGAACTTGCGGTTGGCTTTGCGCAGCGCTTCTTCGGCGTCGATGTTGAGATGGCGTGCGAGGTTGACTAGCGCAAACAGCAGGTCGCCTAGCTCCTCCTCCTGCGCGCCCTGCTCGCGCTCCGCGTCCAATTCAGCCAATTCCTCGTCGATCTTGGCCCGCGGGCCCTCGACATCCGGCCAGTCGAAGCCGGTCCGCGACGCGCGCCGCTGGAGTTTCTGGGCGCGTTCGAGCGCCGGCAGCGCCAGGGCAACGCCGGCCAAAGCGCTTTCGTCGGGCTTTTCCCGGCGTTCGGCGGCCTTGAGCTCTTCCCAGCCCGGACTGACTTCGGCGTCGCCGAATAGATGCGGGTGGCGCCGCTCGAGCTTGTCGCAGATTGCTCCCAGCACATCGCTGAGCGTGAAAAGCCCGGCTTCCTCAGCCATTTGCGAGTGGAACACGACCTGCAGTTGTAAATCGCCGAGCTCGTCGGCGAGGGCGGGCATGTCGTGGCGCGCGATCGCGTCAGCAACCTCATAGGCTTCCTCGATGGTGTACGGGGCGATCGTCGCGAAGCTTTGCTTGCTGTCCCATTCGCAGCCGCTGACGGGGTCGCGCAGCCGCCGCATGATCGCCACCAGGCGCTCGAGGCTCATCGCGCCGGCTCGACCGGGAGGGGGTTCTTTTGGCTACCGTCCATAAGTCTGATAATATGTATTATGTAAAGTGATATGTGGTTTTGCAGGGCATCAGGGGGCCAGCACCAGCCAGCGTCCTTCGACCCCCCACCGTTCGAGCGACGACAGGAAATTCATCCCCAGCACGTTGAGATCGTCGTTGTCGGCGACGTGGACGCCGACGTCGCGCCGCTCGATCGAGCCAATCGTGAGGCTGCGCGCGCGGCCCGTGGACACTTTGATCAGCCCGTTGCCGGTGCGGACGATCTGGTCGGGCGTCGCGCTCACCGCGATTCCGGTGCGGTCGGCGGTGTCGCGGCCGATGGTGGTCATGGTCGCGCCGCTGTCGACCAGGAATTTGACGCGCGTGCCGTTCAACCGCCCATCGACCCAGAAATGGCCGTCGATCGCCATTGGGATGCGGATTTGCAGGCCCTGCTCGACCGGTTCGCCGGTGGCTTCGGCACGCAGCCGCTGGGCGACCCAGCCGAAATCGTCGCGGAAAGTGAACAGCACGAAGCCGGCGGCGAAAATCGCGATCCATGCCAGCGCCATGGTCAGCATCTTGGCCGCCGGCTCGCGCCGCGCCATCAACGAGCCCAGGACGAGCATCACCGCCATCAGGATGTAGACTCCGCCGAGCATCAGATCGTTGGTCATCACTGTTCGTTCGTCATCAAAGGCTGATCTCCAGCCCGTCATGCGCCGGCGCTGCCCAGTCGGGCAATTCGCGCACCAGGGTCGCGTAATCGAGGCCGTTGCCCATGTGGGTTAGGTAAAGCTGCCCGACGTTGAGGTCGCGCGCCCACACCAGCACCGCATCGAGGTGGGCATGGGTAGGGTGCGGCCGCCGCATCAGGCAATCGCAGATCCACACGTCCGTTCCTTGGTAGAGATTGGCCATTTCCTCGGTCAAGTCGTGGAAGTCTATGGAATAAACGATCGATCGGTCGCCTTCCTCGATGCGCATGCCGAGCGAGGTGATGCCGCCGTGCGGCTGGTCGACGAAGCGCAGGGTCGAGGCGCCCCATTCCAGCTCCTGCTCCAGCGTCACCCCTTCCACCACCGGCGTGTAGATGCCGGCCTGGGCGAAGGCATAAGCGAATCGCATCCGCAGCCGCTTGAGGTCGTTCTGGCGCGCCATCAGCGGCACCGCTTTCTTCAGCGCCTGCGCGAGCGGCCGCAGATCGTCGATGCCGTGGCAATGGTCGGCGTGGTCGTGGGTGACGATCAGCGCGTCGATGCGCCCGATATCTCCCTCCAGAAGCTGTTGGCGAAGGTCGGGGCCGCAATCGATCAGCAGCGTTTCGCCGGCGCTGTCGAGCATGATCGACGAGCGCAGGCGGCGGTTGCGCGGCTCGTCGGGATCGCACTGGCCCCAGTCGTTGCCGATTTTCGGCACGCCGGTGGAGGTGCCGCAACCGAGAACGCGGACTTTCATGCGACAGCGCGGCCAAACAGGCGGAAGAAATTGGCGGTGGTCGCCTCGGCGAACGCGTCGGGCTCCTCGCCGCGCAGCTCGGCGGCGAACGCTGCGGTGTCGGCGACGAATGCCGGCTCGCACGGCTGGCCGCGATGCGGCACCGGCGCCAGGAACGGCGAGTCGGTTTCGACCAGCAGCCGGTCGAGCGGAACCTGCTTCGCCGTTTCCTGGAGGTCGCGCGCGTTCTTGAACGTGACGATCCCGCTCAGCGAGATGAAGAATCCGAAATCGAGCGCCTTGCGGGCAAGGTCCATGCTCCCGGTGAAGCAGTGGAGTACCCCGGTGACCCCGCCCTGCTGGACCGCCGCGCCGAGAATCTCGGCCGTATCCTCCTCCGCATCGCGGGTGTGGACGATCAGCGGCAGCCCGGTCGTCCGCGCCGCCTCGATATGCGCCTCGAACCGGTCGCGCTGGGCCGGGCGGGCCGAATTGTCGTAAAAATAATCGAGCCCGCATTCGCCGATGGCGATGACCTTGGCGTGATCGGCGCCTTCGACCAGCGCTGCCGCGCCCAGATCCGGATGCGCGTCGGCCTCGTGCGGATGGACTCCGACGCTCGCCCAGACGTCATCGTGGCGCTCGGCGGTGGCGAGGATCTCGCCCCATTCCTTTTGCCGGGTGGCGATATTGAGGAAACCCCCGACCCCGCGGGCGCGGGCGCTGTCGAGCACTTCGTCCTGGCGCTCGACCAGGCCGGCGTAATTGAGGTGGCAGTGGCTGTCGATCAACCTCATGGATCGAAGCTCATTGGGCCGCCTCCCCCTCTTCCTCAAGCTCGAGGCGGGGGAAGATGGGCACCGGCTGTGCAATCGGCCTGCTCCCGAGGAAATCGAGCAGCTTGCGCGCCGAACCCGGGATCACCGGCTCGACCGCTTCTGTCAGAATCCGGATGGCCTCGAACAAGGTGCCAAGGACTTCGGCCATGCGCTCGGGATCGGTCTTGCGCAGCGCCCACGGCGCGGCTGCGTCGACGTAGGCATTGCAGGCGAAGACCGCGCTCATCCAGGCCTCCAGGCCGGTCGCGAATGCAAAGCGTTCGAATTCGGCCGGAACATCCTTGCCACAGACCGCGGAAACCGTGGCGAGCAGCGCAAGATCGTCCGCTGCCTGCCCGGGCGGCGGAACTTCGCCGCCCAAATTCTTGAAAATCATCGACAAGGTGCGTTGCGCGAGGTTGCCGAAGCTGTTGGCGAGCTCGGCGTTGACGCGGTTGACGATCGCTTCGGGACTGTAGCTGCCGTCCTGGCCGAACGGCACTTCGCGCAGCAGGAAATAGCGCAGCGGGTCGACCCCGAAGCGCTCGGCCAGCACGAACGGGTCGACGACGTTGCCGACGCTCTTCGACATTTTCTCGCCGCTGCTCAGCAGGAAGCCGTGGCCGTAGACCATCTTGGGCAATTCGATTCCGGCCGACATCAGGAACGCCGGCCAATAGACCGCGTGGAAGCGGACGACGTCCTTGCCGATGAGGTGGACATTGGCCGGCCAGTAACGCTGGAACAGGACGCTGTTGTCGGGGTAGCCGAGGCCGGTGATGTAGTTGGTCAGGGCGTCGAGCCAAACGTACATGACATGGCCCGGATGGCCCGGTGCCGGCACCCCCCAGTCGAAGCTGGTGCGCGAAATCGACAGGTCGCTGAGCCCACCCTCGACGAAGCGCAGCACTTCGTTGCGGCGGCTGTCAGGCTGGATGAACTGGGGGTTGGCCGCATAATGGTCGAGCAGTTTCTGCTGATAGGCTGAAAGCTTGAAGAACCAGCTTTCTTCCGCGGTCCATTCGACCGGCGAGCCTTGCGGCGAGAGCTTTTCGCCCCCTTCCCCTGCGGTCAGCTCGCTTTCGTCGTAGAACGCCTCGTCGCGGACCGAATACCAGCCCTCGTAGCGGCCAAGGTAAAGATCCCCATTCTCCTCCATCGCCGCCCAGATCGCCTGGCTGGCGCGGTAATGGTCGGACTTCGAAGTGCGTATAAAACGGTCGTAATTCACCTCAAGAACATCGCACATCTCTTGGAAAACAGACGACATCTGTTTCGCATACTCGCGCGGCTCGAGTCCCGCCTCGCGCGCCGCCTGGACCATCTTGAGGCCGTGCTCGTCGGTGCCGGTCTGGAACCGCACGTCACGCCCCTGTGCGCGCTGGAAGCGGGCGATCACGTCGGCGGCGATCGCCTCATAGGCGTGGCCAATGTGCGGCCGCCCGTTGGGATAGCTGATCGCGGTCGTGATGTAGAACGGCTTGCCCATGGCCAAGCGGGCCCTAGCCTCCCCCGTCCCCGCCTTCAAGGAACCGCCTTCAAGGAACCTTGCGCGGCGCCACCGAGGCGAGGATACCGCCCAGTTGGAATACGGTCGACGCCGGATCGAGCGACAGCCGCGGCGCCAGCGCGGCGAGCTCGCGCGATTGGGCGTAGGCGTCGAGCGCCCGTTCGAGCTGGCGCCCGTTGAGCCCGCGCGCCTGACGGGCGATCAGCGACGGCACCAGGTCGAGGAATGCGCCATAGCGCTCGCCCGCGCCCTTGCGGCCGAGTTCGATCGCGAGGTCGGAGCGACGGGCATTGGTCGGGTCGCCGTCGCGCAGGATCCGCGTCGCGGCGTCCTGCAGCCGGGCAAGGTCGAGCGCGGCGAAGGCCATCGCGCGGCCGACCGAGCCGCCGGCTTTGGCGATGATCCGCGCCCGCTCGGCCGGGGCCAGCGCAGGCAAGTGCATTTCCAGGATTGACGCCATGACGTCATCGCCAAGCGCTTGAAAAGTCAGCGTTCTGCAGCGCGAGCGGATGGTTGGCAGCAACCGCCCCGGCGCGTGGCTGACCAGCAGGAACACGCAATTGGCCGGCGGCTCTTCGAGCATTTTGAGGAGCGCGTTGGCGGCCGATTTCTCAAAATCGTCGGCGGTGTCGATGACCACCGCGCGCCACGGCGACATGCTCGGCGTCAGGTCGAACAATTCGGCGAGGCCGCGTACCTGGTCGACCGTGATGTTGCGCGCCAAAGCGCCGGTCTTGGGGTTTTCGAGCCGCTCGAGCAGCCGCATGTCGGGATGGCTGCCGGCCTCGACCAGCCGCGCGATCGGATGCTCCTCGGGCGTCGCCAGCCGCGGCAGGCCGGCCAGCGGCCCGGCGGCGTCGGCGAGCACCCGCGTCGCCGCCAGCCTGGCGAAATGCGCCTTGCCGACGCCCTTCGGCCCGGCCAGCAGCCACGCATGGTGGAGCGAGCCCGCTGTCCACGCGCGTTCGAATTGCTCGATCGCTTTGTCGTGTCCCGCGATCACGGGAGGAGGTCCACAATGGCCTCAAGCAAGCGCCGAGTGACCTCTTCCGGTGTACCAGAAGCGCCGATCAGCTTGACGCGGTCGGGCTCTTCGGCGGCGATAAGTCGGAAAGCGGCCTCGACCTTGCGGTGATAATCACTGGAACGGCTACCAATGCGGTCGCTACCCTCGGCGTCCCGAGCTTGCGCCCGCTCGCTACCTTCGTCCAACATCAGCACCAGAGTGCGGTCGGGGAACCATTCGTTGATGCCGAATGCGTTCACGGCGCGAATCGCCTCGATCCCAAGGCCGCCGGCGCCGCCCTGGTAGGCGAGCGAGCTGTCAACGAAACGGTCCGCCACGACCCATTTGCCTGAAAGAATTGAGGGGCGAATGATCTTATCGACATGATCGGCGCGCGCCGCAGCGAATAAAAGCGCCTCTGCCTCGGCATCCCAGCGGTCGTCTGGCCCAGTCAGCAGCAGCTCGCGGATCTTCTCCGCCCCTTCGCTCCCGCCGGGCTCGCGCGTTTCGACGACATCAACCCCTCGCTCTCGAAGGGTGTCAGCTAAGGCCCTGAGCTGGGTCGACTTGCCGACCCCCTCCCCGCCTTCGAGGCTGATGAAGCGGCCTTTCACGCTGCTTCGGCTCACGCCATCCCGATGAGCTGTTTGAAACCGAGCCACAGGCGGCCGAAGAATCCCGCCTGGTCGATCGCTTCGCCGGCGACCAGCGGCACTACCTGCGGCGGCGTGTCGGCGGTGGTGATGACTAGGTCGGCGATATGCTGGCCCTTGGCGATCGGCGCCTTGATCGGCCCCTGGTAGCGAATCTTCATGGCTTTCGCCCCGCTCGCCAGCCCTGCCGGCACGGTCACGGCGAGGTTGCGCGGGGCAACCAAATTCACTTCGCCGCTGCTTCCCAGCTGGACCTTGGCGGTGCCGACCTTGGCGCCCGCCTGGTACAGCGGCTTGGCTGTCCAGGCATTGAAGCCCCACTGGATCAGGCGAGTCGATTCCTGCACGCGCGCATTCCAGCTCGGCAGGCCGGCGACGACCTCGATCAAGCGGCGGCCGTTCTGTTCGGCCGAACCGGTGAAGCCGTAGCCGGCTTCATCGGTGTGGCCGGTCTTGAGCCCGTCGGCGCCGGGGACGTGGCCGAGGATCGGATTGCGGTTCTGCTGGGTGATGTCCTGGTTCGACCCCAAGGTCTTGCCCCAGGTGAAGCTCGGCTGCGCATAGAATTTCTTGTAGAGCGCATAGTGGTTCTCGATCTCCGACCGCGCCAGCGTCGCCAGATCCCGCGCGCTAACATAGGTGACGCCGTTGTCGGGCCAGCCATTGGCGTTGCCAAAATGGCTGTTGGTTAGTCCCAGTTTCTGGGCCTGCGCGTTCATTTGCCCAGCAAACGCCTCCTCGGTCCCGGCGATGCACTGGGCGAGTACGACCGAGGCATCATTGCCCGACAGAGTGACGATGCCGTGGAGCAGATTCTCGACGCTGACCTGCTCGTTGACCGACAGGAACATGGTCGATCCGGCCTGCGGCCCGTGCCATTTCTGCCAGGTCTCGGGCCGCACCGTGCACATCTTGTTCAAGGCCAACTGCTTCTTGTCGATCAGCTCGAAGGCAACGTCCGCAGTCATCATCTTGGCCATCGAAGCCGGTGGCATGCGGACGTCTGGGCTTTTCGCATAAAGCACCGCGCCCGACGACACGTCGATCAGGTAGGCGACCTTGGCGGGGGTATCGAAGGTCGGCGCGGCCGCCGGGGCGGCTGTGGCGAGGACAGCGACTGCGGCGGATGCCAGCAAGATGGAACGGATCATGGAAATGTGCGGCCTATGATTGGAGTGACCGACATTCTCTATCGTCGGATTGGGGGATGCGCGAGAGGCTTCAGCGGCCAAAAATTCAGCGGCCGGCGATCGCGTCTGCCAGCAGCCCGACCGACAGCGCGTAATAATTCGAGCAATTATAATCGAGGATCGCGCGGTAATTGTTGGTCAGCAGATAGGCGGTCGCGCCCGGGCCATCCGGCTCCAGCAACGTCACCAGCTCGGTGTCGGGAATCTGCCGACCAGCGTATGGCATCACGCCGCGCGCGCGCCACTCGGCCATGGTCATCCAGCGGCTGTGGCGCTGGTACACCCTCGCGCATTTGGGCGGGGTCAGGGTCGAGCGAATGGCGGCGCGGTCGAGCGTCGGCGGGGTGCGAACCGCGATTCCCCACGGGATTCCCCGCTTCCAGCCTGCGTCGCGCAGGTAATTGGCGATCGAGGCGAAGCCGTCGTCCTCGCTCGACCACAAATCGGCAAAGCCGTCGCCATTGCCGTCGGCACGCAGGCGCAAGGCAACCGATGGCATGAATTGCGGATAGCCGGTCGCGCCGGCGTAGCTGCCCTTCAACCGCCAGCGCGGAATGCCGAGGTCGATCAGCTTCAGCGTGGCGAGAAACTCGGTCTCGAAATAGTCGCGACGGCGGCCTTCGTAACCGAGCGTCGCCAGGGCCTCGGCCAGGTCGAAGCTGCCGGTGATTGCGCCATAACTGGTCTCGTGGCCGTAAATCGCCATCACGACCGCCGGATCGACGCCGTAGCTGGTCTGGATCTGGCTCAGCCGAGGCCAATGCTCGGCAAATCGGCTTTGCCCGCGCCGGATCAAAAATGCGGTTACATGCTCGGCGCGATAGGGCGCGAACGGCGCCATGAAGGAGGACGTCTGCGGCCTCGGCTGCTGCGCCCGGTCGAGCTGCATCGCGCGGGCATTGAGTTGGAGCCCGGGGATGGTCGCCTGGATGGTCGCTTCGCGTATGCCTGCGCGGCGGGCGCGGCCGATCAGCCACAATTTGTAAGCTTCAAAACCCGTCGGCGCGACGGACGCCGGCTGGGCGTAAGTTGGCTGCGGGTATGCTGGCCGAGGCGCAGGGGTCACCGGCCGCGGCGACGTCGGCTGGGCCTGCGCCAGCTTCTGGCCTCCCTGCCCGCGCTCGACCTGCGCGCTCGCCGGTCCGAGAGCGACGGCCGCCAGCCCTGCCAATGTCCAGCCGCTCAATGAACGCAACTCAACTCTCCGTCTTCAAAGCCTGCAAAAATCTCTCCGAGCGTCGGAGATTCCCCTCGAAGCCTAAAGGAATCAACGTGTCACACGCCACCCGGGTTCACCGCGCACCTTGCACGGCCCGGCCCGACCGCGATAGGCGTGGCGATCTGAACCTAAGCAGAGTTCGCGGGAGAGGTGGCCGAGTGGTTTAAAGCAGCGGTCTTGAAAACCGCCGTGGGTGCAAGCCCACCGTGGGTTCGAATCCCACCCTCTCCGCCAGTCAGATCAGCTCGCTCCAACAAAATTGGACGCCGCCGGTCGGCCCCCGCTGGCGCTTCGCGGAACCGTTTGTCGATTGGTCGAACAGCGGTGGAATCGCTTTTGCAGCTAAGTATGTGTGTTATTACTATAACACGGGGTTCGAACATGCGTTGCGGGGCTGCGTTCACTGCTTCGGCTGCTTTCGCGGCCCTCTCGATTCCTACTACAGTCCTGGCACAGGCGGCACCGGGCGGCCAACCTGCCCCGGCCCCCACGACAGCCCCGACCACAGCCACCCGCACGACCGCCTACGACGCTGCCTATTTCGCGCCCTTCGCGCCGCGGTCGGCGCTCGACATCGCCCAGCATGTGCCGGGATTTCAGCTCGACCTGGGTAGCACCCAAACCAATCTTGGATCGGTCGATGTGAGGGGCTTCGCGGGCACGGCGGGCAATGTCGTCATCAATGGCGCGCGCCCCAGTTCGAAAGCCGAAACGCTGACCACCGTGCTGGCGCGCATTCCGGCGCAACGCGTCGTGCGGGTCGAAATCGGACCGGGCGACCTGTTCGGCTCCGATTATGCGGGCAAGAGCCAGGTTCTCAACGTCATCCTCTCCGCCGAAGGGGGGATCGACGCCAATATCACGGCCGCCGACCGGCGGCTCTATTCGGGCTATGTGAACACCGACATCTCGGGCTCGGCGTTGATTCGCCGCGGCGCCTCGAGCATCAACCTGTCCGCCGGAACCGGCCGCAACCGGCAGGTCGAGGAAGGCACAGACGCACTTACTGACGTGGCCACTGGCGAGGTCGTCGAGCGCCGCCGCAAGTTCAACAGCTATTTCAACCACGATCCGTATTTGTCGGCCGGCTGGGCGCTGGAGCGCGGATCCGACAACGCATTTCGGTTGAACGCCCGGTGGCAGCCGAGCAGCTTTGATTTGTTCCAGAACAACCGAGTCAGCCCGGCCGACGGGCCGATGCACGACGATAATCTGTTCCAGAGGTATCGCGACCCGGTGATCGAGCTCGGCGGCGACGTCACCCGACCGCTCGCCGGCGGCGCGATCAAACTCGTCGGTCTCGCCACGCGCCGCAAGCGCAACGACTTCGATTCCTATCTACTTCGCGACGGCTTGCTCAGTGACAATGCGACAGTCGTCGGCGGGTTCGAACAGACCGTCAAGGCGCGGCGCAACGAAACTATCGGGCGGCTGAGCTGGACCCGATCCAACCTCGCGGGATTCTCATTCGAAGCCGGCGTCGAGGGCGCTTTCAATACGCTCGACGACCATGTCGACCTGCTGAAGATCGACGAAGACGGGGATCGCATCCCGTTCGACCTTCCGATTGCCAATGCGACGGTCAAGGAGAAGCGCGGCGAGGTTTACGTCAATCTCGGCAAGAACCTGTCGCCCGCGCTGCGCATCGACGGCGGGGTCAATTATGAATTCTCGCAGCTCACGGTCCGCGGCGACGCCACCGCGGACCGCTCGCTCAAGTTCCTCAAGCCCAATTTGACGCTCGACTGGAAACCCGGCGGCGGCTGGCACACCCA
>JBDTMX010000023.1:0-7229 GCA_039934055.1 Sphingomicrobium sp. | reverse complement strand
TGATGCCGGGGTCGAACACGCCGAAGCCGCCCGGCTCCCAGATCCAGCGCTGCCCAGGATGCCATTTGCGCACGTCCTCGTGCCACAGGATGTCCATCGCCGCGATGCGCTTGCCTGCAAGCGCGGCGGCGGCGGCGGTAACCGCAGGGTTATGCTGGGCGTGCCAGGCCGCGAACAACGTGACCCCCCGCGCTTCGGCGAGGGAGGCGAGGTCCTCGATCTCGCTCAGCGTGTCGGTCGGCGGTTTTTCGAGCAGCGTGTGCAATCCGCGCTCGATGCACTCGCGGGCGATCTCGTAGCGCACAGACGGCGGAGTGGTGATCGCCACAGCGTCCAGCCCCTCGACTTCGTCCAGCAGCCGCCGCCAGTCGGTGAAGCGCGGCTCGGGCCCAACGCCGGTGCGGCTCGACGTCGCCGTCAGCTCGAACCGCGGATTGGCGAGGATCGATGGGGCATGCTGGTCGGCGGCGATCTTGCCGAAGCCGATGATGGCAATCCTGAGCGGGCCCATCACCGGCCCAGTCCGGCGACGTAGGCGCGCGCTTTCTCGCCGGTTTCGGCGGCCGACTGGCCCGGCTTGTAGAGGCCAGAACCGAGCCCGAAGCCATCGGCGCCGGCGTCGAGCCACGGCTGCATCGTGTCGGGCTTGACGCCGCCGACGACGACCAGCGGGATGTGCGGCGGCAGAACCGCCTTCTGCGCCCGGATCACTGCAGGGGTGGCGGCCTCGGCCGGGAAGAATTTCAGGGCATGCGCTCCGGCTTCGATCGCGATGAAGGCTTCCGACGGAGTGAAATAGCCGGGGCTCGCGATCAGCTCCGCCGCGACGGTCGCGTGGATGACCGCGGGGTTGGTGTTGGGCGAGACGATCAGGCGCCCGCCGGCGGCCTTGACCTTGGCCACCTGACCCGCGTCGAGCACGGTGCCCGCGCCAATCAGCGCACGGTCGCCGAGGCTGGCGGCTAGCCGCTCGATGCTGGCCAGTGGATCAGGCGAGTTCAACGGCACTTCGATGACCCGGATGCCGGCGTCGAAGATCGCCTCGCCGATCGCCTCAGCTTCGTCGGGGGCGACTCCGCGGATGATCCCGACCAGCGGGCAGGCATCGAGATACTGACGGAATTGTTCAGTTGGAGTCATGCGATCCGCTCCGCGATTTGGGTGATGCCGGCGAGGAAACATAGTTCACCATCTATCTCGACGGCTTCGCGATTGGTCTCGGAAATCGCCGCTGCGTAAAGCCGCGTCAGTTCCGGACGACCGATGACGCCGATCCGCGCGCTCGCCGGCCAGGTCAGCCCAATCCGCACATCCGTGCCGATCAAGAGTCCGCTTACATAAGAGGACGCATCATCCTTGTTTGCCTGACCGAGAAGCACAGCCGCGCGAACTCCGAACAGGTCGGCCGGAAGCATTTCACCGTCCATTGCGCGTCGGACCCCTCGCTTGAATGCGTCGTTCACATCGACTGGTGTCTGCAAAAGGTCGGAGAGAATACTGTGCTCTTTCAGCAGGTTGAACAGCTCGCCGGTCATAACCGTGCCGAAGATTTGGATCGTTCCGTGTCGCAGTAACGCCCACTTATTGTGTGTGCCCGGATGGCAGACAAACCCCTCCGGGTCGACCATTCCCGCAGCGACGCCGCCGAGCAGCTGCACCTCCTCACCACGCATCACGTCGGCGCGTCCTTGCCCGACATAAGACACTCCAGGCACGATTGCCGTGCGGTCGTCGGCCCAGACCAGCTTGCCAACGAGATCGTCGAGCCCGGCCGGGCATGGGACGTAGGGCGCTTCAACCAAGCCGCGGTTGGAACCGATCATTCCGGCGAGCAGCAGCGGCTTGTCGCCTAGGCGGGCGCGAATCTCTGCCACTGCATCGGGAAAACCACCGGCCGGGATCGACAGGACCCCCCGAGAATCCTCGAACTCTTCAGCGCAGCGGCCGACACTGCCGATGCGATAGGCGCGGCGGTTGGTCGTGCCCCAATCGACGGCGATGAAACCTTCTGCCCAGCGCATGCGTCGGCCCATTGGACCAAAATCCCCGAGGTGGCGACATGGGTCCGAAAGGTTTTCTTTTGAGCAGTCAAGGCTATCGCGGCGCAGATGAAGGCTGAATCGGACGTCCTTTGCATGGCCGACGTGCACGCCGTGCTCGGCGAGGGGCCGGTGTGGGTCGCCCAAGAGGCGGCGCTGTATTGGCTCGACATCAAGGGCCGGAAGATCTTCCGGCTCGGCGAGAACGGCCAGCTCGATCAGTGGGAAACGCCGTTTCGGGTCGGGTCGCTGGCGCCGCGGACGAGCGGCGGCTTCGTCGCCGGCACCGACCACGGGATCGCGACCATCGACCTCGCGTCCGGGCGGTTCGAGGTCGTTCACCAGCCCGAAGCCGGTCTTCCCGCCAACCGCTTCAATGACGGCAAGGTCGATCGCGGCGGCCGCTTCTGGGCGGGGACCATGGACGACACCGAGCTAGCTGCCACCGGAAGCCTCTACCGGATCGGGCCGGACTTGCGCTCGATCCGCATCGACCAGGGCTACAAGGTCGCCAACGGGCCGGCGTTCAGCTCGTCGGGCGACCTCATGTACCACAATGATTCGGCTCGGAAGGTCACGTACATGTTCGACCTCGACGGCGATGGGAACGCGACCAATCGCCGGGTCTTCGCCACTTATGGCGAGGACGAGGGTTATCCCGACGGAATGACGGTCGATGCCGAAGCTTGCCTGTGGATCGCCTTCTGGGATGGCGGGTGCGTGCGGCGCTATTCGCCCGAGGCCAAGTGCCTGGCCACGGTCGAGCTGCCGGTGGCGCGACCGACCAGCTGCGCGTTCGGCGGTCCCGCCCTCGACCGGCTCTACATTACCTCGGCGAGCGTCGGCCTCGACCAGGCGGCGCTCGCGGCGCAACCACAGGCCGGGGGTTTGTTTATGACGGCCCCGGGGGTTAGGGGCTTGTCCGAAATTCCCTTTGCAGGCTGAACGAGGCTGATCGGGAAGCGCTCCAGGGAGATTGAGTCATCGCCAACTTCATGTTCGCGACCGGGATCGAGAACAGCATCCCCACGATCCATAACGGCAAGACCCGGATCGACCAGATGGAGTCGAGCGGCCACTATGAGCGGTGGCGCGAGGACTTCGATTGCGTCCAGGAAATCGGCATAAACTTCCTGCGTTACGGTCCGCCGCTGCACCGCACGTACCTCGGGCCGAACAAGTTCGACTGGGAATTCGCCGACGAAACGTTCGCCGACCTGCGGCGGCGCGAGATCACCCCGATCGTCGATTTGTGCCACTTCGGCCTGCCCGACTGGATGGGCAATTTCCAGAATACCGACTTCCCGCAATTGTTCGCCAGCTACTGCGGGGCGTTCGCCGATCGCTTCCCGTGGGTCCAGCTGTACACGCCGATCAACGAGATGTTTATCTGCGCCGTGTTCTCGGCCAAGTACGGCTGGTGGAACGAGCAGGGCAAGGACGACCGCTCATTCGTCACCGCGATCAAGAATATCGTCAAAGCCAACGTCATGGCGATGATCGAGATCCTGAAGCGCCGCCACGACGCGATCTTCATCCAGAGCGAATCTTCCGAATATTACCACGCCGACAGCCCGGGCGCGATCGGCCGCGCCGAGGTCTTGAACCAGATGCGGTTCCTGTCACTGGACCTCAACTACGGCCGCCGGCTCGACAGCGGGATGTACGAGTTCCTGACCGACAACGGCATGACCCGCGAGGAATATCACTGGTTCCTCGAGCATCGGCTGAAACAGCACTGCATCCTCGGCACCGACTATTACGTGCTCAACGAGCATCGCGTGTTTGCCGACGGCCGCACGGTCTCGGCCGGCGAGGTGTTCGGCTACTGCGAGATCACCCGCCAATATTACAACCGCTACCGGGTGCCGGTGATGCACACCGAGACCAATTTGTGGGAAGGCCCGCACGGCGACGAAGCGGTCAAATGGCTGTGGAAGGAATGGGCCAACGTGCTGCGCCTGCGCAACGTCGGCATCCCGACCGTCGGCTTCACCTGGTATTCGCTGATCGACCAGATCGACTGGGACACCGCGCTGCGCGAGCAGAACGGCAACATCAACCCGCTCGGCCTGTTCGACACCGACCGCAAGATCCGCAACGTCGGCAAGGCCTACAAGCAATTGATCGCCGACTGGCGCAACGTGCTTCCGGCATCGAGCGTGTGCCTGGTGGTGCCGATCAAGAAACTGGGCGAGGCCAGCGAGGACGATGCGGCGGGGCGGCACATCGATGACACCCGTCTTGTCGGAGAATGAGATGAAGATCGGCCGCATCGAGACCTTCCATGTCCCGCCGCGCTGGCTGTTCGTCCGGGTTGAGAGCGAGGACGGCGCGGTCGGCTGGGGCGAAGCGAGCCTCGAGGGCCACGCCGAAGCGGTCGACGGCGCGTTCGAAGCCTTGCGCGACCGCTTCATCGGCCACGATCCGCGGCGGATCGAGGACATCTGGCAAGTCGCCTATCGCGGCGGCTTCTACCGCGGCGGTCCGGTGCTGATGTCGGCGCTGGCTGGGCTCGAGCAGGCGCTGTGGGATTTGAAAGGCAAGGCAGTCGGCCTGCCGGCGTGGGAGATGCTCGGCGGCCGGGTGCGCGACAAGATCCGCGCTTATGCGTGGATCGGCGGCGACCGGCCGCACGAGATCGCCGAAGCGGCCAAGGCCCGCGCCGACCAGGGCTTTTCGGCGGTCAAGATGAACGCCACCGCCGAGCTCGACTGGATCGGAACGCCCAAGCTGTTCGACGAGGTGGTCAAGCGCGTCGGAGCGGCGCAGGCGGCGGGCATGGACGTCGGGCTCGACTTCCACGGTCGAGTCCACCGGCCGATGGCCAAGCAACTGGCCAAAGTGCTCGAGCCGCTCGGGCTATTGTTCATCGAAGAGCCGCTGCTGTCGGACAACCCGGAAGGGTTGCGGCAAATAGCCGGGCTGGTCAGCACCCCGATCGCGCTCGGCGAGCGCTTGTACTCACGCTGGGACTTCAAGCCGTTCTTCGAAATGGGCGTGGTCGACATCATCCAACCCGACCTGAGCCACGCCGGAGGAATCCTCGAATGCCGCAAGATCGCGGCGATGGCCGAGGCCTATGACGTCGCAGTCGCGCCGCATTGTCCTTTAGGGCCGCTGGCGCTGGCGTCGTGCCTGCAGCTCGGCGCATGCACGCCCAACGTCGCGATCCAGGAGATCAGCCTCGGCATCCATTACAACACCGGCGGCCACGATTTGCTGAATTTCGTGGTCGACAAAGACGTGCTGTCACCGGTCGACGGCTATCTGCCGGTCCCTGAGAAGCCGGGACTGGGGATCACGATCGACGAGGCCGCAGTGCGCGAAGCCGACAAGGACCGCCACCGCTGGCGCAACCCGGTATGGCGGCTGGCCGACGGCAGCTTCGCAGAGTGGTGACGCGCCGACGCCCTAGTGGCATTTGAAGCGGTCGAACGGTTCCAGGCAGCTCTTGCAGCGCCATTGCGCCTTGCACGGGGTCGAGCCGAAGCGGCTGACTTCCTCGGTGTCGGTCGAGCCGCATTGCGGGCAAGTCGCGGTCGTCGCCACGTCGGGCGGGGCGATGCCATAGGCTTGCAAGGCGGCCTTGCCCCGGTCGGTGATCCAGTCCGTGGTCCACGGCGGCGCGAGCTCGGTTGCGACTTCCACCTGCCGGAAGCCGGCGGCGTCGAGCGCTTCGCGAATGGTGCGTTCGATGACTTCGGTCGCCGGGCAGCCGGAGTAGGTCGGGGTGATTCGGACGCGGTCTTCGGTGACATCGCGAACGATGCCGAGATCGACCACCGAGACCACCGGGATCTCCGGGTCCATGACGGTTTCGAGCACCGCCCGGATTTGAGCGATGCTCACGCCCGCTCCAGCGCCAGCGCGATCCCCTGGCCGACGCCAATGCACATCGTGGCGAGGGCCAGCTTGCCGCCGCGCCGCTGGAGCTCCTCGGTCGCGGTCAGCGCGAGCCGCGCGCCCGACATGCCCAATGGATGGCCGAGCGCGATCGCGCCGCCGTTGGGGTTGACCTGCTCAGCATCGTCGGAGAGCCCGAGCTTGCGCAGCACAGCCAGCGCCTGGGCGGCGAACGCCTCGTTCAACTCGATCACGTGCACGTCTGCGATGGACAGCCCCAGCCGCTTGAGCAATTTCTCGGAAGCGGGCGCCGGGCCGATGCCCATGATCCGCGGTGGCACGCCGGCAACCGCGGTGCCGAGGATGCGGGCGCGGGGCGTGAGGCCATTGCGCCTCGCCGCCTCCTCGCTGGCGACGATGATCGCCGCGGCGCCGTCGTTGATGCCCGAGGAGCTGCCGGCGGTGACCGTCCCGTCCTTGCGCACGATCGGCTTTAGCTTGGCGAGGGCTTCGGGGCTGGTCGGACGCGGATGCTCGTCGCGGTCGACGATGATCGGGTCACCGTTGCGCTGGAGAACCTCGACCGGGACGATTTCCGCGGCAAGGCGGCCGCTGTCCTGGGCGGCGGCGGTGCGCTGCTGGCTGCGCAACGCGAACGCGTCCTGGTCCTCGCGGCTGATCGAGAACTCGTCGGCGACGTTCTCGGCGGTCGAGGGCATGGTGTCGTCGCCATAGGCTTCGCGCAGCTTCGGGTTGACGAAGCGCCAGCCCATGGTGGTGTCGTAAATCTCGGCGTTGCGGTCGAACGCGTGGGCCGCCTTGGGCATCACGAACGGCGCGCGGCTCATGCTTTCCGAGCCGCCGGCGATGATCAGCTCGGACTCGCCGCCGCGGATCGCCCTGGCGGCCATCGCGACCGCGTCGAGGCCCGAGCCGCACAGCCGGTTCAAAGTTACGCCGCCCGAGCTATCGGGCAGTCCCGCCAGCAGCCCCGCCATCCGCGCGAGATTGCGATTGTCCTCGCCGGCCTGGTTGGCGCAGCCGAGGATGACATCGTCGAGTTCGGCCCAGTCGACGGATGGATTGCGGTCAATGAGCGCGCGGATCGGGATTGCGGCGAGATCGTCGGCGCGGATCTGCGCCAGCGCTCCACCATAGCGGCCGATCGGAGTCCGGATGGCGTCGCAAATATAAGCTTCGGTCATCCCTGTTAGATGACCCCTCGCCGCATCTGATCAAGTTCGATGGACTCGAACAATGCCTTGAAATTGCCCTCGCCGAAGCCTTCGTTGCCCTTGCGCTGGATGATCTCGAAGAAGATCGGGCCGATCACGTTCTGGGTGA
>JBDTMX010000022.1:0-2127 GCA_039934055.1 Sphingomicrobium sp. | reverse complement strand
CCGGCGCCGACCTCGAGGATCTGGTGCGCCGCGCCGGCCTCACCGCGCTGCGCCGCGGACTCGATGCCGCCCAAGTCACCAAGGCGGACTTCGAAACGGCGCTCGACGAGAGCCGGGCGTCGGTCACGCCCGAGATGCTCGACGAATATGACGCCATCCGGAAGACGCTCAAGTCCGACGCGGTGCGGCCGTTGGGCGGGATCGGCTTCGTGTTGCCCGGAATGCTGCATCCCCGGACCAACGAAAAGGGCCAAAGCTAGGCCGCCAGGCGCTCGCGGCCAGCGATCGCCAACCCGATCAGCAACAACGCCGAGGCCGCGAACGGCAGATGTGGATCGGCTGCGTAAAGCGCCATGCCGATCGCCGGGGCGGCAACGAAGCTGATACCGTTGGCCGAAGTGATCACGCCCGCCACGCTGCCCTGCTCCTCCAGCGGCACCGCCAGGGACGCCCCCGCCGTGAACCCAGGGCGAGTGAGGCCGAAGCCGGTCGAGGCCAGCGCGAAGCCGATCGTGATGCCATAGAGATCGCTGGCGAGCATGGTCCACGAGAGTCCGACAGCAGCGATCAGCGCGCCCCACAGGATCAGCTTGCGCGGGGATGCTTTGAGCCGCGGGATCAGCCCCCATTGCGCCGCCAGCGTGGCCGACGCGCCGGCCATCATGACGATCGAGATCGGTCCTTCCGAGCCCTGCGGCGAAAGACTCAGGCGGTCGATTATGAAGAAGCCGAGGCAGGTCAGGGTCGCCGCCTGGGCATGGCCGGCGACGACTCCGGCGATGATCCATGACCGGATGCGCGGATTGTTCCACTTGAGGCGCGGGCGCTTGGGCGAGGTCGCGGCAACCACGCTGGCGCCAGTCGGGGTGGTGGCGAGCGACGGATAGCTCATCGCCGCGCCGCGCCCGAGCTTGCGGCCTAGGCGGTCGTTGGGAAGCCACAGCAAAATCGCGGTGAAGACCATCAGTCCGATCGCCGAAAAAGCGAACAACGGCCCGGGCAAGCCGACCCATGGAAGCACGAACAACGGCGCCAGCGCGGGGCCAATGATCGTCCCCAGGCCGAACGACGAGGACAAGGCCGAAAGCGCCGCGACTCGTCCGCTGCGCCGGGTCTTCGAGGCGAGATAGGCCTGCGTCGCGGACGGCGTCGCGCAGCCGAGCGAGCCGTAGATCGCGCGGAACAGCGCGAACAGGATGAAGGTCGCCGCCCCGCCGATCACACCGTGCAGCCCGGCGACCAGCGCGAGGCCGCACAGCAGCATCGAGACGATGAAGCCGGAAAGCCCCATTAGCGTCAGCAGCTTGCGGCCGTGGCGGTCGCTTTTTTCCGCCCAATATGGGGCGAGTGCGACCCACAGAATCGCCGACCAAGTGTAGGCGATGGCGACCCAGAAATCGGCGATGCCGATCTCGCGCCCGATCGCCGGCATCACCGATTGCAGCGCGGTGTTGCCGGCCGCCGCGACCAGCATCGCCGCGTAGAGCAGCAGGAAATGCGGCGTGCTCAGCGCGGTCGCGGCAACGTGGCGAATAGGAGTGGCGGTGGGCACAAGTGCCGCCTTAGAGTCTGGCCGCGGCGCGCGAAACCCGCGCGGCCGTTGAAGGCTCGTCGCGAAAAGCATTCGTTTCGTGGCCGCGAGCGCGAACCGCTGTCAGGGGAGTCGCCCGCAAAGCTTGCCAAGCGGCGGCGCATTTGCCAACGCTCCGACCCTTCGCTGACCCCAGCCGGAGCTTCAATGCCAATTTCGACTGCCCGTACCCTCAAAGGTCCACGCCGTTTCATCCGCCGGGCCGCGCATCGGGTGCAGAGCCCGCGGCTGCAATTCCTGCGCGGGTTCCTAAAGCATCCGGTGATGGTCGGCTCGATCATCCCGTCGAGCCGAACCGTGATCGAGAAAATGCTCGGACCGGTCGATTGGGACGCCACCAAGCTGTTCGTCGAATATGGGCCGGGAGTCGGCACGTTCACCCGCCCGATCCTCGAGAATCTGCGCCCCGATGCGACCCTGCTGACGATCGACACCAACCCCGAGTTCACCAAGTTCCTCAAGGAATCGATCGACGACGAGCGGCTGGTCGCGGTCACCGGATCGGCCGGCGACGTCGCCAAGATCCTCGCCGACCG
>JBDTMX010000021.1:0-10980 GCA_039934055.1 Sphingomicrobium sp. | reverse complement strand
GCCGACATCATCGACGAGGGCATCACCATGACCGGCGGCGGATCGCTGCTGCGCGACATCGAAACCGTCCTTGCCGACGAGACCGGCCTGCCAGTTCGAGTGGCCGACAACCCGATGAGCTGCGTCGCGTTGGGGGCGGGCCGGGCGCTCGAAGACCCCGACTATCGCGGCGCGCTGCATCCGGTCTGATTGCTGCATAATCGATTGAGGGCGCCGACCGCATTTGCTCCAAGGGCAAAGTGACCCGAGTCTGGACCTTTGCGATCGACCGCGGCGGGACCTTCACGGACATTGTCGCGAGCTCGTCGGACGGCCGCCAGCGGGTCGAGAAATTGCTGTCCGAAAACCCCGGTCACTACGACGACGCGGCGGTCGAGGGCATCCGCCGCGTGCTCGATGCGGAGGGCGGCACGCTTGGCGAGGTGCGCATGGGCACGACCGTCGCGACCAACGCCCTGCTCGAACGCAAGGGCGAGCGGCTGGCCCTGGCGATCACCCGCGGCTTCGGCGACGCGCTGCGTATCGGTTATCAGGCGCGGCCGGAGATCTTTGCGCGGCACATCATCTTGCCGTCGATGCTGTACGAGGCCGCCGCCGAGATCGACGAGCGCGTTGGCGCCGACGGCGAAGTCCTGGTCGCGCTCGACGAGGCTGGGGCGAGGGCGGGGCTCGAACGCATTCACGCCACCGGCATCGATGCTCTCGCCATCGTGCTGATGCATGGCTGGGCGTTTCCCGACCACGAGGACAAGTTGTCGCAAATTGCCCGCGACGTCGGCTTCACCCAAGTGTCGGTCAGCCATGAGGTGGCGCCACTGATCAAGCTCGTCAGCCGCGGCGACACGACGGTGGTCGACGCTTACCTGTCGCCGGTCCTGCGCCGTTACGTCGATCGCGTGTCCGATGGCCTGACCGGCGGAACGGGTCTCCACTTCATGCAGTCGAACGGCGGCTTGGCCGAAGCGCGGTCGTTCCGGGGCAAGGATGCGATCCTGTCCGGCCCGGCCGGTGGCGTGGTCGGCATGGTCGCGGCCAGCGCGGCCCACGGCGGTGATAAGTTGATCGGCTTCGACATGGGCGGCACGTCGACCGATGTGTCGCATTATGCCGGGCGCTTCGAGCTGGTCGATGAAAGCGTCGTTGCTGGCGCTCGCATCCGCGCGCCGATGATGCAGATCCACACGGTTGCTGCCGGGGGAGGGTCGATCTGCTGCTTCGACGGCATGCGCTTTCGCGTCGGTCCGGAGTCGGCCGGCGCCCAGCCCGGACCGGCCTGCTACCGCAACGGCGGGCCGCTGACCGTCACCGACTGCAACCTGTTCCTCGGCCGCATCGTCCCCGCGCGGTTCCCGGCGGTGTTCGGGCCAGAAGGCGACCAGCCGCTCGACCCGGATGCATCGCGCGCCCGGCTCGAGGAAGTGGCGGCGGCGCTCGGCAACCGCCTTCCGCTGGAGAAGATCGCCGAGGGCTTCCTTGAGATCGCGGTCGACAATATGGCCGCCGCGATCCGCAAGATCTCGATCGCCCGCGGCCATGACGTCAGCCGCTACGCGCTCGCCTGCTTCGGCGGGGCCGGCGGCCAGCATGCCTGCCGCGTCGCCGATGCGCTCGGCATGGAGCGCATCCTCATCCACCCGCTGGCCGGCGTCCAGTCGGCCTACGGCATCGGCCTCGCCGACGTGAAAGCGATCCGCGAGACGAGCTGGCTCAAGCCGCTGGACGAGGATTTCAGCGACGTGCTGCGCACCCTCGAAGCCGCCGCGCGCGACGCGCTGATCGAGCAAGGCCTCGAGTCCGACCGCATCACCGCCCACCGCCGTGCTCGCCTGCGGATGCCAGGCAGCGACATGGCGCTAGAGGTCGACATCGAACCCGTCGACCGCATGCGCTCCAACTTCCAGGCGCTCCACCGCCAGCGCTTCGGCTACGTCGAGGAGCAGGTCGAACCGGTCGTCGACGCGCTGGTCGTCGAGGTCATTGGCTCCTCCCCGGAACGGGCAGCGGGACCAGAGCAAATGGTGAAGGGGACGGGCAAGGTCACGCAAGGCCCTGCCATGATCTTCGACGCCACCTCGACGACCGTGGTCGAACCGGGCTGGACCGCAGCGCGCGCTGCCGACGGCACGTTGATCTTGACTCGTTCGACGCCCGCCACGCGCACTCACGCCATCGGCACCGAGACTGACCCCGTGCGCCTCGAGATCTTCAACAACCTGTTCATGGCCATTGCCGAGGAAATGGGCGTTGCGCTGCAATCGACCGCAACCTCGGTCAACATCAAGGAGAGGCTCGATTTCTCCTGCGCCCTGTTCGACGCGGGCGGGGCGCTGATCGCTAACGCGCCGCACATCCCGGTGCATCTCGGATCGATGGGCGAAAGCATCCGCACCATCATCGACAGTCGCGGCGAGGCCATGGACGGGCGCGGCATCCGCCGCGGCGACGCCTATGTCCTCAACGACCCCTATCGCGGCGGCACGCATCTTCCGGACATCACCGTGATTGTGCCGGTTTTTTACTCTGACGGAGACAAGGCCCCGTCCGCCTTTGTCGCGGCACGCGGCCACCACGCCGACATCGGCGGGATAACTCCCGGCTCGATGCCGCCCGACAGCCGCACGATCGAGCAGGAAGGCGTGCTGATCGACAATGAATTGCTGGTCGATGAAGGCAGATTCCGCGAGGCCGAGATGCGCGCGCTGCTGGCGTCCGCGCGGTACCCGGCGCGCAATCCCGACCGCAACCTGTCCGACCTCCGCGCGCAGCTGGCGGCCTGCGTCCACGGCGCCGAAGCGCTGGTCGAAACCGTGCGGGGCTATGGCGCGGAGGTGGCTGCCGCCTACATGGGCCATGTCCTCACCAACGCCGAGGAATCGGTGCGCCGGCTATTGGACCGGCTCGACGACGGAGCGTTCGACTATGCCATGGACAACGGCGCCCACGTCTCGGTCGGCATCACCATCGACAAATCCGCGCGCGCGGCGACGTTCGATTTCACCGGCACCAGCGCCCAGCTATCCGACAATTTCAACGCGCCGTTCTCCATCGCTCGGGCGGCTTCGCTGTATGTCGTGCGCACTCTGATCGACGACGCCATCCCGATGAACGACGGCTGCCTGCGGCCGATCACGCTGGTCATCCCCGAAGGCTCGATGCTGAGCCCGGCCTTCCCGGCCGCGGTCGTTGCCGGCAATGTCGAAACCAGCCAGGTCGTCACCGACGTGCTGTTCGCCGCCACCGGCCGCCTCGCGCCTTCCCAGGGAACGATGAACAATTTCACCTTCGGCAACGACGCTCACCAATATTATGAGACCATCGCCGGCGGTTCGGGCGCCGGCCCCGACCATGACGGAACCGACGCGGTGCAGACCCACATGACCAACAGCCGCCTGACCGACCCGGAGATCCTCGAAACGCGGCTGCCGGTGCGCCTCGACGTCTTCGCCATCCGCCGCGGCTCGGGCGGGCAGGGCGCCCACCACGGCGGTGACGGCATCGTCCGCCGCGTCACATTTCTCGAGCCGATGCGCGCCAACATCCTCGCCAATCGCCGCAAGGTCGCGCCGCGCGGCCTCGCCGGCGGCGGCGACGCGCAACCCGGCCGCAACTGGGTCGAGCGCGTCGACGGAAGCATCGAAATGCTTAGTGCAACCGCCTCGGCCGATGTCCAGCCCGGCGACGCCTTCATCATCGAAACCCCAGGCGGTGGCGGTTACGGAAAGGCGGGCGCATGACCAACTACTGGCCGCTGCTCGGCATCGCACTCGTCGTCATCGGCTTCGCGCTGCGCCTCAATCCGATGCTGGTCGTCACCGCCGCGGCGATCGTCACCGGCCTGTTGGGCGGGATGGACCTCATCCACGTCATCGCCACCTTTGGGAAAGCGTTCAACGACAACCGCATCATCGCCATCGTCTGGATCGTGCTGCCGGTCATCGGCCTGCTCGAACGCCACGGCCTGCAGCAGCGCGCGGCGACGCTAATCCGCGGCTTCAGGAACGCGACCACTGGGCGCTTGCTGATCCTCTACCTCATCTACCGCCAGGTCACTTCGGCGATCGGCCTGCAATCGACCGCCGGTCATCCGCAGACGGTGCGGCCCTTGGTCGCCCCGATGGCGCTGGCGGCGGCCGAGAAGCAGCACGGCGAGCTCGACGAAGCGACGGCGGAGACGGTCAAGGCCTACGCCGCCGCGACCGACAATGTCGGTCTGTTCTTCGGCGAGGACATCTTCATCGCCATCGGCTCGATCGTACTGATCCAGCAGACCCTGGTGACCTACGGCTACAACCTCGCGCCGCTCGAACTGGCGATGTGGGCGATCCCGACCGCGCTCTGCGCCTTTTTGATCCACTCCACGCGGCTCCTGCTGCTGGATCAAAGGCTTGCGAGGCGGCGGCCATGATCACGGTCCACTGGCTCTATGCACTTTCCGGGGTGATGTTCGCCGCGTTTGCATTGCTGTCCGCGCTCGACCGCACCAACCCCAAGCACTTCGGCAACGCCGCCTTCTGGGGACTGATGGCGCTGAGCCTGCTCGCCGGCGATCAAATCGGCGATTTCGGCAACGGGCTGCTGGTGCTCGGCCTTGCCGGTCTGGCCGGGTTCGGCATGATCGGCCGCAGCCATCCGTCGACCACCAGCGACGAGGAGCGGAAGGCGTGGTCGGAGCGACTCGGCAACCGGTTGTTCCTGCCGGCGCTGATCATCCCGGTGACCGCTTTGATCGGCACCTTGCTCTACAGTTACACGCCGCTTGGCGGCTACGGCTGGATCGAGCCCAAGCGTGAAACCTATGTCTTCCTCGCCTTCGGCGTACTGCTCGCGCTGGCGACAATTTTCGCCTGGTTGCGGCCGCCGGCATTGGCGCCGTTGCAGGAGGGCAGGCGGCTGATCGACGCGATCGGGTGGGCTGCGGTCCTGCCACAGATGCTCGCCGCATTGGGCGTCCTGTTCGCCGCTGCCGGTGTCGGCACCATCATCGGCGAACTCACCCAGGCGATCATCCCGCAGGGCAACGTCTTCCTGACGGTCATAGTGTTTGGGCTCGGCATGGCGATGTTCACGATCATCATGGGAAACGCCTTCGCCGCTTTCCCGGTGATGGCCGCGGCGATCGGCGTGCCTCTGCTGATCAAGGGCTATGGCGGCGATCCCGCAGTGGTCGGCGCAGTCGGCATGCTGGCCGGCTTCTGCGGCACGCTGATGACGCCGATGGCCGCCAACTTTAACCTCGTCCCGGCTGCGCTGCTTGAATTGAAGGATCAGTATGGAGTGATCCGCGTCCAGGTCGCCACCGCGCTCCCGCTGCTCGCGATCAATATCCTGATCATTTACTTCGCGGCGTTCCGGTGAAGCTCGACCCCGATACCGCCGCGCGGTTCGCGAGCATCGCGCTCGGCCACGTCACACAAGAATATCCGCACAAGCTCGACCATGTGCTCACCAGCGACGCCGACGCGTTGCCGCCGCGCGTCCTCCACCCGGTGTTCCACGGCAGCTTCGACTGGCACAGCTGCGTCCACGGCTGGTGGACATTACTGACGCTGCGACGACTATTTCCGGACATCACGCAATCGATAGAGATCGCCGACCGAGCCGACGCCACCTTCACCGCCGAGAAAATCGCAACCGAGCTCGCATATCTCGACCGGCCCTCAAGCCGCGGCTTCGAGCGGCCGTACGGCTGGGCGTGGTTGCTCGCGCTTCACCAGGACGCCGCGCGCCATCACGACAAACCGTGGGGGAGGGCGCTTGCCCCGCTCGCCCGCGCGTTCGCCGAGCGCTTCGGCGACTATCTCGCGATCCTCACTTACCCGATCCGCACCGGCACCCATTTCAACACGGCGTTCGCCCTGATCCTGTCGCTCGAATGGGCAAATGAATTCGATACCCCGCTCGCCGGCCTGATCAGAAACCGAACCCAGCAGTGGTTCAGCCAAGACCACGACTGCCAGGCGTGGGAGCCAGGTGGCGACGAATTCCTGTCGTCGGCACTAGTCGAGGCTTTGTGCATGGCGCGCATCCTGCCGGCCGCAGACTTCGAGCGGTGGTTTGCCGCGTTCCTGCCGCGCCTTACAGCCCGCGAGCCTGCAACCCTGTTCACCCCGGCCACGGTCAGCGACCGCAGCGACGGCAAGATTGCGCATCTCGACGGGTTGAACCTGAGCCGCGCCTGGTGCTGGCTAAGCCTCGCGCCGCTACTTCCTCCAGCCGCCGCCGAGCTTGCCCGGACCACCGCCCAAGAGCATCTCGACGCGGCGTTGCCATACGTCGCCGGCGATTATATGGGCGAGCATTGGCTGGCGAGCTTCGCGCTGCTCGCTCTTCTGGCCGGCTGATCTCTCGAATATGGGGCGAACATGAGCAGCTCGGCAATTGCGGCCCCACGATGGTTCGGCGACCACAGGAACTGGTTCTGGATCGGCTGCGCGATGATCGCCGCCGGTGTCCTCATGCATCTGCCGATGCTGGCCGAGGCGCATGCCATGCACAATCGTCTCGTCGGCATGGCGATCGGGCCGCAGATGGTGGCCGGCATGGCGCTGATCATCGCCGGCGTTCCAATCGCCTGCTGGGGCGCTTTGGGCAAGTGGCCCCGATCGCGGGCAAGTCTCCATGTTGTCGAATTCGATCCGCCGCATTCGGCCCCGCTCAACCGCTGGCACGTCGGCGTACTCCTGGTGTTGACGCTGGGGCTGGTGATCGACGTGATGAAGCCTGCGACACTGGGCTTCGTCCTCCCCGGACTGGCCAAGGAATATGGCATTCCGCGTTCGACCGCGGCCTTGCTGCCGTTCGTCGCTCTGATCGGCACCACCGTCGGCTCGTTCCTGTGGGGGTGGATCGCCGACATCTATGGCCGCCGCTCGTCGATCCTGCTGTCGACCATCCTGTTCGTCGCCACTTCGATCTGCGGAGCGATGCCGCGGTTCGAATGGAACCTTGTGATGTGCTTCCTGATGGGCTGCTCGGCCGGCGGCATGCTTCCGGTGGTTTACACGCTGCTGGCTGAGATCATGCCAGCGCGGCAGCGTAGCTGGATTTTGGTGCTGGTCGGCGGCACCGGCCTGGTCGGCGGATATCTCGCGGCGAGCGGCGCCGCCCATGTGTTCGAGCCGCACTTCGGCTGGCGCTTCCTGTGGCTGCAGGGCTTCCCGACCGGGCTGTTGCTGCTCGCGCTCGCCCGGCTGATCCCCGAATCGCCGCACTTTCTCCGCGACCAGGGGCGGCTCAACGACCTTCGCCAGCTCGAGGACCGGTTCGGGATTCGCCCGGTGCGCGCCGCTACGGACGATGCCGAACACGCCGCGCTCGGCCCCGACATCCGTCTGACCGTCGCACTGGCTATCGCCGCCTTGAGTTGGAGCTTCGTCAATTTCGGCCTGCTGCTGTGGCTGCCGAGCGACCTCCAGCAGCGCGGCTACAGCTCGGCCCTCGCCAGCGGGATCATCGCCAGCTCGGCCTTGCTCGCCTTTCCGACGATCATGATCGTCGCCTGGCTCTATGCCCGCTGGAGCAGCAAATGGACCCTCGTGGGAACCATCGCCGTGACCTTCGCGGGACTATTGGGTGCGCTGCTTCCCGCCCAGCAGCTGGCGCATCCGCTGGTGCTGGTCCTGATCGTCGCGCTGCTGATCGTCGGCGCCAACGGGATGATCGCGGTGCTCCTGCCGTACACCGCGGAGACCTACCGCGTCGGAATCAGGGGCCGCGCGACCGGCCTCGTCGCCGGCAGCAGCAAGTTTGGCGGAGTCGCGGTACAGGCGTTCGCCTTGCTCGGCTTCATCCCGACCCTGGCCGGGGCCGGCGCGGCTTTGCTGTCGCCGACCTTGCTCGCCGGCGCGCTGATTGGCTGGGCGGGCAAAGAGACCAGCGGCCGCAGCCTGCCTGAAGTCGAAATGGCGCAGGCGCCGGCCGAGTAGCTGCGCCTGCGCCTTCGCCGTCAATCCGTGCGGCGGCGCCCGAGCAATCCGACCAGGCCGAGCAGTCCGAGCAGGCCCCACGGCATCCGTTGCCGGCGGTGCGGCGTCATCGGCATCGCAGCGACATCGCCGGTCATCATCGTGTCGCTGGGCATGGCTTGGCCGACCATCATGTTGTTTTCGACGGTCGTGGTCGTCGTCGTGGTCGCCGTCAGGTTGGCGTCCGCTGCGGGCGCTTCGGTGTTGGCGGCGGCGGTGTCAGTCGCGGCGGCATTATTGGCCTGCGCCGCCGCGGGTGCGGGTGCCAGCACTGCGGCTGAGGCGAGCATCATCGCGATGGGTATGCGCATATCCTGTCCTCCTGTCGGATTTCCCGATTATTCGAGTGGCGCCGGGTGATAGCTGTCGTCGGGATGCCTGCGGCGCAACCCGAGGAAGCCGAACAGCCCAATCAGTCCCAGCAAGTCCCAGGGAAATACATTTTTATGGGCGAGGCGCCGCTGGGTCTCTGTTGGTATGCCGCCGACGTCGCGTGGTTGCTGGGCCAGTGCCGGGGGGCTTGCGGCCATCACCATGAGAAGGGCGGTGAGCATGAGTCTGCTGCGCATTTCATCCTCCTGTTCCGATTGGCGCATTAGCGAAAAACCGGCGGACTCGCCAACGGATTGTGCGCAATCCCGCTGCTCGGCTTTCGGAGAGAAATTTGCTGCTCGGCGATCGTGCTAAACAAAGGGATGCGATCCGCTTTGCCCGACAAATGCAAACGCCCGGATCAATCAACGAACCGCCTTGCCCTGTCCGACAAAAGCAAACGCCCGGATCGATCAACGATCCGGGCGTCCTGCGTGACGATTGCTCGTCAGCCCCCTTGACGACCCGAACCTCTGCCACAGGCATCGGTCCGGAACAGGAGCGACGCTAAGCCGCTTCGTGCCGGCTTGTCATCAACGTAGGTGGCGCCAGGCAGTTTTTGTGCACCTCATGTGTCGGGCAAGACACAGTTATCCACAGCGCCGCTTGCGCATTGCATTGACCACCCGCCGCATTGCGTTGGCCACCCCGCCGCCCTAGGTGAAGCGCCGCGTCCACCAGCCAACAGCCGGAAGGCATCCCGACTTTGCGCGTTTCCCGCTGTTTCTTGCCCGTCCTCAAGGAAAGTCCCGCCGACGCCCAGATCGTCAGCCATAAGCTGATGCTGCGCGCCGGCCTCGTCCGCCAGACCGCGGCCGGTATCTACGCCTGGCTGCCGATCGGCTTTCGGGTGTTGAAGAAGATCGAGCAGATCGTCCGCGAGGAGCAGGATCGCGCCGGCGCCATCGAGATGCTGATGCCGACCATCCAGTCGGCCGACCTGTGGAAAGAGAGCGGCCGCTACGACGCCTACGGGCCCGAAATGCTGCGCATCAAGGACCGCCACGATCGCGAAATGCTCTACGGCCCGACCAACGAGGAAATGCTGACCGCGATCGTCCGCGACGGCATGAACAGCTACCGCGACTTGCCGCGCACGCTCTACCACATCCAGTGGAAGTTCCGCGACGAGGTCCGCCCGCGTTTCGGCGTGATGCGCGGCCGCGAGTTCCTGATGAAGGACGCCTACAGCTTCGACCTGGACGAGGAAGGTGCGCGGCTTAATTACTACCGTCAGCTGCTCGCTTATCTTCGCACCTTCCAGCGCCTCGGGATCCAGGCGGTGCCGATGAAGGCGGCGTCCGGCCCGATCGGCGGTGACCTGTCGCACGAGTTCATCGTCCTTGCGCCGACCGGCGAGAGTGAGGTGTTCTACGACGCCGCGTTCGAGGCGATCGACTGGAACCGCGAGCATCTCGATTACACCGACGAGGCTGGGCTGCACGGCCTGTTCGAGCAGGTCAGCTCGACCTACGCCGCGACCGACGAAACCCACGATGAAGCGCGCTGGGCGGAATTGCCCGAGGAGCGGCGCCGAACGGGTCGCGGCATCGAAGTTGGCCACATCTTCTATTTCGGCGACAAATATTCGGCCGCCATGGGCCTCAAGGTCTCGGGCCCAGACGGCCGCCCGCTCAACCCGATGATGGGCAGCTACGGCATCGGCGTCTCGCGCCTGGTCGGGGCGATCATCGAGGCCAGCCACGACGAGCACGGCATCATCTGGCCCGAAGCGGTCGCGCCGTGGACCGTCGGCCTCGTCACTATGCGCGCTGACGACGGTCCAAGCGTCGATCTCGCCGAGGATCTCTATAAACGCCTGACCGAAGCCGGCGTCGAGACGCTCTACGATGACCGCGACGAGCGGGGCGGGGTCAAGCTGGGCTCGATGGACCTGATCGGGCTGCCGTGGCAGGTGATCATCGGGCCACGCGGCATCGCCAACGGCGTGGTCGAGCTCAAGAACCGCCGCACCGGCGAGAAACTCGAGATCGCCCCCGACGCCGTCGTCGCGAGGCTGGCTTCATGATCCTCAACCGCTACGAGCGGATGATCGCTCGCCGCTACCTGCTTCCGGGCAAGGGCGAGGGCTTTATCTTCCTAGTCGCCGCCATCAGCCTCGCCGCGGTGGCATTGGGCGTCGCCGCACTGATCATCGTGATGAGCGTGATGAACGGCTTTCGCGCCGAGCTGTTCGACAAGATCGTCGGCTTGAACGGCCACGCGATCATCCAGGGCTACGAAGGCCAGCTGTCGGACTGGCAGCAGATCGCGGTTGCCGCGAAAAAGACTCCGGGCGTCACGTCGGCCCTTCCGCTGATCGAACAACCCTTGATGGCCTCGGCCAACGGCCGGGTCGAAGGCGTTCTGGTGCGCGGCATGCGGATGGAGGATCTGCGCGCCAACAAGACCATCAACGACAACGTCAAGTCGGGTGACATCCGCTCGATCGCCCCGGGCAGCGACCGGGTCGCGATCGGCTCGCGCCTTGCCGAGCAATTGGGCGCCTATCCCGGCAGCGAGATCAGCCTGATCAGCCCAGAAGGCCGTTCGACCGTCGTCGGCACCGTGCCGCGGATCGTTTCCTACACCGTCGGCGCGGTGTTCGAGGTCGGCATCTACGATTACGACAAGGCGTTCGTCA
>JBDTMX010000020.1:0-12578 GCA_039934055.1 Sphingomicrobium sp. | reverse complement strand
CGCGGCACCGGCATCATGAACCGATTGTTCGAGCGCTATGCGCCGTACAAGGGCCCGATCGAAGGGCGGCAAACCGGCGTGCTGATTTCCAACGCGGCCGGCAAGACGGCGGCTTATGCGCTCAACACCCTGGAGGACCGCGGCGCGCTGATGGTCTCGCCCGGCGAGCAGGTCTACGAAGGCATGATCGTCGGCGAGAACGCCAAGCCCGAGGACCTCGAGGTCAATCCGCTCAAAGCCAAGGCGCTGACCAACTTCCGCGTCAGCGGCAAGGAAGACACCATCCGCCTGACGCCGCCCAAGCGGCTGACATTGGAGCAGGCGATCGCCTACATCGACGAGGACGAGCTGGTCGAAGTCACGCCCAAGTCGATCAGGCTGAGGAAGCGCCATCTTGATCCGCATGAAAGGAAGCGGGCGAACCGCGCCAAGGCGGCGTAGCCCGCTTAGCGCCGAGCGCAGCGCCGCCGACGCGGAACGCGTCGCCGAAGCAGCGCGAAGAGCCGCGTCCTCAGGTCGGCCGGCGGGTCGCTTCAGCGAACCCGTTCGACGTCACGAAGAGAGCGTCAACAATGCGCCAGCATTGTGAGAGCGAACCGTAGTGACGCAAGCGGGCGAATAGGGCGAAAGCGGCCTGAATTCAGCCCCTGCATTTGCAGGGGAGGGGGACCAGCGAAGCTGGTGGAGGCGCCACCCCTCCCTTTCAAGGGAGGGGATGCCGAAGATCGGACCGTCCTCTAACGGTTGAATTTTCGGCATGGGGCGGGTCCTTCTGTTCCCGGCCAGCGGGTCGGCGAAGCCGAACCCGACTGGAAGCGCTGCTGACCGAAGGTCACCTCACGAAGTGAGCGGCCATGCGCCAGCATGGTGAGAGCGAACGAAAGTGGCGCTACGCTCCCCTCTCCGTTATCCCGGACAGAGGTAGGGTATTAGGATTCGTTATAAGCACGATCGAGGAGCGGCTTCGCTTTTTCTAGATCGGCATCAGAAGCGATTATGATTTCGAGATCGCCTGTACCGAAGTGACCAACTTCGCGGACATCGCGTGTAAACCCCTTCTCGAGCGTCACACTACTCGGATTTACCTTGGCGAACACGAGGAGCTTGCCGAGCTGCAGTCTGAACTCCACACAAGCGAAGTTCTTGATCCTGCGAAACGCAATATAATAGTCGGTGACCTTCACGCTGACGTCGTCACCTAACGCGTTCATGTAGGCAGCCAGCGCTTCATATCGGTCCCGAAGTTCCGTTGGCGCCTTCGTCATATGCGCCGTCACAGTGGGGTATTTGTTCTTGCCGGTACCGCCCGCGCGTTCGGCCGACGGAGCATATGGGTTCTGCGATGTCGTCGTAGTCAGTTGCTCCAGCAGCAAGAGTTCACCTTCAAACTTGCGATATCGGATGAGATCGATGTTGCGGTTCATCTGTTTGACGGCGTGCTCGTCGTACTTGGTGAAATCACCTGCGATGCAAATGAGGCGGGGCCCATGCGGAAAGGCACTTCACGCGCTAAAGAGAGGTACGACCCTGGTTCAATTAGCGCGAGAAACATGCCTTCGCTTGTAGGATCCGGAACGATTTGGCGGACCTTCGCGACCGCGTGATAACCGCGGCGACCTGCCTTCACGGGCTCCAAATAAACAATCCAGTCGCCGACGAATTGGGCGGCGCGAGATAGATACTGTGACGGGAACTGATAACTCTCTTCTGGCCGATCATTGTAGATCGAGTCAGTGCGAATTAGGAAAATGCCCTTAGCCACTTATGTGCAATAGAGGCCACATACTGCTGGTTCTACTCCGCAAGCGCTACAGCAAAAACAAACCATTTTCCTACACAACCCATTTCATGATTTAAGCTGGTCGATGCAGGCGCTGCCGAGTCGTTATCTCGCCAACCGTCGCCCGCCGCGGCGCGCTGGCACCGCCAAATTCCCGAAACTCACGAAACTCACACACCCCCGAATCGACCTACCCTGTGTGAGTTTTCACTCGATTTCGCGTCCGCCCTCAGCCCTCGCCGGCCATCTCCAGGATCACCGCCCACTCCTCGTCGCGCACCGGCGCCACGGACAGCCGCGACTGGCGGATCAACTCCATCCTGGCGAGGCGCGGTTCGGCCTTGATCGCCGCCCGTGTGACCGGCCGACTCAGCGGCCGCACCGGCTCGACCTTGACCGACACCCAGTCCGGGGCCTTGGGATCGGGCCGGGCGGCGCGGGCGATGCGCATGATGCCGACCACCGCCTTGTCGGCCATGCTGTGGTAGAAGAAGGCCTGGTCGCCGGGCTTCATCGCCCGCAGGTGGAGGCGGGCGGCGTTGTTGCGAACCCCGTCCCACTCGGTGGCGCCGTCGCGGACGAGATCGTCCCAGCTGTAGCTCCCCGGTTCGGATTTCATCAGCCAATGGGCCATCGGGCGTTCCTTCGAGCCTCCCTCTAGCGAGTCCCGTGAAGGGACGGTAGTCGGCCGCAAATTCCGCCAAAAAATCAGAGAAAAATGAACAAATTGAAAGAGTTCCGGATTCCACCCCGCTTGACGCTCGGTTCGCCGCACAAGCGTTGGATTCGCCCCCAAACACCCTATCTCCTCCATTAACGAATTAAGAGCGAGTGAGCCAAAGGCGCCAAAAGACGCCGGCTCAGGGCAAGACGGACGGATCCTCCACAACGCGACGCCAACGTGCGTAGCAACCGATAGTTGGACCGGCCGCAAAAGAAAAAGAGAGCGAATTGATCCGACTTTTGGGAAGCCGCGGCGCGTCCGCGGTTATAGGCCTGTTTATGCTGGCGCTGGCCTCGAGCGAGGCCCCGGCGCAGAGCTTGCCGCAGGCTGGCCCGGCGTTCGACATTGCGTCGGTGGCCAAGTCCGCCGGCATCGACCTGACGGCCAAGCCGATCGGGACCAGTGGCTATGCAACCGCCACCGTCCAGGCGCCGCTTCGGCCGGCCACGGGGACCGTGACCCTGGCCTCGGCGACCGGCTTCACCTCCGCTCGAATCACGACCGCAGCCACCCCATCGGGCGGCACGCTGACGGTTGACCCGCTGCTGCGCATGGTCCCGGCGGGCTGGGCCCCGTCGTCGATGGCGGCGCTGTCGAGCATGCTCAGCTCACTGGTCGCGGCGAGTTCGACCGGCCCGCTCGACCCGCAGATGAACTGCCTTGCGACGGCGGTCTATTTCGAAGCCCGCGGCGAGCCGATCGAAGGCCAGCTGGCGGTCGCCAACGTCGTCATCAACCGCGCCGCGTCGGGCCGCTACCCGTCCGACTGGTGCTCGGTGGTCAAGCAGAAGGCGCAATTCTCGTTCGTCCGCCACGGTCAGTTCCCGAGCGTCGACGTCGGCTGCGAGGCGTGGCAGCGGGCGCAAACCGTGGCCCGCGTCGCCGCCGGCCGCATCCTGACCGCGTTGCCCGGCGACGTGCTGTGGTATCACGCCGATTACGTCGCTCCGACCTGGGGTCAGCGGCTGACCCGCGTGGAAAAGATCGGCGCGCACATCTTTTACCGCGCATAATCGTCGTTCCGGCCCGCGCGCGACTCGCTTCGTCGTTAACCGGGCCCACTTGGGATTCGCAGCGGCCCGCTTTCGCGCGAAGCTGTAATCCACGGATATTTCCGAGAGTTAGGTCGGCCCATCACAGCGAAACCTTGATGGGAACCCTGAGGGAGGGCTCGCGGTGTTGAAGATCTTGATCGTCGAGGATGACTCGCAGCTTGCGACGACCCTCAAATATCTGGTCGAGGACAATCCGCGCTACCGCGTGGTGGGGATTGCCGACGACGCCGACAGCGCGATCGCCGCAGCCGAACGGCACGACCCCGACATTGCATTGCTGGACCTGCACCTGGCGCGCGGCTCGACCGGCTTCTCGGTCGCGGTCAAGCTCGCCGATCTCAATGTCCCCGTCCTGTTCGTCAGCGGCAAGGCGCCGAGCTTCCCGATGCCCGACCTTGCGCTGGGCTGCCTGATGAAGCCGTTCACGGCCGAGGACGTCCACCGCTCGCTGGCGATGGCCGAGGACATGCTGCGCGGCCGCGAGACGCTGCGCCCCAAGCTGCCGGCCAACCTCACCCTCTACGAGCATAGCGAAGACAAATATGTCGACCAGGCGTTTGGAGAGCATCAAGGCTTCATCCCGTCGCGGCCGTCGCTCAAGACCCGCCTCGAGCACTGGATCTCGGGCTACCAGCACTAGGCCTAAAGCCGCATCATGCCCTTGCGTGGCTCGCGGGTGCCGAGCGTGTTCTCGGTCAACGGCGCGCCGGCGTCGAGCAGGGCCTGGCGCCGACGCGGGATGTCGGCGCTGCGCTGGATGTCCTCATACCGCAGCAGTTTCGCCAGCACCGGATGACCAAGCACCTCGCCGACAAATCGCGCGACCTTGGGCCAGCGCCCGGGATCAACCGTGAAGCCGGCATATTCGGCGTTGCGGAAGAAGCTCGCGACCGAAATATCGGCCAGCCCGATCTCGCCGAACAGGAAGCCCGACGCGGGCAGCTGGGTCTCGAGATAGTCGAGCGCCGCCGGGGCGTCCTCGGCCAGGGTCTTGGCGATGCGCGCCTCGTCGCCCGGCTCGCCCCACACCAAGGGATGGACGACGCGCTGGTAAAACAGGCCCCAGATGAACAGCTCGCCGAGCCGCGTGTCGGCATATTCCTCGAGCCAGCGCGCGCGGGCGCGATCTTTCGGATCGCTCGGCAGCAGCGACGTCGCCGGATAAGCCTCCTCTAGGTAGGCGCAGATCACCGAGCTGTCGGACAGCACGACGTCGCCGTCGACCAGCACCGGAATCCGCCGCAGCGGGCTCAGGCGCGCGAACTCGTCATTGCCGTAGAAGGGCGTGATCGGATCGACGCGATAGCCGAGCCCCTTCAGTTCGAGGCAGGCGAGGACCTTGCGGACATAGGGGCTGACGAAGCTGCCGATGATCTTCATGGCGCTGCCTTTAATCGGGCCGGGGCCTGCCGGAAAGCGGCCTTACGCTCCTAAAGGAGACGGCAGCAGATCTCCGTAATGGCCGGGCTGGCGGGTCTTCGCCAATGCCCGGATCGTCGCGCCGATGCTTTTGAGCAGCGCCGGCGAGCGGACGTCGGGGGGGTGGACGCCGATCCGCATCACCCCCGGCAGCGGCACGTGACGCACCACGCCGGCCAGGACGAGTGATGACAGCAACCGCCACCGGCTGCGGCTCGCCCAGGTGATGACCGGGCTGTGCACGAGCTCGACGCCGAGCACCGGCGACCACACCCGCATATGATCTTCGGCGAGCTCGATCCGGCAGTCGGCCAAAGCCTGGCGGGCACCTGGCCCGTACAGCCAGGCGGGAGCGACGAAGCCCGCGATCGGGCACCCGATAATCTCTTCGATCAGCGTCCGGCCATCGCCGATCAGGGCGCTGGCCTCGCCGCGCGACAGCCCGAGGAACTCGCCTTCGCCGGCGGTAAGGTGCCGCGCCCGCACGCGGTCGGCGAGGCTGGAATGGGCCATGGCGTCGCGGTGACTCCAGCCGTGCACGAACATTTCGATCCCGCGGTCGCTCCAGGAGCGCAGCCGCGTCGCAAAGGGAGAGCCCGGAACGATCGGGCAGTCGCCCCAGTGATTGGGAACGACCAGCATCGCCAGGCGGTCGCCGACAAACGGGCTCAGCCGGTCGAGAAGCCGGTCGACTTCACCCTCGAACCGCGGCGTGACGTCGTGGATCGAAACGAGCAGCAATCGGCGGGATGGAGCGGGGGGCACGGGATTTCTCACCTGAGACAATGCGGCTCTTAGGCTTCCTTGCCGTCTTATCTAGCACGCAATTCGCGTGAGCGATCGGGTGCCGGGACCAATTCGATGCGTATTGTCGATGTCTGTGCCTTCTACACGCCCGCCGGCGGAGGCGTGCGGACCTATTTGGAAAACAAGCTAAAGGAGGCGCCGCGCCTCGGCCACGAGATGATCCTGCTCGCGCCCGGCGAGCGCGACGAGGTCGTGCACCGCGGGCCGGGAGCGATGCTGGCGACGATCGCGGCGCCGACGCTGCCGGTCGACCGGCGCTATCGTTATTTCGACGATCAGGCCGCGCTGCACCGTGCGCTCGATCGCTGGCGGCCCGATCATGTCGAGGCGTCTTCCCCCTGGTCGAGCGCGACCATGGTCGGCCGCTGGCAGGGTGCTGCATCGCGGTCGCTGGTGATGCATGCCGATCCGCTGGCGGCCTACGCCTATCGCTGGTTCGGACGGGTCGCGAGCATCGCCACGATCGATCGCTGGTTCAGCAGCTTCTGGGCTCATCTGCGCGGGCTGGACCGGATGTTCGACCTCGTCGTGTGCGCCAACCAGACGCTGACCGACCGGCTGGCGGCGGGCGGATTACGCAAGGCGGTGACGATCCGGATGGGCAGCGAAGCCGGCCGGTTCTCGCCGCGCCACCGCAGCGAATATCTGCGCCAGTCCCTGCTCGACCGGCTGGGGCTGCCGGCCGACGCTGTTGTCCTGCTTGGACTGGGTCGCTTCTCCGCCGAAAAGCGCTGGCCGATGGTCATCCACGCGGCCCAGAAAGCGGGGCGCGTCCGCCCGGTCGGGCTCGTACTGGTGGGCGATGGACCGGATTCTCCGGGCCTGATTCGGCTGGCACGGGACATTTCCAACGTCGCCGTCCTGGAACGGGTCGACCAGCGGGACGAGCTGGCTCGCTTGATCGCGAGCGTCGATGGGCTCGTCCATGGCTGCGAGGCGGAAACGTTTTGCATGGTCGCCGCAGAGGCCCGGGCGAGCGGGGTGCCGCTGCTCGTGCCCGATCGCGGGGGAGCGTATGATCAATTGCTGGCCGGCGCCGGTGCGCCGTACCGGGCCGGGAGTACGCCATCGCTGGCCGAAGCGATCGTCGCCTTTGTCGACCGCGGCGCCGCGCTCCAGCGAGCCCGCGCTTTGTCCCACACCGATGTCCGAACGATGGACGGCCATTTCGCCGAATTGTTCGCGGCTTATGAAGCGCTTGGCGAAGGGCGCAGGGGGTTCGGCGCCGACCTCCCCAGCATCACCGCGGGGCAGGCCATAAGTCGTTGACGTTCGGGCAATAAGCCGTGGATGCCCCGCGAGGATTCGAACCTCGATTGACGGATTCAGAGTCCGTAGTCTTACCATTAGACGACGGGGCAGCAGGCAGGCAGGCGAGATAGAAAGCCCCCCCCAGACTGTCAACGCGCCGGGCTGCGCGGTTGCTCCGGAGGGGGCTGAAATCGGCCGCGACTTGCCCTTGACCTGCTTAATGTGATTAAACGGCGCCAAGTCAGCCGTCCTTTTGCGGGCGGCCAAGGAAAGAACGGGCGTTCCCAATGGCGCAGAGAGTCGCCGGCGCGCCGGCTCTGCTGCACGAGGAAAGCAGCGAGAGCGGGCCATTCAAGCCGCACGAGCGGCGACACGCGTATCGCACCACCTATGGCGCGGTCGATCTCGGCACCAACAATTGCCGCTTGCTGATCGCACGCCCGATCGACGGCGGATTTACCGTGGTCGACGCATTTTCGCGCGTGGTGCGCCTTGGCGAAGGGCTATCGCAGTGCGGGAAACTGTCCGACGAGGCGATGGGCCGGGCGGTCGCGGCGCTTGGTATCTGCGGCGAAAAATTGCGCCGCCGGAATGTTTCGCTGTCGCGGGCAGTGGCCACCGAAGCGTGCCGGCGGGCGGTCAACGGGCGCGAATTCGTCGAGCGGGTCCGCGATGAGACCGGGATCGCGCTCGACATCATCGCCCCGCAGGAAGAAGCGCGGCTGGCGGTGCTCGGCTGTCACAAGGTGCTGGAGCCCGGCGACGGACCAGCACTGATCTTCGACATCGGCGGCGGCTCGACCGAACTGGTGCTGATCGACCAGGTCGACGGCATGCCCAAGATCCGCAGCTGGTGGAGCGCGCCGTGGGGCGTGGTCTCGCTGACCGAAAGCGAAGGCCGCGCGGCGATCGACGGCAAGGATCGCCTTGCCGCCTACAAGCGCATGCGCGAGCGCGCGCGGCACTCGTTCACCCGCTTTGCCGAAACCCTGCCCAAGACCGCCAAGGACATTCGCCTGCTCGGCACCAGTGGCACCGTCACGACGCTCGCCAGCGTTCACCTGGCGCTGCCGTCCTACGACCGCCGGGCGGTCGACGGGCTGCACGTCCCGACCGAGGCGATGCAGAAGATCAGCACCATGATCGCCGAGATGGATTATGAAGAGCGTTCCCGGCTGCCGTGCATCGGCCGCGACCGCGCCGACCTGGTGGTTGCGGGTTGCGCGATCCTCGAGGCGATCCTCGAGATCTGGCCGGCCCCGAGCCTCGGCGTCGCCGACCGCGGCATCCGCGAAGGCATCCTGCGGTCGCTGATGGCGCGCGACGGCCATATCTTGTGATGCCCTTGTCGTGACCAGGGGCAATCGCGGGCTGCATCAGCGCGTGCGGACCGCGCGCGGCCGCTCGGTGTCGTCCAACCGCTGGCTCGAGCGGCAGCTCAACGACCCCTATGTGCGCCGCGCCAAGGCCGACAATTACCGCAGCCGCGCCGCCTACAAATTGCTCGAGCTCGACGAGCGCTTCGGCCTGCTGAAAGGGGTCAAGGCGGTGATCGACCTCGGCATCGCGCCGGGCGGCTGGAGCCAAGTGGTTGCGCGAAAGATTCCGGGCGCGAAGATCGCCGGGATCGACCTGCTGCCGACCGACCCGATCGACGGCGTCACCATCCTCCAGATGGATTTCATGGACGATGCAGCGCCGGACAAGCTGCGCCAAGCGCTCTGCGGACCGCCCGACCTCATCCTGTCGGACATGGCGGCGAACACCGTCGGCCACGCGCGGACCGACCATTTGCGCACCATGGGGCTGGTCGAAGCAGGCCTGGAGTTCGCGGTGGAGACGCTGCGCCCGGGCGGCGCGTTCGTCGCCAAGGTGCTGGCCGGCGGCGCCGACAGCAACCTCGTGGTCGAGCTCAAGCGCCACTTCACCACCGTCAAGCACGCCAAGCCGCCCGCCAGCCGCAAGGAATCGTCGGAATGGTACGTCGTCGCCCAAGGCTTCAAGGGGCGCGGGGACGCGGGGGAGCCGGGTTAAAGGGCGAAAATGGTCCGAGACGCGGTGCTCAGCCCTTGGCGCGGGCGTCGGCGATGGCTTTCTTGAGGGTGTCGTAGCCGACGGCGCTGTTCATCACCTTGTTGCCGACGACAAATAGCGGGGTGCCGGTGGCGCCAAGCGCGCCGGCGAGCTTGAAGTTGCGCGCAAGCTCGGCCTCGGCGTCGGGGCTGGGCGTGACCGGAGTCTGCAGCCCGGCGGCGCTGCTGGCGATGGCGATCGTCTCCGGACCGGGCCGTCCCGCCTCCCACAATGCGTCGTGGAACTGGCGGAAGTGGCCGGCCTTCGAAGCCGCCAGCGACAGGCGTGCGGCGGCGACGCTTTCCGGTCCGAGGATCGGCAGCTCGCGATAGACCACGCGCAGGCCCTTATCCTCCTTGAGCAAGCGCTCGACGTGGGGGTTGCTCGCCTTGCAATAGGGGCAGGCGTAATCGAAGAACTCGACCAGCACGACGTCGGGCTTGGCAGCTCCCTTCCACGATGAAGCGTAGGGTGTCTCGATGGCAGCACGGTTGGCGGCGAGAGTTGGCTCGTACTGCCGGTCGCGCAGCGCATCGGAGGCGGCGACCAGGATCTGCGGGTCGGCCATCAGGCCCTGGCGCACGATTCGGCTGCCGATCAAATTGGGCGCCGCGAACAGCAACAAAGCAGCGGTCAGGAGCGCTCCGATCACGCCTCCGCCGATCGCCGGCCACAGCGCCGGCGGGCGCCTGCCGACCTTGGGCGGCTCGCTTGGCTTTTCTCCCTCGCTCACTCCTCGGGGTGCTCCTTCCTGTACTTCTTGTCTTTTTTCAATTCGGTGCGCGACACCATGGCGATGTCCTGCGCGCGAAGATAGTCCGGCGTCCCCTGGGGAATGCCCTTCATGGCCATTTCCGCGCTGGCCAACGCCAGCTTGGGCTCGCCCTCGAGGTTGTTGCGCTCGGCCGTCGCCAGCGCGGCGCGCGGCTCGTCGCCCTCGCGGTCGTAGATGATGCCGAGCTGGTACCAGGCGAACGGGTTCTGGTTGTCGCGGTTGACGGCCGCCTTGAGCACCTTTTTGGCCTCGGCGAAATTGTGCGGATCCTCGGTCGAGATCAGCGCGTGGCCGAGCATCGCGGCGATCAGCGGCATGTCGGGGGCGCGCTCGGTCGACTCGCGCAGCGGCGCGATGGCTTCGGCGGGCTTGCCCGATTCCAGCAGGATCTGCCCCTCGAGCTCGAGGAAGAAGGGGTCATGGGGATCGCTCTTGAGGAGCGCGCCGGCTTCCGCCAGCGCTTTGTCCGGGTAAGCGCCGATGTGATAGGCATAAGCGCGGGCATAATGCGCCGGGATGCTCTGGTCGCTCTCGGGATATTTGACGATCGCGTGCTTGGGATCGACGAATCCGATCAGCTTGGCCTTGACGCGCTCGAAGCGGGCCTCGAGCGCCGGGTCGGACGGCTTATTCCACGCCGGGTCCTTCTGGTAGATTTGCTGCAACGCCTGGATGCGCTCGCTCGACAGTGGGTGGGTCTGGTCGTAGCTGTCCTTGGCCACGACCGCGAGCCGGAATTCCTGGCTCTGCAGCTTCTTGAAGAATTCGATGCTGCCTTTGCCGCTGATGCCCGCGGCGGACAGATATTTGGCGCCGGCGGCGTCGGCCGAGCTTTCCTGGGTGCGGCTGAACGCGAGGAAACGGCCCAAGGCGGCGCGCTGCCCGGCCATCAGGATGCCCATGCCGGCTTCGCCCGCGCCCGCGGCGATCGCCAGCGCCCCGAGGACCATGGTGGCGAGGCTGAGGCCGGTTGCTTCGCTATTGCCCTCGGCGAGCCGGATCGAGTGGCCGCCGGCGACGTGGCCGAGCTCGTGGGCGATGACGCCCTGCAGCTGGTTGACGTTGTCGGCGGCGATCAGCAGCCCGGACTGAATGTAGACCGTCTGCCCGGTGGCGACGAAGGCGTTGATTTCGGAGTCCTGGAGCAAGGCGACGTTGGTCGACTTGGGATCGAGGCCGGCGGCGGTGATCAGCGGCCGCGCGATGTCGCTGAATAGCAGCTCGGTCTCGCTGTCGCGCAAGATCTCCTGGGCTGATGCCGGCTGTGCCGCGGCAAAGGCCAGGACCAGCGCGAGCATCAGCAGCCGCGCCGCCCTCGACCACGGGCTGGACAGCAAGCGGGACGTCGGGCCGGAAAGGGGGGACGACATGCCCCCGCTTACCATCCTCGCGGCTGAACCGGCGATGAAAGTAGGCCCTGCCGTGCGCGTCGCTGTTACCCGAAGGTCCGCGACCACCAGCCCGAGCGCCGCTCGCCTTCCGCGTCGGTCATCGCCGAGTCATTGTCCGGCGATGGCACGGACTTGGAGGTCGGCTCGGCCTCGCGGGCTGGCGCGGCTTCGACGCTCGATTGGGCGGGCTCTGCCGCCGCGGTCTTCGAGCGCCGCTTGCGCGTCGGCTTGGTCGGCACCGGTCCCGGATCCGGCTCAGGCTCGGGCTTGGGCTCGGGCTCGGGCGCCGGGGTCTGGGCGGCCTTCGAAGTTGCCGCAGCGCCCTTGCGTGCCCGTGGCCTGCGGCGGGCTTTCGGCTCTTCGACCTCGGGCGTCTCTTCCTCAGGCGTTGCGGCGGCGATCGGCGGCTCCTCGGCGAGGGGCGTCTCGACCATTGGCGAGCTGTCGGGCTCGACGTCACGGTGCGCCGAGCTGTCGGGCTCGACCGCGGTTTGCGCCTCGGCGCCAGCCTTCCCGCGCCCACGGCGGCGCCTGGAACGCGGCTTGGGTGCCTCGGCCTCCTCGCCTTCATATCCTTCGGCAGGCATTGCGGGTGGTAGAGCTTCAGCTTCGACTTGCTCATCCGTGCGGCCTTCATCGGCGGCGGGCAGCTGGCCATCCCGACGACCGCGGCCGCGTCCGCCGCGGCGCCGGCGGCGGCGGCGGCGCGGACCTTCGCCCTCGTCGTCGCGTTCGCGCTCACGGCCTCGCTCGCGGTCCGGCTCGTGCTCGCTGGGTGCTCGCTCGGCCAGTTCCTCGGCCTCCTCGGCACCGACCAGCGCGGCTTCGATCTCTTCTTCTTCCTCGAACTCGTCGTCATCCTCGACCGGAGCGACGAATGTCTCGAGCCGCTGCGGGGCGACCGGGCGCGGCCCTGAGCTCTCGACGTTCATCCGCGCGCCCTCGAGGCTCTCGTCGATCACTACTTCGATCGAGACACCGTAGCGCTGCTCGATCTCGCCGAGCTCGAAGCGCTTCTTGTTGAGCAGATAGATCGCGGCCTCGCGCCCGGCGCGGAGCTGGATCTTTTCGCCCCGCCCGCGCGCGGCTTCATCCTCGACCATCCGCAGAGCAGACAGGCCGGCCGACGACGCGGTGCGCATCAGGCCGGTGCCCTCGCAATGCGGGCACGCCTTGGTCGATGCCTCGAGCACGCCGGTGCGCAGCCGCTGGCGGCTCATCTCCATCAATCCGAAGCTCGAGATGCGCCCGACCTGGATGCGGGCGCGGTCGTTCTTGAGCGCGTCCTTCATCGCCTTCTCGA
>JBDTMX010000019.1:0-40303 GCA_039934055.1 Sphingomicrobium sp. | reverse complement strand
CTTGAAGGTCGTGTCGGAATTGGCGAGGCGGAACAGGTTCTGATTGGGAATGACGATCAAGGTGTCGACGTGCTGCTGGAGCTCGTCGATGCCGGCGTCGGCGGCGCGGCCGCGGCGCGAGCCTTCGAAGGCGAACGGCTTGGTGACCACGCCGACCGTGAGGATGCCCTTGTCGCGCGCGGTCTTGGCGATCACCGGCGCGGCGCCGGTGCCGGTTCCGCCACCCATGCCGGCGGCGATGAAGCACATGTGCGTGCCCTCAAGCGCGCGCTCGATTTCTTCCAGCGTCTCCTCGGCGGCGGCGCGGCCAATCTCTGGACGTGAGCCGGCGCCCAGTCCCTGCGTGATCTTGAGCCCCAGTTGGATGCGGCGGTCGGCGGTCGAGGAGTTGAGCGCCTGCGCATCGGTGTTGGCGACGATGAAGTCGACCCCCTGGACATCGGCGGCGATCATGTTGGCGACCGCGTTGCCGCCCGCTCCACCAACGCCAATGACGCTGATCCGCGGACGAAGTTCGTCGACTTCAGGCCGGACGAAATCGATGCTCATGACTATACCCCCCATAGTAGCCGGCCCGAAGGCAGCAAGGCGCTGAACCGTCAATGTGAATCAATGCACTAGTCCGATTCGCGCACCAAGCGAAAACGTTAACGCTGACGAAAAAATTGGGGAAAAGCGTGGCCCGAAAGACTCACATCTGTCCGCTTTGGTTTCATTTCCGCTCAAACTCGACTTGCGCGATGCGCGGAACGCCGAACGCCCACCACAACGCGCCGAACGCGGCGACGGCTGCGGTGAGGACAAAAGCGCTGCCGTAACCCGCGCGATCGACGATGACTCCGGTGATGATCGGCCCGAAAATGCCCGACAGATTGCCGAGCGCGTTCTGGACGCCGACCCAGGTCCCCGAAGCGCGCGGGCCGGCGAACATCTGCGCGATCGCGTAGAGGTTGAGCGACAAGGACGCCGTCGCCGCGCCCGCGAGGGACAGCAAGATAGCGAAACTGACCGCATTGTCGGCATAAGCGAGGCCGAGGATCGCGACGGCGGCGAGGGCCTGGCTGGCGACCATCATCGACCGCCTGCACAGCGCCTCCGAACGGCCCGAACGCGTCCACCAGTCGGAGAACTTGCCGTAGGACAATGCGCAGGCCGCCTGCACCGCATAGCCGAGCGTCGCCAGCAGGGTCATTTGGGTGATGGTGAAGCCGCGCGCCTGGACCAGGTAAAGCGGCAGCCACGCAAGCAGGAAATAGAAGCAGTAATTGCCCGCACAGTGGCCGATCGACATCGACCATAGGGCCCATTTGCCAATCACCGAGCGGACCGAGACGCGGGGACCCTCGTCGGCTTCCCCGGAAGGCACGGCTAGCGTTCGGACGACGCGCCGCCAGGGCCACAGCCAAATCAGGGTCGCGAGGCCAAAGACGACGAACATCGGCCGCCAGCCCAGCGAAGCGACGATCAACCCGCCGGTCAGCGTGCCGACCGCGGGACCGAGCGCGAGGCCGGCGGCGACGGCGGCGTTGGCCATGCCGCGGTTCTCGGCGGGGATATGGCGGGCGATGATCTTCGACGTGCCGGGGAAGGCGATACTTTCGCCGACACCAAGCATGACGCGCAGTACCAGCAGCGAGGCAAAGCCGCCGACCAGCCCCATCGCCAGGGTGCTGCCCGACCAAAGGATGATGCCGCCGGCCATCAGCCGATAGACCGAGAAACGGTCGCACAGCCAGCCGACCAGCAACTGGACCGGCGCGTAGACCCAAAAGAAGGCCGATACGGCGATGCCGAAAGTGGTCGCGCTGAGCCCGAGCTCGGTCTTCATCAGCGGCGCCGCGACCGCGATCGCGCCGCGGTCAACGTAATTGAGAAACACCGCCGCGCCGAGCAGCAGCACCAGGCCGCGGTTAGCCATACGCGTCGTCGCTATGCTCGCCATCACCGTCCCCCCAAGGCCCGTCCCCCCGGCCGCCGCGCCTAGAACCCGCCCCGCATCGCCGCGATGAAGCGGCCAATCATGCCGGTCGCCGGCTTGTGCTCGATGAAGTTGCCGACCGCGATGTCGCGAATATCGCCGCTGCCCGATCCGGCGAGGAAGGCGAGTCCGACCAGGGTCGAGAAGGCCGGGCCGCTGTGCGCGTCGGGCAGGCCGGTGATGGTCCGCGGGCGGCCGACCCGCACCGCGCGGCCGAGCACGCCCTGCATGTAGTCGGCGATGTTCTTCAGTTCGCCGCCGCCGCCGGTCAGCACCACCTGCCGCCCGACCGGGCCGGTGAAGCCGAGCTCTTTGAGCGCGGCGTCGATCTGGGCCGTCAGCTCCTCGACCCGCTGGCGAATGACCATCATCAGCTGGGCGCGGGTGATCCGGGTCGGCTCGGCGCCCTCCTCGGCGCCGATCTGCGCCGCGTCGATCATCTCGTGATTGTCGCGCGGGGAAGTCATCGCCGAGCCGTAGAAGCATTTCAGCCGCTCGGCGTCGCGGCGCTGGACTCCGAACGCGCACGCAATGTCGTCGGTGATGTCCTTGGCGCCGAGCGGAATCGAGCGCAGCCCGACCAGCATCCCGCCGGCGTGGAGCGAGACGTTGGTGACTTCTGCCCCAAGTTCGACCAGCGCGACGCCCAGCTCGCGCTCCTCCTCGGTCAGGCAAGCCAGCGCGGCGGCGACCGGCGAAGCGACGATCGCCTTCACGCCCAGATGCGCCGAGCGGATCACGTAATCGATGTTGCGAAGCGGCGCCGGGTCGGCGGCGACGACGTGGATGTCGACCCCGAGGCGGTCGGCGTGGAGCCCGATCGGATGCTTGACGCCCTCGACCCCGTCGATCGTGTACAGCGCCGGCTGCGCGTGGAGCACGACCTGGCCGCCGCGGTCGAGCGCATCGCGCCCGCCGGACAGCAATTGGTCGATGTCCGATTGCTCGACCTGGTGGCCGCCCAATTCGACCTCGACATTGGCGACGTCGCTGACCAGGCCGCCGGCGCCGTAGCTCGCCCACACCTCGTCGATGGTTACGCCCGACATGCGCTCGGCGAGCTCGACCGCTTCGCGCACCGCGAACTCGCTGGCTTCCACGTCCGAGATGTAGCCGCGCTTGACGCCGCGGCTCTCGCGCTGGCCGGTTCCAAGCACGCGCAGACGCCCGTCGTCATCGGCCGTGACGATCAATGCGCTGACCTTGGATGAGCCGATGTCGAGCGCGGCGATCAACGGAGTGTCGGCGGGCGACGCCATCAGCCTTCCGCCGGGGCGTCGGCGGTGATCGCTTCGCCAGGGGACCGCGGCAGGCGAACGATCATCTTGCCGGGAATCCTGAGGTCGAACCGGACCAGCCCGCGGCCCAACAACCCGGACGAGCGGTCGACCTTGGCGAACTTGACCAAAGCGGCACGGGACGCGTCCTCGCCTTCGGGCAAAGCGACGGTTTCGCCGGTCTGGAACGCAAGGTCCCAGCGCCGTCCGCCAATCCACGTCGCCGACGCCAGTTGCGGCTTCAGCGTTGGCACGTCGGTCATCAGCCGGTTCAATTCGCGCGCCTCGACGTTGGCGCCGGGCCCGATCAGCAGCGGCAGGTCGGGCATCTTGTCGACCGGCACGCGGTCGAGCACGACGCCTTCGGCATCGATCAGCGCCAGCCGCTGCCGGTCCTGCCACAACGCCGCCGGCGTGCGCTCGACGATGTCGATCACCAGCGTGTCGGGCAGGCGGCGCGACACTCGCGCGTCCTTGACCCAGCCGAACTGCAGCAGCCGGTCGCGAATGCGGGCGACGTCGACCAGGGGCTGTGCCGGCCGGCCGCTGCCGGATGCCTCGGACGCCCGGTGCAGCTCATCGACGATGACCGCATCGACCAGGGCGCGGTTCATCCGATTGAGGCCGACGATCTGGTAGCCGCTGACGGTGAATCCGGCCCGGCCGATCGCCGCGCCGGCGGAGGTCGCCGCCTTCGAGGGAATATCGAGCGCGATCAGCACGACCACACCGATCGCGAGCAGGAAGGCGACGAACGCCAGGCCTGCGATGCGATTGGCGCGCGCGTGGCTAGCAGCGGTCCGTTTGGATACGCGCGGCGCGGCTTTGCGCTTGGGCCGAGCCGGCGCGCCACGGCGGACGTGGGCGGCACTCATTTGCCTGTCCCTTGGGGAAGCGCTTCGTCGATCAACCGCTCGACCAGCTCGCCATATTCGATACCGCGATACTTGGCCTGCTCGGGGACCAGGCTAAGCGGAGTCATGCCCGGCTGGGTGTTGATCTCGAGCAGGTAGATGCCGGCCTCGCCCGCCTCGTCGTCCCAGCGGAAATCCGAGCGCGACGCGCCCTTGCAGCCGAGCAGGCGGTGCGCTCTGGCCGCCATGTCCATCATCGCCTTGGCGATGTCTTCGGGCACGTCCGCCGGACACACATGGACGGTCAGCCCGTCGGTGTATTTCGCATCATAATCGTAGAAACCGGCAACCGGCTTCAACTCGGTCACGGCCAGCGCTTCGTCGTTGAGGACCGCCACGGTCAGCTCGCGGCCTTTGACGAACGGCTCGGCCAGCAGCCGCTCGAAATGGTGCCACGGGCCCTCGACGTCGCGGCCGATCGGGTTGCCGGTATTGCCGTCGGCGGTGACGATCGCGACCCCGACCGACGAGCCTTCGTTGACCGGCTTGACGACATAGGGCCGGGCGATCGGGTCGGCGTTGAACAGGCTCTCGCTGGTCACCACCTTGCCGGCCGGCATGCGCACCCCGTGCGGCACCAGCACCAGCTTGGTCAGCTCTTTGTCGATGGCGATCGCCGACGTCGTCAGCCCGCTGTGCGTATAGGGGATCTGCATCAGGTCGAGCATGCCCTGGACGGTGCCGTCCTCGCCGGGCGTGCCGTGCAGTGCGTTGAATACGACGTCGGGCCTGAGCTCGGCCAGGCGCGTCGCGACGTCATGCTCCATGTCGAGCTCGGTGATGTTGGACCAGCCGCGTGCCCGCAACGCCTCCACGACCCCTCGCCCGCTGGTCAGAGAAACCTCGCGCTCGGACGACCAGCCACCCATCAGCACGACGACGTGCAAAGCCCTGTTCATTCGGTGCCGATCCGCTGGATTTCCCACTCGAGGGCGATGTTGGTCCTGGCCTTGACCCGGCGCCGGACTTCCTCGCCCAGCGCCTCGATGTCGGCGCTTGTCGCGCTACCGAGATTCAGCAGGAAATTGCAATGCTTTTCCGACACTTGCGCACCGCCCAATATCATTCCCCGGCAGCCGGCGGCGTCGATCAGCGCCCACGCCTTGTGGCCGGCTGGGTTCTTGAAGGTCGAGCCGCCGGTGCGGCTGCGGATCGGCTGGGTCTCTTCGCGGGCGGCGGCGATGCGGTCCATCTCGGCACCGATTTTGGCCGGCTCGCCGGGGTGGCCGCGGAACGACGCGCTCACGACCACGGCTCCGTCGGGCAAGGCGCTGTGGCGATAGCTGTAGCCAAGTTTCTTGAACGGCCATTCCTCGACCTCGCCCGAGCGCAGGACCAAAGTCGCCGAGATCAATATGTCCTTCACTTCGCGGCCATAGGCGCCGCCATTCATGCGCACGAATCCGCCGACCGTGCCGGGGATCCCGCGCAGGAACTCGAGCCCGGCAATGCCGGCGTCGCGCGCGGTCGAGGAGACCAGGATGCCGCTCGCCCCACCGCCGCATTTCAGGCTGGTTTCGTCGAGCTGCTCGATTGCGGCGAACGTCTTGCCGAGCCGCACGACCACGCCGGGAACGCCACCGTCCCGGACGATCATGTTCGAGCCGAGACCGAGCGCCATCACCGGCACGTCGGGGTCGAGCCCGCTCAGGAATTCGGCAAGGTCGTCGGCGTCGGCGGGCTCGAACAGCCATTGCGCCTTGCCGCCGCTCTTGAACCACACCAGGGGCGCCAGCGGTGCGTCGGCGGTCAATTTTCCTTTCACTTTGGGCAGGGTTGCAACGTCGCTCATTTCGACGTCCTCGCTTTCTGGATTTCGTCCGCCAGCCCGGCCGCCCATTTAGTGATGTCGCCGGCGCCCATGCAGACGATGACATCGCCCTCCGCGGCGATATCGCGCAGCGAGGCGGCCAACTCCTTCGGGTCGGCAACCGCCTTGACCATGCGGTGCCCGTGCGCGCGCAGCCCCTCGGCGAGCGCGGCCGAATCGACTCCCTCGATCGGTTCCTCGCCGGCCGCATATACCGGCGCCACGAACACGATATCGGCGTCGTTGAAGGCGTTCTGGAAGTCGTCCATCAGCGCTTGCAGCCGGGAATAGCGGTGCGGTTGGACGACCGCGATCACGCGGCCAATCGCTTCTTCCGCGCCAACCGTCGCCTGCGCGCTTTCCCGTGCCGCCGACAGCACCGCGCGGATTTCGACCGGGTGATGGGCGTAATCGTCGATCACGATCGCGCCGCCGATTTCGCCGACCCGGGTGAAGCGGCGTTTGACCCCCTCGAAGCGCTCGAAGCCCTCGACGATCTTGGCGTCGTCGATGCCGAGCTCGATCGCGACGGCGATCGCGGCCAGCGCATTCTGGACATTGTGACGACCGGGCATCGGCAGGCGGACGGCCTCGATCGTGCGGCGCGATCCGTCGCGCTGGAGCACGACCGCGTCGAACCGGGTGCCGCCGCGCTCGGCGACGACATTGTCGGCGCGCAGGTCGGCCGGCGCGGAGAAGCCGTAAGTGACGACTCGCCGATCGCGAATCCGGCTCAGCAAATTCTGCACTTCGGGGTGATCGACGCACATCACGGCGAGCCCGTAGAAAGGCACGTTCTCGACGAACTCGACGAACGCGTCCTTGATCGCCTCGAAGCTGCCGTAATGCTCGAGGTGCTCGGGATCGACGTTGGTGACCACCGCGATGGTCCCGTCGAGCCGCAGGAAGCTGCCGTCGCTCTCGTCGGCCTCGACCACCATCCACTCGCTTTTGCCCAATCGCGCGTTCGACCCGTAGCGGTTGATGATCCCGCCGTTGATCACCGTCGGGTCGAGCCCGCCGGCGTCGAGCATCGCCGCGATCATCGAGGTCGTCGTGGTCTTGCCGTGGGTGCCGGCGACCGCGACGGTCTTCTGCATCCGCATCAGCTCGGCAAGCATCTCGGCGCGCCGGACGCGCGGGATGCGCCGCTCGGCGGCCGCTTCGATCTCCGGGTTGCCGTCCCGAATCGCGGTCGAGCAGACGACCACGGCCGCGTCGCCCAGATTGTCGGCGCTGTGGCCGATCATGACCTGGATGCCAGCCTTGCGCAGCCCTTCGACGACATAGCCTTCGGCGACGTCGGAGCCCTGCACCTTATAGCCCAATTGATGCATCACCTCGGCGATGCCGGACATGCCGATGCCGCCGATGCCGACGAAGTGAATCGTCCCGACGTCGGTGCCAAAAGCCTTCATGATTGAAGGCGTCCAATCAAAAGCGCGGCCTTCATGCCGGGACCCCTCCGGCAAAGGCGCCGCGGCTGCGCGGCGCCAGCGCCGGCCCGACCATCAGCGGCGTCAGCCCATTGCCAATCCGTTCGGCGAGATCGGCGAGATCGCGCGCGGCGTGCGGGCGGCCGACCGACAGCGACCGCGCGGCGGCGTTGGCGAGCGCCTGTGGATCGGCGGCCATGGCCTCGATCTGGCGCGCCAGCACCGGCGGCGTGAACTGCGCTTGCGGGATGGTCCGCGCGCCGCCCGCCTGGGTCATCTCGCGCGCATTGGCGGTCTGGTGGTCGTCGGTCGCCGACGGGTAGGGGATCAGGATCGCGGGCCGCCCGGCGGCGGTCAGCTCGGCGAGCGTCGAGGCGCCGGCGCGGCCGATCACCAGATGCGCCTCGGCGAGCTTGTCGGGCATGTCCTCGATGTAGGTCATCAGCTCGGCTGGGATGCCGAACTCGGCGTAGTGCGCGCGAACCCGTTCGATGTCGTCGGCGCGGCACTGCTGGATGACCTGCAGCCGCCGGCGCAGCGATGGCTGGAGCAGCCCCAGCCCGACCGGCACGACCTGGCCGAGGACGGATGCGCCCTGGCTGCCGCCGGTGACGAGAATCTTCAATGGCGCGACCTCGTCGAACGGCGGGAACGGCATTTCACCGAGCTTGGCCACCGCCTCGCGCACCGGGTTGCCGACCGTCACCGTCTTGGCCTTGTATGCCGACTTCAGCCGCTCGACCTCGGCGAAGCCGGTGGCGATCGCCGCCGCGTCGCCGGCCAGCAGCCGGTTGACGCGACCAAGGACGGCATTCTGCTCGTGGAGCAGGCTCGGGATGCGCATCGAGGACGCCGCCAGCAGAGACGGAAACGCCGGATAGCCGCCGAAGCCGATGACTGCGTTGGGCCGATGGTTGCGGTAGATCCCCTTGGCTTCGCTGCGCCCCGCGACCACCGAGCGCAGCGCTTTGAGCCAGCCGATCGGGCCTCCGCCTAGCCTTCCGGCGGGAAGGATGTGGACCGGCACCTTGTCGAACAGCCCCGGGAAGCGCGCGCCGCGCTCGTCGGTGATCAGCATCACGCCATGACCGCGGGACTTGAGCTCGGCGGCGAGGGCGTGGGCCGGAACCATATGTCCGCCGGTGCCCCCGGCAGCGAGAACGAAATTCATCCCGGCCATAGCTTCATTGAGGAAAATCCCCGCTCCATTTGACGACGTATGGCGAGCGGGTGAGATACGGGTTTCGGCGGGTGAAAGCGAGCAGCAAACCCATGCCGATCGACAACGCCAGCATCGACGAACCGCCGTAGCTGATGAACGGCAGGGTCATGCCCTTGGACGGCGCGATCTGGACGTTGACCGCCATGTTGATCAGGGCCTGCAGCCCGAACTCGATCGACAGCCCGGCCGCGGCGAGAATGGCGAAGGTCGAATCCTCGTCGAGCAGTTTCACCAGCACCCGGGTGACGATCGCCAGATAGAGCAAGGCGATGGCGAGGCAGGCGATCAGCCCGAACTCCTCGCCGATCACCGAGAAGATGTAGTCGGTGTGCGGCTCGGGCAGGCCGAACTTGCGGGTGCCGCCACCCGGCCCCATCCCGAACAGCCCGCCGGCGGTCAGCGTGCGCATCGCATTGTCGGTCTGGAAAGTGTCGCCCTCGCCGAACAGGAAACCGTCGATGCGCATCTGGGCGACGTCGTAGAAGAAGTAGGCCAGCACGACGCAGACAATTCCGATCGCGGCGAGAATGCCGAGCGTGCGCAACTTGACGCCAGCCAGCGCCAGCATCGCGATCCACACGCAGCCGAAGATGATCGTGCTGCCGAAATCGGGCTGGCGCATCAGCAGCAGGCCGACCGCGCCGGTGACCAGCGCCGACAGCGCGAACACCGGCAGCGACTTGTCGCTTTCACGCAAGCTCAGCAGCCAGGCCATGGCGACCACGAAGAACGGCTTGAGGAATTCCGACGGCTGGACCTGGCCGATGCCGATGTCGATCCAGCGCTTGGCGCCGTTGACCTCGGGCCCGAGCACGGGGACGAAGATCAGCAGGACGAAGAAGAAGGCGGCGCCGAACAAGGACAATCGCCGCGCCCGCTCACGGGTCAGCATCGAGATGCCCATCATCACCGGCACGCCGATCGCGATCCACGCCAGCTGGCGGTAGAAATAATGGAGGTCGGACATGTGCATCGACCCGCCCGAATAGCGGGTCGCCGCAGCGGGTGACGCCGCGGCGACGGCGATCAGGCCGATGCCGATCAGCACGCTGACCAGCAGCAGCAGCACGCGGTCGATCTCCCAGAACCAGCGCCCCGCCGCCGAGCGGTCGGCGCGGCCGTAGCGGTTGGGGTCGGCGAATGCGGCCGTGGCCTTGATGCGGCTCGAGATGCTCGTGTTCATAACGCCCCCACTAACGCGCGGAACTGGTCGCCGCGCTCCTCGAAATCCCGGAACTGGTCGAAGCTCGCGCACGCCGGCGAGAGCAGCACCGTGTCCCCCACTTGCGCATCATGTGCGGCCTGCCGCACGGCTTCGCCAAGCTCGCGACAATTTTTCACCGGCATGTGCGGTTTGAGCAGCGCCTCGAACAACTCCGCTACCTCGCCGATGGTGTAGGCCGAGCGGACGTGACCGAAGTGCGGCGCGCACTCATCGAGATTGTCGCTCTTGGCCCGCCCGCCCAAGATCCAGCGGATCGCGGGGAACGCCGCCAGCGCCGGCGCGGTCGCGGTCGGATTGGTCGCCTTGCTGTCGTTGACGAATGTGACGCCGTCCTTTTCGCGGATGCGCTCCATGCGGTGCGGCAAGCCGGGATAAGTGCGCAGTGCGGATTGAACCATCGGATCTTCTGCCCTCAAGCCAATCTTGAGAGCTTCAACTATTGCGAGTGCGCAGGCCATGTTCTGAAGGTTATGCGGACCTGCAAGTGACGGAGGCTGTTCAGCCAAGCTGCCCCAGTAGGGAGCTATCAGCAGAATATGGTTCGTGACCGTCTCGATGAAAATCTCGTCACCGATGACAGCGGCATGCATCGGGTCCTGTTGGAGCTCAAACAAACGCAGCTTGGAATTTCGGTAAGCCTCGAAGCTCTCATACCGATCGAGGTGGTCGGGGGTAATGTTAAGCAGCACCGCGACGTCGCAATCGAGGCTTTGGGTGAGGTCGAGCTGGTAGCTCGACAGCTCGAGCACATAGACCCCGCCTTCGGGGAGCGGGTCCTGGGCGAGGATCGGCAGGCCGATGTTGCCGCCCATCGTCGACGGCACGCCGGCGGTCTGGAGGATGTGGTGGACGAGCGCGGTGGTGGTCGACTTGCCGTTGGTGCCGGTGATGCCGACCACCTTGTGCGGCGGAAGCTCGGGCCGGGCGCGGGCGAACAGTTCGATGTCGCCGATGATCTCGACTCCGGCGTCGCGGGCTCGGCTCGCGATCTGGTGGGTGTTGAGCGGGAGGCCGGGGGTAACGACCAGGCTGTCGAATTGGGTCAGGTCGGCACTGTCGAGGTCGGCGAGCTCGGCGCCGTGCGGCAACTTGGCGCGAGCCTCTTCATTGCCATCCCACGCCGTGACTTTAGCGCCGCTCGCAAGCAGCGCTTCGACCGTCGCCACCCCCGAACGCGCAAGGCCGTAGACCGCGTAATGCTTGCCGGAGAAGGCGCGCGCCGTGATCACCGCAATTTCAGCGTCGACAGGCCGGCCAGCGCCAGCACGAAGCTGACGATCCAGAAGCGGATGACGACGGTCGGCTCGGACCAGCCGAGATGCTCGAAATGGTGGTGGATCGGCGCCATCAGGAACACGCGCTTGCCGGTGCGTTTGTAGACCGCGACCTGGATCACCACCGACAGCGCTTCGAGCACGAACAGCCCGCCGATGATGACCAGCACGAACTCGTGGTGCGCCGCGACCGCGATCGCTCCCAATGCCCCGCCCAGAGCCAGGCTGCCGGTATCGCCCATGAAGACCGCGGCCGGCGGGGCGTTGAACCACAAAAAGGCGAGCCCGGCGCCGACGATCGCCAGGCACAGCACGGTCAAATCGCCGACTCCAAGCACGTGCGGGATACCGAGATAATTGGCGAACTTGGCGTTGCCGACCAGGTAGGTGATGAGCAGGAACGCGATCGAGGCGATGATCACCGGCATGGTGGCGAGGCCGTCGAGCCCGTCGGTCAGGTTCACGGCATTGCCGAACGCGACGATCACGAACGCGCCGAACGCGATGTACAGCCAGCCAAGGTCGATCACCGGCCCCTGGACGAACGGCAGATAGAGGTTAGTCGTGCCAGTGCGGACGATGAGCCAGGTCGCGAAGCCGGCGATCAGGAACTCGAGCGCCAGCCGCATTCGCCCCGACAGCCCGGCATGGTGGGCTTTCCTGAGCTTGTCGTAATCGTCGAGGAAACCGATCAGCCCGAAGCCGGCGGTAACCAAAAGGCACGCCCAGACGTATGGGTTGGTGAGATCCATCCACAACAAGGTCGAGACCGCCACCGAGACCAGGATCAGCAGCCCGCCCATGGTCGGCGTGCCGCGCTTGGAAAGGTGGCTTTGCGGGCCGTCGGCGCGGATCGGTTGACCCTTGCCCTGGCGCGCCCGCAGGTAGGAGATGAACCACGGGCCGAGGATCAGCCCGATCGCCAGCGCGGTCGCGCTTGCTGCGCCGGCGCGGAAGCTGATGTAGCGAATGAGGTTGAGCGCGCCCGGGAATCCGAGGTGCTCGGCGATCAGGTAGAGCATGGTTGGAACTCCCCTGCCACTTGCTCGACCAGCCTCGCAAGCCCGACCGAGTTCGACCCCTTGACCAGCACCGCATCGCCCGGCCGGACCAGCGCCAGCAACAGCTCGGTCGCCTGGTCGACGGATGCCGCGCGGTCGACCTCGACCCGGTCGCCGAGCGCCGCGGCCAATCGCTCGAACTCGTCGCCAATCAGGATCAGCCGGTCGACCCGCGCCTCGATCACCGCCGGCGCCAGCCCCTCATGGAGCCTGTCGCTGTGGCTGCCGAGCTCGCGCATCGGCCCAAGCACCGCGATGCGCCGCTCGATATTGCTCTCCGAGCCAAGGCTCTGGAGCGTCGCCGCCATCGACGCCGGGTTGGCGTTGTAGCTTTCGTCGATCAGCAGGAAATCGCCGCCTTCAATGGCGATGGTGTGGCGTTCGCCGCGTCCCTTGAGCGCACCCATGTCGCCCAGTGCGAGGCCCGCCGCCGCGACGTCCCCGCCGACCGCTTCGACCGCGGCCAGCGCGGCCAGCGCGTTGGTCACCCAATGATCGCCGCGCTGCGCGATGGTGAACGTGAGTTCGCAGTCGAGCAAGGAAGCTGTGATCAGGCTGCCGCCGCCACTGGCGCTCACCGCATGGACCGCGTGGATGTCGGCATCGCCGCCGCCGAAGGTGACGATGCGGTCGGCGTGACGCCGCGCCGCCTTGACCAGCCGGTCGCGATGCGGGCTGTCATTGGGCACGATCGCGACCCCATCGGGCTCGAAACCCTGGAAAATCTCGGCCTTGGCGTCGGCGATCGCCTCCTCCGAGCCGAGGTTCTCGATGTGCGCCGGGGCGATCGTGGTGATGAGCGCGACGTGCGGCCGCACCATCCGCGTCAAAGCGGCGATCTCGCCGGCATTGTTCATGCCCAATTCGAGCACCGCATACTCGGCATCGCACGGCATCCGGGCAAGGCTCAACGGAACGCCGGTGTGGTTGTTGTAGCTCTTGACCGAGCGGTGGACGCGGCCGGGGCGCCAGCGCTCGAGCGCGGCGTAGATCGCCTCCTTGGTGCTGGTCTTGCCGACCGAGCCGGTGATGGCGATGATCTTTGCGTGGCTGCGCGCGCGGGACGCCCGGCCGAGGTCCTCGAGCGCGCGGGCGGTGTCCGCGACCAGCACGTGCGGCGCGTCGATCGGCTGCGAAACCAGCGCGCCGGCCGCGCCCGCGGCGATTGCGCGCTCGACGAACTGATGACCATCGTGGACCGTGCCGGGCATGGCGACGAACAGGTCGCCGCTACGCACCTCGCGGCTGTCGAACGTAACTCCGATGACCTCGAAATCGCCATGCACCGTGCCGCCGGTCGCCTCGGCGATCTCGGCCGATGTCCACAGCACAGTCATGCCGCGCACTCGCGGGCGACGACGACGTCGTCGAACGGAAGCACGCGGTCTCCGACGATCTGCCCTTGCTCGTGGCCTTTACCGGCGACCAGCACGATGTCGCCCGAGCGGGCAATCGCTATGGCTTCGGCAATCGCTTCGCGCCGCCCGGCAATCTCCCTGGCGCCGGGCGCTCCGGCGAGTATTTCGCGGCGGATTTGCGCCGGGTCCTCGCCGCGCGGATTGTCGTCGGTGACGATCACCACGTCGCTGAGGCGCGCCGCCACCGCGCCCATCTCGGGACGCTTGCCCTGGTCGCGATCGCCGCCCGCGCCGAACACCGTTATCAAGCGTCCCTCGACATGTGGTCGCAAGGCCGAAATCGCCGCCTCGAGCGCGTCGCCGGTGTGGGCATAGTCGATATAGACGGGAACGCCGCCGCGGCTGATCACCGCGCGCTCGAGCCGACCGCGCACCGGCGAGACGCGCTGCATGGCCGAGTAAGCGGCATCGAACGGCGTGCCGGTGGCCATTACCAGTCCCGCCGCGACCAGCACGTTGGCCGCCTGGTAAGCGCCGATCAGCGGCAGCGCGAGCTGGTGGGTCGTGCCTTCGTGGCTCAGCGTCACGGTCTGCCCGAGCGCGGTCGGAACCTGGTCGAGCAGCCGGATCGCCTCGCCCTCGCGGCCGACGGTCATCAGCTTCGATCCGCGCTTGCGGACTCGATCCACCACCTCGCCGGACCTGGCATCGTCGGTCCACACCACCGCGGTGCCATCGGGGCCGAGCAGCTCGTCGAACAGCCGCATCTTGGCAAGGAAATAGGAGTCCATATCGGCGTGGTAATCGAGATGGTCGCGGGAGAAATTGGTGAACGCGGCGGCGGCCAGCGGCACCCCCTCGGCGCGGTGCTGGTCGAGGCCGTGGGATGAGGCCTCGTAGGCGACATGGCTGATGCCCATGCGTTTGAGGCCGGCCATGTTGGACAGGAAGGTGACGATGTCGGGGGTGGTCAGCCCGGTCTTGACCTGATCGTCGGACGTGGTGACCCCCAGCGTCCCGATCGACGCCGAGCGATAGCCGCTCATGCGCCACATCTGCCGCGTCATCTCAACGCAAGAGGTCTTGCCATTGGTGCCGGTGACCGCGACCGCGACCTCGGGGTAGGGCGCGAAGAACTTCGCCGCGAGATTGGCGAACAGCCGCCGCGGCTCACCGTCGGCAAGGTGCGGCACGTCTTCCACCTTGGCTTCGGGCCGCGCGACGACCGCAACCGCGCCGCGCGACACCGCCTGGTCGATGAAATCCTCGCCGTTGAACACCGCTCCCGTGAATGCGCCGAACACGCTGCCCTGGGCGACCTTGCGATGGTCGATCGCAAAGCCCGTGACTTCGGAATCGCTATCGACGCCGGAAAGCTCGCGAAGGCGCACGGTTCTAGTGTTCCGTTTCGTGGACGAAGGGCAGGACCTCAGCCATGTTCGGCTCGCGGCTCTTGTCGGGACGGATGCCGAGCATCGGCGCAATTCGGCCGACGGCGAGCGAAAAGGCCGGGCCGATATTCCACGCCGCGGTGTGGAAGCCGTAGGTCTCGGCGGTCGCCTTGGGGTCGTCGAGCATCATCACCATCACATAGCGCGGCTCGTCCATCGGGAACACACCCGCGAAGCTCGTGACGACGGCGGCGCTGGTGTAGTGGCCGCCGACCAATTTCTCGGCGGTGCCGGTCTTGCCGCCGACGCGATAGCCGGGCGCATCGGCCTTCCTGCCGGTGCCCTGGGTGACCACCAGCCGGAGCAGCGCGCGCATCTTGTAGCTGGTGTTCTCGGTGAACACGCGGTGGCCGTGCGCGGAGGGATGGGTGCGATCGACCTTGAGCAGGGTCGCGGGGCGGTAAATCCCGCCGTTGAACAGGGTCGCGTAGCCGCTCGCCAAATGCAACGGAGTGACCGCGATGCCGTGCCCAAAGCCGACCGTCATGGTCTCGAACGGGCCCCAGCGCGATCCCGGAGTCAGCGTCCGCCCGCGCTCCTTCAATTCGATCGCCACCGGGGCGAGAAAGCCCATCCGGCCGAGGAACGCCTTCTGCCGCGTGGCGCCGACCTGGTCGGCGATTTGCGCCATGCCGATGTTCGAGCTTTCCTTCATGATCTCGGCGACCGAGCAAGCGCGGCCGAAGGGGTGCGTATCGTGGACGACGTGACCGTAGACGTGGAGCTCCTGCGGGCAGTTATAAATCTGGCCCATCGATCTGATGATGCCCGAATCCATCGCCATGGCGACGGTGAACGGCTTGAACGTCGAGCCCAGTTCATAGACTCCGAGCGTCGCCCGATTGAACCGCGCCTGCTCGGAACCGTTGCCGGCGTCGTTGGGATTGAGCTGCGGCAGCGAGGTCATCGCCAGCACTTCGCCGGTGTGGATGTCCATCACCACGCCCGCCGCGCCGATCGCCGAATAGGTCGTCATGGCATCGAGCAGCTCATGCTCCAGCGCCTGCTGGATGCGGCTCGAGATCGACAGCGTCAGCGGTTCGCCGCGGGTCGCCGGGCTCGACAATCGCTGGTCGAACGCGCGCTCCATGCCGGCGACGCCATGGCCGTCGACGTCAGTGTAACCGATGACGTGGGCGGCAAGGCTGGTTTGCGGATAGAGCCGGTCGGGCTCGCGGTCGATCGCCAGGCCCGGCTCGCCCAATGCGTTAACCGCTTCGACCAGCTCGGGCGACGCGCGGCGACGCAGGTAGAAGAACGGCTTGCCCGACGTCAGCATCGCGAAATAGGTGGCTTCGTCGCGCTCCGGCATCAGCCGGGCGAGCGCGCGAGCGATCTCCAGCCGGTCGCCAATGACCTTGGTTGGGTGGAGACCGATGGTCCATGCATCGATGGTCCGCGCCAGGGGCTGACCGTCGCGGTCGACGATGTCGCCACGTTCCGGAATCAGCGCGGTGATCCCGACCTTGCGCCCGGCGTGATCGCCGAACGCCGCGAGGAACAGGATCCGCGCGACGATCAGTGCAATCACTCCGGCGTACACCAGCATTCCGAACATCAGCCGCTGGTGCATTACGGCCAGGATTTGGCGTCGTTGGCCGACGAGGCGAAGCCGCTCGGGCCGTTGGGCGACGAGGGCGGACGTCGGCGCGTTCATTGCTGCCGGCCAGAGTCCTTGGTGGTGGCGGCGTGCGAAACGGATTTGGCCGGCCGCGGCGCGAGCGGATCGGCCTCGGCGAGCCTGGTCGGTTTGGGCTTGGCGGCAGCCATCGGAGCGGTGGCGGGCTTGGCGGCGGGAGCCTCAACCACCGGACGGGCCTCGGCAACCGTGGTCTCACGATTGAGGCTGGCGGTGTGAAGCATCTCCCTGGCCGAAAGGCCGGGCTCGTCCGGCGCGGCGGACTGCGGCGAACCTTCGACGTGCGGCTTGGGCGCATTGGCATCCGCCGAAGCGAGCACCACCGGCGCCTCGAGATCGACCCGATGCTGCGGCGCGACCATCTTGGCGAGCGCGAAGCTGCCGTCGAGGAACTGGTCGGCCGACGGCGCCGACAGCGCCAGTACCTTGACGTTCCAGCGTTCCAGTTGAGCCAGCCTACCGCGGGTGCCGATCTCCGTCTGAAGCAAGCGGATGTCGCGCTGGGCGAGCACGATCCGGGTCTCGACTCCCTCGACCGCAGCGCGCTCCGAGGCGACCCGCAGCGAGACCAGATAGCAGCCGAGCGCGGCTCCGGCGCAGCTCGCGACCATGAATACGGACCGGAAGCTTCTGATCATTGCATGCGCTCCTTTCCGCTCTGCCAGGCGGAGGCCGAAGTACGGACGGCACTTCTCAATCGAGCCGAGCGCGCGCGCGGGTTGGCGGCCATTTCGCGCTCCGATGGCGTGACCGGCTTGGCGACTCGCTCGAAGGTCGGCTGCGGCGGCTCGACCAGCGCCGGTCGATGACGCGACCCGGCCGGCGTCGCGCCGCTGCGTGTCCGCAGGAAGCGCTTGACGATCCGATCCTCGAGGCTGTGGAAGGTGACCACCGCGAGCCGCCCGCCGGGCTTCAATGCGCGCTCGGCGGCGGCGAGGCCGTCCTCCAGTTCATCGAGCTCGGCGTTCAAATGGATGCGGATCGCCTGGAAGGTGCGGGTCGCGGGATCGGTCCGCTGGCCGGGGCGGAAGCCGGCGGCGCGGCGAACGATGGCGGCCAGTTCGGCGGTGCGCTCGATGGGCCTCGCCGCGGCAATCGCGCGAGCGACGGCACGGGCGCGCGGCTCCTCGCCGTAGTCCTTGAGGATGCGCGCGATCTCGGCCTCGTCGGCCTGGTTGAGGAACTCGGCGGCGGTCAGGCCCGACTTGCTCATGCGCATGTCGAGCGGGCCGTCGGCCTGGAACGAGAAGCCGCGCGCGGCGGTATCGATCTGCATCGACGACACGCCGATATCGAGCGCGATGCCGTCGACCAGGCCGATGCCGCGCTCGGCCAGCACCCGGTCCATTTGAGAGAAGCGCTCTTCGACCAGGGTCAGGCGCCCAGTGCTGATGGCGTCCGGAACGAGTGTCGGTCCGTCCGCGATCGCGTCCGGATCGCGATCGAAGCCGATCACTCGCCCCGCACCCGCCGCAAGCATGGCGACCGTGTAGCCGCCTGCCCCGAAGGTTCCGTCGACCAGGGTCTCGCCACGGGCAATGGCGAGCGCCTCGACGACCTCATCGACCAATACCGGCACGTGCCGAGGATTTGCGCGGGGACCGGAGGAAATGCGCGTCATGCGCCAAGCCCCCTCTCCTCGAGCCGGTAGCGGGCGATGTCCTTCATGTCCTCGGGGATGCGGGCATCCTTGAGGAACAGCGTCGGGTTCCAGATTTGGAAGGTCTCGCCGGCACCGAGGAACAATGCGAGTTCCTCGATCGAGCCCTTGCGGCGCATCATCGGGGGCAGGACGATGCGGCCGGAGCTGTCGTAGGGCACTTCCTCGGTGGCGGCGAAAGCCATCAGATTGCGTTGCTGATATTCGAGCTGCGCCTGGGCGCTGGTCTCTTCCTTCTCGAGCAGGCGCTCGAGCTTGGCATGCATGCGCGCCGCGTAGGCGGGGTCGTAGGCGCTCAATGCCGGGAAGGCGTCGTGCTTGGCGAGGACGATGGTTTTGGCGTCGCCGCGGCGCTCGATCACGCTGCGCAGGAATGCGGGAACGGATACGCGGCCCTTGGCGTCGACCGCGTTCAGTGCGCTGCCCTGAAACAGATGCTCAAGCGCCACGACCACTCCCCGTTCGCAGCGCAAGTGGATCCGTTCGCGGGCGCACGGACGAACCGCGTTCCCGCGTCAGGGTCGATTGGCTTGGGTTTCTCCCCCCGCGCTACAGTCGATGTTGGTAACTCAACCATGCACGGGATACAATGGGTTTTGATGCCACTACATGGGAATTCATGGAAAGAGGCGGATTAGCGCGGCTTTTGGGCCTCAATTCTTGGGGATGTTCCTCACCTGTTCTTCAGTGTCTCCATTGTGGATAAGTCTGTGCGGGAATGATTCGCCGCCCGACTCGGATGAGGCGAGCCGAATCACCGTTCGAGCGCAACCAGCTCGGCCAGCAGTGCCTTGAGATTATTATCGGACAAGCCGTCGTGATCAGCGACGTCGAGAAAATCGGCATCGGCGACAATCGTCGCTTCGCCCTGGCCGATGCGGCAATGCGCGACCAGGCGATCGCGGCTGATCGTGCATTTCCCGAACAGCGAGCCGGGCGAGACGGTAAGGATCGCCAGCCCGCCAAGTTGGCGCTGCGCTGCCCCGCGCGCATTGGGCGCGTCGAGCCGCAGCCCCCAATGGCCGAGCAGGCCGGTGTCGGCGAAGCCCGGCGGCGGCCGCAGCGGATCGCCGAGCGGGCGTTCGCTGGGCCATTCGAGCATCGGGTCGGCGAGCAGCAACAGCCGCCCGCCGCCGCGCACCCAGCGGTCGAGATCGACCAGCGCCTCGGCCGGCTGGGCGAGCGGATGGGCCATCAGCAGCAAGCGGGCCCGCGCCAGCGACGTGGCGTCGGCGACCGCGATCGGCTCGACCCGATAGCGGGTCTCAAGCGCTTTGAGCGCCGGCGATCCACCGCCCTCGATCCCAAATTTCTCGCCGAACACCAGCGGCAACGTCGTCAACAGCATCAGCGTCGGTTTGGACCGCGCAGCCGGCGGCGGCGGCTTCCGATCCGCGACGTAACCCACGGCGGCCACTGCGATGATTGCGGCCGCCAGCACGGCCACGACCCGCGGACGGGCCCCTGCCCGCCGCGCCGGTTGGCCGGTCACTTGCTTTCGCTGCTGTTGTTCGCCTGGCCGGCGCCCGGAGCGACCCCGAGCTCGGCCAGCGGCTCGTTGGGTTCGGCGTTCATGGCCGCGTTCTGCGCGTTCGCGGCGCGGTCGTCGCTGCCCGAGCGGCTGATCACCGAGCCCAATAGGACCAGCAGGAACGCGAAAGCGAGGCCGGTCAACCCGATGCGAATCCGCTGCGCGCTGGAGCCCGGTGTGTGTGCCATGCCGGCGGGGAAGCTATGACCCGCTTCGAGACAATGCAAGCAGTCGCCCTTGACGTTGGCGCGCGCGACCGCGAAAGGCGCGATCATGACTCGCACCACACTCATCTTCACGCTGACTGCAGCTGCCGCGCTAGCCGGCTGCAACAAGCAGGAACACACGATCACGGCCGGACCGGACGAGGGCGACAACATCGCCAATGCCGCCCCGATCGAGCTGCCGCCGGCGATCGTCGCCAGCAAGATCTACCGCTGCAAGGACAACAGCGTCACCTACATCGACTGGCTGTCGGACAATAAGTCGGCCAACATCCGGACCGCGAAAGACGGCGCAGCGATCCATGTTGTGGCGCCCGAGGCCGGCCAGCCGATGGTCGCCGAAGGTTATTCACTGACCGGCACGCCGACCGGCGCGATCACCTTGACCCGTCCGGGCAAGGGCTCGCAGAGCTGCCACTCTTAGGTTGTCCGCCCCGACATGAGTTGGGGCGGTTGACCATTCATCGTCGGGTGACCGCGCTCTAGCCGCCACTAACCGCGCTCGCTAAGGCGCGCGCCATGACCTCCATCATGACCTTGGCCATCAGTCCGAAAATCGTCGCCGAGCACGGGCTTTCCGAGGACGAATATAAGCGTCTTTTGAAAGCGCTCGGCCGCGAGCCCAACCTGGTCGAATTGGGCATCTTCTCGGTCATGTGGTCGGAGCATTGCAGCTACAAGAGCTCACGCGTTCACCTGAAGAAGCTGCCGACCGAGGCGCCGTGGGTGATCTGCGGCCCGGGCGAGAATGCCGGCATCATCGACATCGGCGACGGCGACGCGGCGATCTTCAAGATGGAGAGCCACAACCACCCCAGCTACATCGAGCCCTACCAGGGCGCCGCGACCGGCGTCGGCGGCATATTGCGCGACGTGTTCACCATGGGCGCGCGGCCGATCGCTAATCTCAACGCGCTGCGCTTCGGCCGGCCGGACCATCCCAAGACCCGCCACCTGGTCGCCGGGGTCGTCGCCGGGATCGGCGGCTATGGCAATTGCGTCGGCGTGCCCACGGTCGGCGGCGAGGTCAATTTCGACGCCGCCTACGATGGCAATATCCTGGTCAACGCGATGACCGTCGGCGTCGCGCGAGCCGACAAGATCTTCTATTCGGCCGCAGCGGGCATCGGCAATTCGGTGGTCTATGTCGGCTCCAAGACCGGCCGCGACGGCATCCACGGCGCGACCATGGCCTCGGCCGACTTCTCCGAAGACAGCGAGGAGAAGCGCCCGACGGTCCAGGTCGGCGACCCGTTCACCGAGAAATTGCTGATCGAGGCCTGCCTCGAACTGATGGCCAGTGACGCGATCGTCGCCATCCAGGACATGGGCGCCGCCGGTCTCACCTCATCGTCGGTCGAAATGGCGTCGAAGGGCGGCGTCGGCATCCGCCTCGACATGAACCAGGTGCCGTGCCGCGAGGAAGGCATGACGCCCTACGAGATGATGCTGTCGGAATCGCAGGAGCGGATGCTGATGGTGCTGAAGCCCGGCCGCGAGGCCGAGGCCGAGGCGATCTTCAAGAAGTGGGAATTGGATTTCGCGGTCATCGGCACCGTCACCGATACCGGCCGGATGGTGCTGGAATGGAACGGCGAGACCGTCGCCGACATCCCGCTCGACCCGCTGGCCGACGAAGCGCCGCTGTACGAGCGCCCCTTCACCAAACCCCGCCCGCCGATGCCGCTCACTAACGCTCCGCAAAGCACCGACATCGCCGCCGACCTATTGAAGCTGATGGGCTCGCCCGCGCTCGCCTCGCGCCGCTGGGTATGGGAGCAATACGACCAGTCGGTCGGCGCCGACACCGTCCAGCGCCCCGGCGGCGACGCCGCGGTGGTCCGCGTCCACGGCACCCGCAAGGCACTGGCGATGACCACCGACTGCACTCCGCGCTATTGCTTCGCCGACCCCTACGAAGGCGGCAAGCAGGCAGTCGCCGAGGCCTACCGCAATTTGTGCGCGGTCGGTGCCAGGCCGCTGGCGATCACCAACTGCCTCAACTTCGGCAACCCGCAGCGGCCCGAGATCATGGGGCAATTCGTCGCCTGCGTCGAAGGCATGGCCGAGGCCTGCCGGGCCCTCGACTTCCCGGTCGTGAGCGGCAACGTCAGCCTCTACAACGAAACCAAGGCCGACGACGGCACGTCGACCGCGATCCTCCCCACCCCCGCGATCGGCGGCGTCGGCTTGCTCGACAATTGGGAGATGTCGGCGACCATCGCCTTCAAGGCCGAAGCCGAGCGAATCCTGCTGGTCGGAGCCGATCCGCGCACCGCTCCCGAGCTTGGCCAGTCCCTGTGGCTCGACGTCTGCTACGGGCGCCGCGAGGGCGAGCCGCCGAAAGTCGATTTGGCTGCCGCGCGGCGCAACGGCGAGTTTGTTCGCAAACTCCTCGCCGAAGGGGTGATTACCGCGGTTCACGACGTGTCGGACGGCGGGATCCTGGTGGCCGTCACCGAATCCGCCTTGGCCGGGGATATCGGCGCGCGGCTGTTGCTCGAAGCGTTCGAAGACCAGGTCGACCGGGAGAGGGTTCAACACGCCTGGTCGATGTTCGGCGAGAACCAGGGCCGCTACATCGTGACCGAGCCACACAGCCACCATGTGGTCGAAATCATGGCCGCCGAATGCGGGGTCGGCTGCTGCTTCATCGGCTGGACCGGGGGCGACAAGATCGCTCTTCGCACCGCCGATCGGTCATCGCGTGGCGACATTCCCCTCGCCGATCTCCGCGCCGCGCACGAGGGCTTCTTCCCCAATCTGATGGGCGCCGACGCGGCGCTCGCTTGACTTCGTCCCCACTCCACTAAAGTTTCGCTACTTCACCGGGGGGAGCAAAATGGCACGCACGATCGCTTTGGCTACGCTGGTTGCGGGGACGCTCGACATAGCGTTCGCGATGATCCTGTCGCTGATCTTTGGCCGCCAGATCCCCGATATGCTGCGCTTCGTCGCCTCGGGGCCATTCCCCAGCGCCACCGATATGGGAACCGCAGGCGCGATCCTCGGGCTCGTCGTCCACTTTGCGCTGATGGCGATCATGGCGGCGGCTTATGTGTTGTTCGCCGGCGCCCCCACCCGCCGCCACCTGACCGACATGCCGTACCGAGCCGGCCTCGCCTATGGCGTCATTACCTATGTCGTGATGAACCTGATTGTCGTCCCGCTGCGCTTCGGCAACTGGCCGCCCAAGCCCCTGTCGATCGCGACACAGTTGTTCGCCCACATCGTCCTGGTCGGCATGCCCATCGCCCTGATCACCGCGCGAAGTTTTCGCTCCCGACGGTCGCTACCCAGCTAGATCCGGCCGAAATCCTGGTTGCTGGCCTTGCGCCCGAACGCGCCCTGAGGAGCGCGGGTGATGAGCGGATTGGTCGCCTTGTCGAACAGGTCGAGGGTCTGCTGGAACAAGCGGCGCAATTCAACCACGTCCCTGATCAGCTCATCGGGAAAACGGTGCGTCTCGATGCACAGCCGCGCGGTGGTCTCGATCAATTCGGCGAGGGCGGCGACCGGCTCGGCCCCGAACTGGCGCGCTTCGCCCTTCAGCGTATGCGCCGGGATCACCAGCGCCGCGGTGTTCTCCTCGTGCATCGCTTGCTCGATCTGCTGGACCGATTTTGTGCCGTCCTCGCGGAAATAGCTGAGAATCCGGATGAAACCCGGCCCCAGTTCGGCGCGGCCGCGCTCGAAAACGACCCAATCGATGATGTCCGGCGCTTCGTCGCTCACGTTGAAGCCGCTCCAAATTGCGGCCGGATGCTCGCCGGCCATGGTTCCACGCCTCTGAAACTAGGCCCTAAAGAGTAAAGACATGCTTAGCGTCGATCGAGTTTGCTCGGCGCGCTGTCGAACGGGTTGCGCGATCCGCGGAACGTCAGCCGCAGCGGTACCGGCCCGAGCTTGAGGTCGCGGCGCAGCGCATTGACCAGATAGCGGCGATAGCTGTCGGGCAGTTCGTCGGTGCGGTTGCCGAACACCACGAAACTCGGCGGCCGGGTCTTGATCTGGGTGATGTAGCGCAACTTGATGCGCTTGCCCTTCGGCGCCGGCGGCGGATTAGTGTCAATCGCGCTCTCGAACCAGCGGTTGAGCTCGCCCGTGCCGACTCGCCGCGACCAAGCTTCCCTCAGCTCGAACGCGACCTTGAGGATCTGGTCGATGCCCTTGCCGGTTTTGGCTGAGACCGTCAGCACCGGCACGCCCTTCAATTGCGACAGGCCTTCCTCGAGCGCTGCCTTGATTCCGTTGAACAACGATGAGGCGTCCTCGGCGACGTCCCACTTGTTGACCGCGATCACCAGCACGCGGCCTTCCTCGACCGTGGCGTCGGCGATCTTCAGATCCTGCACCTCGAGGCCGCGGGTGGCGTCGAGCAGCAGCAGCACAACTTCGCTGCGGTCGATCGCGCGACGGGCATCGGCGGCCGACAGCCGTTCGAGCTTGTCGTCGACCTTGGCCCGCTTCCTCAGCCCCGCGGTGTCGACCAGCCGCACTTTGTTGCCCTGCCACTCCCATTCGATGCTGACCGAATCGCGCGTGATCCCGGCTTCGGGGCCGGTGATCATCCGTTCCTCGCCCAGCATCCGGTTGACCAGGGTCGACTTGCCGGCGTTGGGGCGGCCGACGATCGCCAGCTTGAGCGGCCCGCCTTCGGTTTCCTCGTCGTCCTCGGCTTCCCCTTCGAAGCCTTCGACGTGGGGCCGCAGCGCCTCGAACAGGTCGACCGTGCCTTCGCCGTGCTCGGCGCTGATCGCGATCGGCTCGCCCAGCCCGAGCTTGTAGGCTTCGATCCGCCCGGCTTCGCCGCCGCGCCCCTCGGCCTTGTTGGCGGCGACGATCACTGGGGTCTCGCCGGTCCTCAGCCAGCGCGCGATCTCCTCGTCGAGCGGGGTCAGACCCTCGCGCGCGTCGGTCAGGAACAAGGCGATGTCGGCGTCGCGCACCGCGGCCTCGGTCTGAACCCGCATCCGCCCGGGAAGGGTGACCGGATCCTCGTCCTCGTAGCCGGCGGTGTCGACGATTCGAAAATCGAGCCCGAGCAGGCTAGCGTAGCCCTCGCGCCGGTCGCGGGTCACCCCGGGCCGGTCGTCGACCAGCGCCTGCTTTTTGGCGACCAGCCGGTTGAACAAGGTCGATTTCCCGACATTGGGCCGGCCGACGATGACGACGGTGGGGAGGGGCATGGCGGCGGCGTTAGCGGATGAAAGTGCTCCTGCGAAGGCAGGAACCCAGCTTCTTTACCGGAACGCGCGCAAGTTACCACGGTCGTCGAGCACGTACAGCGTCGAATTGGCGACCACCGGGCCCAGCGTTACGGACACGCCGATCGCGGTCTGGCTCTGGAAGTTGCCGCTGACCGGGTCGAAATTAATCAGCGCGCCGTTGGACCCGACAAGGACCAGCCGCCCGCCGGCCAGCACCGGCCCCAAGTAGGTGATCTGCCCGCGCTTGCTCTTTTCGTGCTCGAAGCGCGGCAGCTGGTTGATCCAGCGGATCTTGCCGGTGTTGCGGGCAATGGCCATCAGCTTGCCTTCGTCGGTGCAAACGAAGATCCAGTCGCCCGCGATCCACGGCGTCGAGATGCCGGCGATATTCAATTCCCATAGCCGCTGGCCGCTGATCAGGTCGAGCGCGACCATTCGACCGCCCTGGCCGATCGCGAACACCTGGCCATTGTCGATCACCGCATTGGCGTCGATGTCCGACAGCGACGACACGCTGGTGCGGATGCTGGTCCGCGACAACGTGTCCTGCCACACCAGGCGGCCGTTCTCGTAGCGGTAGGCGTTCAATTCGCCCGACGAGAAGCCGGCGACGACGGTGCCTTGCGCGAACGCCGGCGAGCCGGTGCCGAACACGCCGGCGATCTCGAGCGCCGCGGCATTCGACCAGTTGGTTGAGCCGTCCGACGTCTTCAAGGAATAGATCTGGTTGTCTTGGCTCATCACGTACAGCGTGTCGCCGGTGATGGTCGGTGCGCCACGCAGTGGGCCGCCGGGCCGGACCTGCCAGACGATGCCGCCGTTGCGCAGGTCAAGCTCGGCGACGAAGCCGAGGCCGTTGGTCGCATAGACATGGCCGTTGCCGAAGGCGACGCCGCCGCCGTAGAGCGACGAGCTATTGCCTTTCTCGGTGCCGAACTGGACCTCCCAGATCTGGGCACCGGTCTGGGCGTCGAATGCCCGCACCGTCGAATTGGTGTCGATCGTGTAGACCCGGCCATCGGCGACCACCGGCGGCGAGGCGAGCCGCGCGAACATGGTCGTGCCGTAGCCGATCGAGACGCTGAACGCCTGGCCGAGACTGGAACCCAGCGCGAGTTGGCCCATCGACTTGGACGGAATGCCGCCCGCCTGCGCCCATTCGCTGTTGGCGATTGGCGCCGGAAGCACCATCGGCATCGCCGCGGTGGCCGGATCGACGGCGACGTCGTTCTCGGTCATCAGCACAGCGACCCGCTGGCCGAGCACCGGCGTCTTGGGCGTCCCCTTCTTGAGGATGCTGCACCCGCCGGCGGCCAGCGCGGCCATCATCAGCACGACGATCTTGGTCTTGATCCGCATCATTCTGTTTTCAATCCTAAGGAGCGATCGAGGACAAGGATGCGGTCGCGTCGACACCCAGGGTGCCGGCGATCTGCACTGCTCTCGCACGTATGGAATCCGGCGCCTGCCGGTCGGCGGCGATGGCCGCGAATTGGCGTCCCGCCTCGAGTTTCTTGCCCTGCTTGATGAGCGCCATGCCAGTCAGTTCGCCGGCACTCCCGTACCACGGGTTGCCGGGCTTGGTCAGCGGCTGCATCCGGGCGATCACCTGCTCGGGCTTCAGCGCGTCGAACTCGAGCGTCGTCGCGCGGATTAGGGCCAGGTCGCGGTACGGCGCCGGCAGCCCCTTGTCGTCGGCGACCTCGCGATATTTGGCGAGCGCGGCCGGGCGGTCGTTCTGCTCGAGCGCCACCGCGGCGCGCGTGAACAAGGCCGAAGCGCGGATCGCGTCGCTACCGCGCTCGGCCAGCGCGTCGAGCCGCTGCGGCACCGTCGCCATATTGCTCGCGCTAATGTCCTTGTAGATCACCGCCATTTGCTCGGAGTCCCGCGCGGCGTTCTTCTGCTGCTTGTCCTGCCAGTAAAGCCAGCCACCGACCGCGACGAGCAGCAGCACGACGCCGGCAGCGATCAGCGGCCCAAAGCGGCGCGCTACCCCCTGCAGCTGGTCGCGGCGCAGATTCTCATCGACTTCGCGAAGGAAAGTTTCACCTGGGTCCGGGGTAAGCGCCAAGAACGAGCCTCAAATCACTGCCGAAAAAGCCTGGGTGCGTCGCTTCCTTCTCCACCGGAGATGAACGGAAGCTGGCAGCGCCGCGTCTAGCGGCTTGGCGCCCAAACGCAAAGGGCGATCGCGACAGAATGAGAAATCCGACCCGGCGCGGTTCCGCCCCGCGCCGATGTTGCGCGCTTTAGTTGGGGATCGACTGGCTCAACCAGCAAGGGCCCGTCCTGAACCCACCCTGGTTGGGGATCAAGCAATTGAACAATGCACCCGTCTGATATCCATCTTCATTGACCAGGGGTGCAGCGATCGCCGCGCTGGAGGCGATCGCAACGATCACCAGCGCCGATCCCGAGAGACTGTATTTCAAGTGACTTCTCCTATGAAAACAGGGGTCACAAGTGGCGGTTGCGGGGTTATCCAGCGGTTAAATGTTCATTCCGGTTGAGGTTAAATGGTGTGAAGACGGCGGGCCGCCGTCTCAGGCACCCTTCGGGCGGTAGGTTTGTTCGGCCGTCGGGAAGGCGCGGCTGCGGACTTCGGCGGCGTAGGTGGCGGCAGCCTCGCCGATGCGGGTCGCGAGGTCGTCATAGCGTTTGACGAACCTGGGCGTGCGCTCGAACAGCCCCAGCATGTCCTCGGTGACCAGCACTTGGCCGTCGCACTGGGCCGAAGCGCCGATGCCGATCACAGGGGCCGCGACCGCCTTCGTAACGGCGTTGGCGATGTCCTCGAGCACGCCTTCAACCACGATGCAGAACGCCCCGGCCTGATCGACCGCTTTTGCGTCTTTCACAATCTTGTCAGCTTCCGCTTTTCCGCGCCCGCGCGCGGCGTAACCGCCGAATACGTTGACCGCCTGCGGGGTCAGGCCAACATGGCCGATGACCGGGATGCCGCGCTCGGTGAGGAAGCGGATGGTTGGCGCCATCGCTTCGCCGCCTTCAAGCTTGACCGCCGCGCAGCCGCTTTCCTTCATCACCCGCGAGGCCGAGGCGAAGGCCTGCTCCGGCGAGCCTTCGTAGGAGCCGAACGGCATGTCGACCGCGACCAGCGCGTGCCAGCTGCCGCGCACCACGGCGGCGCCGTGCGCGTACATCATCTCGAGGGTCACCGGGATGGTCGACGGCAGGCCGTAGATCACCTGCCCCAGGCTGTCGCCGACCAGCAGCATGTCGCAGTGCGGGTCGAGCAATTGCGCCATACGCATGGTGTAGGCGGTCAACATCACGATCGGCGGCTCGGTCTTGCCGCCAACCTTGCGGCCACGCAACGCCGGCGCAGTCATGCGCTTGCCCGGCACCGGCGTCGGCGTCGCCCGGCTGGTATCGCTGTCGATGGTGATCTTCGACATAAGCGGCCCTTAGCGGCCCTTCTCTACTGCAACCACCCCCGCATCCGCGAATGGCGGGCGAACCAGAAGATCGTCCAGGTAAGCGCGGTCACCACGATCGCCACCAGCAAGTCGTTGGCCGACATGTTCTCGCGCAGGTCGGTCACCACCAGCAGCCCCGCCAGCCACACCAGCACCGCGGCCAGCGAGACCATCATCAGCGGCTCGGCGAGCTTCTTGCGCATAACCAGCAAGACCGTCGCGGCGAGCCCGATCCACACCGCGATGGCGTTGGCCGCAGTCACCCACAGCGGCTGCGCGTCATGGGCCGCCCGCTGGTCGAGCGGCATCGACGCCGGATCGGCCAGCACGAACATCAGGTACATGATGCAGCCCAAACCCATGAACAGCAGCGCTGCGACCGCCGCCGGTAGGTACCAGCCGGCCACCGCCCGCGGTTTGTATTCGTCGTCCATCATCGGCTCCCCTGTTGCGCGGATCGCACCGGAACCTGCTCCGGAACCCGGGCGAGCGCAAGCGCACCAGGGCGCCCAAACGGCGCTCGGCTTCCTCGGGAGTTTGGTCTAAGCGGAGCGGATGGCCGAGCCGCCGCCATCGATCATCGACACCCGCCGGGCGCAGATGTTCCCGACGCTGACGACCGCGGAGGTCGATCGCCTGCGTCGGTTCGGCGAGCCGCGCTGCTTTAGCGACGGCGAGGCACTGGCCAGGGTCGGACAACCCAGCCTGGGCCTGGTGATCATCCTTTCCGGCGAGGTCGACATCAGCCAGCACGGCGAGCTTGGGCACAGCGAGCCGATCGTCACCCATGGCCGCGGCGGATTCATGGGCGAGCTCGCCCAGCTGTCGGGCCGCCCGTCGCTGGTCGACGGTTTTGCCAAGGGATCGGTCGAGGCGCTGGTCATCCCTCCCGAGCGCTTGCGCGCCTTGCTGGTCGCCGAGGCCGAGCTTGGCGAGCGGATCATGCGCGCGTTGATCCTGCGCCGCGTCAGTCTGCTCGAGACCGGCGCCGGCGGCCCGGTGATCGTCGGCCGCGCCGACGATGCCGACGTCCTCCGGCTCGAGAATTTCCTGTCGCGCAACGGCCATCCGCATTTGCGGCTCGATCCCGACGCCGACGCCGACGCCCGAACGTTGATCGAGCGTTTTCACGTCACCACCGAAGAGCTGCCGATCGTCCTGTGTCCAAGCGGCCAGCTGCTGCGCAACCCGAACGAAGGCTCGCTCGCCCGCTGCATCGGCCTGGTCGGGCCGATCGATCCGGAGCGGTTGTTCGACGTCGCCGTGGTCGGCGCCGGGCCGGCCGGCCTCGCCACCGCGGTCTATGCCGCCTCGGAAGGGCTGGCGGTGCTGGTGCTCGATTGCCGCGCGTTCGGCGGCCAGGCGGGCGCCTCGGCGCGGATCGAAAATTATCTCGGCTTCCCGACCGGCATTTCCGGCATGGCGCTGATGGGTCGGGCCTATAGCCAGGCGCAGAAGTTCGGGGTCGAAATGGCGATCCCGGACGAGGCTGCTTTACTCGAGGTGGGCGCGCTCGAGGCCGGTTCCGGAAAGCAGCCGCTTGGCCTCCTGCTCGTCAACGGCGAGCGCGTTCGCGCGCGCTCGGTGGTGCTCGCCACCGGCGCCCGCTACCGGCGGCTCGACGTGCAACGTCTCGACGAGTTCGAAGGCGCCTCGGTCCATTATTGGGCATCGCCGCTCGAAGGCCAATTGTGCCAGCAGCAGGAAGTGGCGCTGATCGGCGGCGGCAACAGCGCCGGCCAGGCGACGGTGTTCCTCGCCAGCCACGCCGCGCGCGTCACCCTGCTCGCCCGCCGGCCGCTCGAGCAAACCATGTCGGCCTATTTGGTCGAACGCATCGCCGGACTCGACAATGTCGAAGTAATCACCGGCGCCGAAGTGTCGGCGCTCGAGGGGAATGACGGCGTGCTGGAAGCGTTGCGCTGGCGCATGCGCGGCTCGGATGAAGAGGTCCGCCGCGAGGTCCGCCACATGTTCCTGTTCATCGGTGCCGAGCCCAACACCGACTGGCTGCGATCGTGTGGGATGGAGGTCGACGAGCGCGGCTTCGTCCGCACCGGATCAAGCTGCACGTCCGGGAGGCTGCCGCTGGAAACCAGCCGCCCCGGCGTGTTCGCGATCGGCGACGTTCGCTCGGGCTCGGTCAAGCGCGTCGCCGCGGCGGTCGGCGACGGCGCCCAGGTGGTCGCCGCGCTGCACACATATCTCGCCGACACGCCGGCCGTCGCCGAGCAACCTCCGGCGAGAGCCACCGAGCCGGCGACCGGCTAGCCTTCGATGATGACCTTGGTGCCCATGCTGGTCAGGCCGTAGAGCCGCTCAGCGAACTTCAGTGGCAGGCGGACGCAGCCGTGGCTGGCCGGATAGCCGGGGTTGGGCCCGGCGTGGAAGGCGATTCCCTTGGCATCGTACATCTGCATGAACGGCATCGGCGCATTTTCGTATTTGCGGCTGTGGCCAAGCTTTTGCTTGTTCATCACCGCCCAGAAACCAAGCGGGGTTTCGCGGCCTTTCTTGCCGCTGGAGATGGTGGCGACGCCGACCAGCTGGTTGCCACGATAGACGTAGAACAGCTGCGTCAGCAGGTCGATGACAACCCGCGTCTCGCCGGCTTCCGGAATCGCAGCCGCCCAGCGATAATCGCCGGGCCTGAGCGCCAGCGGTCCGAACGTGGCGCGCGCGTCGGTGTAGGCCTGGGGCGCGTTGCCCTGGGTCCAACGGTACGGAAGTTCGCTGGGCCTCACGGTAGCGACCGGCGGCACGACGCGCGGCTGCGGAATGCTCGAGCAACCGGCCAGGGCCGCCGTCGCTCCCAGCGCGATCAACCATTTCCTGTTCATGCATCCTCCCGCTCGACGGCGCGATCCGGTACCGCACTGAGTTGCTGTGCACAGCGCAAAGTCGGCTTGAGGTCAAGTGCGCGGGCCGGTGTTAAACTTCTGTTAAAGCTACAGAAGTCCGCTCCGGCATGGCGATTGGCGCCATCGATCACCTTCCGGCCCGCATCCGGCCGTAGCTCGTGGCCCTCGATAATTGCCGGGCGACCGAATGCTCGCCGGGCTCGAATGCCGGCTCGAGATCGCCGACGTTTCGAGTGCGCAGGAATTCGCCGATTTGGGCCGGCGGCAGCGGCCGGCTGATGAAAAATCCCTGGGTTTGTCGAACTGGAAGGTGCGCAGATACGACAGGCTCGAATAACCGGTGCCGAAATCGTCCATCGCCAGCTTCACGCCGAGCGCGCGGAGCTTCTTGAACGTCCGCAGCACCGAACTCGAATCGAGTAGCAGCACCGACTCGGTAACTTCCAGCTCGAGGCGGCTTGGCGCGAGGCCGGAGGCGGCGAGCGCGGCCGCGACCGCGTCGACCAGCCCCTCCGCTTTGAACTGCACGGGCGAAAGGTTGACCGCCACTCCGACATCGTCGGGCCATCGAGCCGCTTCCTCGCAGGCTTCCCGAAGCACCCACTCGCCGATCGAAATGATCAGGCCGCGGTCCTCGGCGACCGAAATGAACTCCGCCGGAGCGATCAGTCCGCGGGTCGGATGATTCCACCGCGCCAGTGCTTCAAACGCGGTGATCCGCTTCGACTCGAGGTCGAGGATCGGCTGGTAGACGAGCAGCAGCTCGCCGTTCGGCAGCGCGCGGCTCAGTTCCTGTTCCAGCCGCCGCTGCGCCTGGAGCATGGCGTCCATGCCGCGTTCGAACAGGCGGTAGCCGTCGCGGCCTTCCTGCTTGCAGCGATAAAGGGCGAGGTCGCTTTTCTTCATCAGGTCGACTGCGCTGATCGGCTCATCGGTCGACAATGCGATGCCGATGGTGGCGACGACGACGACCGGATGGCCAACGACATCGAACGGCTTCCGCAGACACGTGAGGGCTCGCTCGGCGAGCGCGATTGCCTGTTTCGGCCCCTTCACATTTTGCTGGAGGATGGCGAACTCGTCCCCGCCGACGCGGGCCACGAGGTCGCATTCCCGGACAATCGTTTGCAGGCGCTCCGCGACCTGCTGGAGGATCTCGTCACCCGCCGGGTGGCCAAGCGTGTCGTTGACTTCCTTGAAGCGGTCGAGGTCAACCGAATGCAAGGCGAGGTGTTCGCCGCGCCGGCATGACACGAGCGCCTGGTGAAGCCGGTCGCTGAAGTAGGACCGGTTGTAGATGTCGGTCAGCGAGTCGTGCTCGGCGAGGTATGACAGGCGAGCGGTATTCTGCTGCCGCTCGGTGACGTCCTCGTGAGTTGCAACCCAGCCGCCGCCACTCAGCCGGCGGCGCTTGATCTCGACCACCTGGCCGCCGGAAAGGATGATCTCGGCGAACGCGGTTTCGCCGTCGGTGAAATTCAGGGCTTCGACAAAGTCTTCCACGGTGCCGTGGTAGATCCCGTGCTGGCTTTGGTACTTGAGAATATCGCCAAGCGGGGTCCCGGGCGCGCACAGCGTGGACGGCAACTGGTGGAGGTCGCGATAGCGGTCGTTGCAGATCACCAGCCGGCGGTCGATGTCGAACATGCACAGGCCCTGGGCCATGTTGTCGAGCGCGGCGCGGCTGATGATCGTCTGCTTGGTCAGCCCGTCGGCCAGGCGCCGCCGCTGGGTCATGATCAGCGCGATCGATTGCGTCCCGATGACTGCGGACAGCATGTAAAGCTGAAGAACCAGGACCCGGTTGGAAGGAATGCTTGCGAGCATCGCAATCGGCCCCGAACCGCCGAGCGTGAACCATGAGCCGATGACGGCGAGCACCAACAGGCCGGTAGTTGCGCCGAGAAGGCCACCCCTCAATGCCAGCACGACGAGGAATGGGAAGATTACAAAGGGGAATGGAGCGGCCCCGATGAACACCAGGCCGGCGATGATCGCGATAACGACCGTCAATGCGACAGCCTCGGCCGTTTTCCGCCGGGTCATGCTTTCCCGGAAGAAAGGGTCCATCCAGCTGAGCAGAAACGGAGTGACCAGGAAATAGCCCAGGACATCGGCGGTCGCCCAAGTCTTCCAGGAAGTCCAGAACGACGCTACGCCGACAGCCGCCAGCCATGCCGACCCCAACGTTGCGGAAGCCAGAGAGGCAAGGATGCAGGAGGCTCCGAACAGGCCGATCCAGCGCACCGAAAGAAACCACGGGCGGCCATCCCCAAATCTTCGCAGGGCGATCGCCACGGCGAGCGGTTCGAGCATATCGAGGATGGTCGTCCCCAATGTCACGGCGAGCGTTCCGCCCATCATCAGATCGGCGGCGGCATGGGCTGCGGCCGCACAGGCCAGAATCCACGGCCAGCTTTGCTGCCGGTACCAGATCAGCGCCGTCAGCAGGATCCCGCCGGAAATCCATAAGGACGCGATATTCCCGACTTCGGAGTTGAGGTGAATCGAAAAAGCGGCCGTCAGGAAATAGCCGATGCCGAGTACTGGGTAAGCGGCAAGCGGCGGCTTGCTTGGCTGGACATTGAGTTGCGCCGCGGGACGAAGCGCCGCCATGCTTCGGCGGATGGACCCGGCGGCACTTGCGGGCATTCGTCGTCTCCGGGCCCAGCGAGCAAATAGCGGCTGAATCAGGCGCTGCTATGGGCGGAGCCGATGAAGCTCACGTAAAGTAAACGTCCGATCTGGATGGGACCACACGCCTTTGGAAGGTGAAAAGGCGGTCGCCGGCCGGGCGCCCGCAAACGCGCCCGGCCGGCGTGCATTAGACGACGGTGGTGATCACCGTCTGGATGACCCGCGTCCGCGGATCGACCTGGTAGATGTTCCCGTCGGCATAGCGGTACCAATTGTTCGGGGTGTCGTAATATTGGCTGCGATATGCGTACGGCACGTTGTACGCATCGTAGCCCGCCGGCAGCATCTGGCCGACACCAAAGCTCTGCCCGGTGAGCAGCGCCGCAATCGACCGCACCAGCCTGGTGTTCGGATCGACCTGGTAGATCCCGCCATTGGCATAACGGTAATCGTAGCCAGCAGTGTCGTAATAGAGGCCGTTGTAGGCCGACGGGACGTCGTAGCCCGCATAGGACGGCATCGGATAGCCGACCGCGTAGCCGCCGTAGGACACCGGGACCATCGACTGGATTACCCGCGTGCGCGGATCGACCCCATAGATGTTGCCGTCGTCATAGCGATACCAATTATCGGGCGTGTCGTAATAGCTCGAACGATATTGGTATGGCACGTTGTAGGCGTCGTAGCCCATCGGCAGCGTCTGCCCGATGCCGAGGTTCTGGCCGGTGACCAGCGCGACCAGCGCCTGGACCAACTGGTTTGTCGGGTCGACCTGGTAGATCCCGCCGTTGGAATATTGATAATTGTAACCCGGCGCGCCGTAATAGAGATCCTGGTATGCGTAAGGCACCGAGTAGCTCGGATAGCCGGCATAGCCCCCGTAAGACGGCACCGGATAGCCGACCTCGTAACCACCGTATGACACCGGATACATCCCCTCGATCATCCGCGAGTAGGGATCGACCTGGTAGATGTTGCCATTGTCGTAGCGGTACCAACTATCGGCCGTGTCATAATATTGGTCGCGATAACCGTAGGGGACATTGTAGGCGTCGTAGCCCGCCGGCAGCATCTGGCCGACACCGAAGTTCTGCCCGGTGAGCAGGGCCACCACCGCCTGGATCATCTGCGTATTGGGATCGACCCGGTAAATCGCGCCGTCTCCATAGCGGTAGTTATAATCGGGCGTGTCGTAATAGAGGGTCTGATAGCCGTAGGGCACGTTGTAGTTCTGGTAGCCGTAAGGCAGCATCTGGCCGGCCCCGAACGCGCCGCCGAGGAGCGGGAACAGCGCCGTCACCAGATTGCTGTTGCGGTTGATCTGGTAGAGATAGCCGTCGTTGGTGTTGTAATTGTAGTAGCTGTTCGGCGCGCCGTTATAGAGCGTGCTGTAGCGCTGTGCCGCATAGTCGGCGTACCAATTTTGGCTCAACGCCTGAGTGTTCAGCGCCTGGGTCGTCAACTCCTGCCCGATTGTGGCCTGCGGGCGCTGAAGGCGGGCGCTGTCGAACTGCGCGCGCTGTTTCGTTCGCGCGTCGATCCGCGCGGAGCGCTGGTCGAAGCGCTGCTGCATTCCGGCGAAGCGATCGGCCTGCCGCTGCTCCTGCTTCTGCTGCTGCTGGACAAAACGGTCACCGGCCTGGCCGCGCTGGTCGCGCTGGATCGAGTGCTGGACACGGGGCTGGATTGCCCGCGCCTGCTGCTGCCGTTGCTGGCGCTGCTGAACCTGCCTTACGGGCTGCTGCCGTGCCTGCCGCTGGACGACGCGGTCCTGCGACCGAACGCGGTTGTCCATCGGACGGGCGCGCTGCACCCGCGGCTGGGCCACCTGCATCTGCCGCTCGGGGCGAGCGCGCTGCACGCGCTGCTGAACCACCTGCATCTGCCGCTGGGGCCGAGCGCGCTGCTCGGACCGCTGCTGCTGGAACACCTGCCGCTCGGGCCGGGCGCGCTGCTGAACCGCCTGCATCTGCCGCTCGGGACGGGCGCGCTGCTGCATTTGCGGGCGCGCCTGTTGCGCCGGCGCCTGCGCCTGCCGCTGCTGGCGTCCGCCGCCACGGGCCGCGGCCTTGGCTTGCGCTGCCTGCGCCTGCTCGGGGGTCTGCTCCCCGTGCTTCCCGCCACGCTCGGCCTGGGCTGGAGCCGTGACTGCCATCGCCGCTACCGACGCGATCAAAATCCACTTGGTCATAATCTATTCCCTGCAATGCTGCATATTTGGATCGAAATTAGCAAAAATCGCATGATTACAATATGAACGGCCCGCCGAGAGTCCCATGAAACGAGCCATTCAGCGCGCCGCTTGCTCGCTTCAACCCGGAGTCATCGGACGTTCATTCAACACGGCACGGAGTCGCTCAAATGAGCGGCTTGACGTGGACGCTCTTGATGTTGGTGAACTCGCGAATTCCGTAGGCGGCACACTCGCGGCCATAGCCCGAATGCTTGACCCCGCCGAACGGCATGCGCGAGTCAGACCGGACATTCTCGTTGACGAACGAAAGGCCCGCTTGGAGCTCGTCGGCAGCGATCCGCCGGCCGCGGTCGACGTCGCCGGTCAGTACTCCCGAGCCGAGGCCATATTCGCTGGCGTTGGCGATGCGGATCGCGTCGGCCTCGTCGTCGGCGGCGATGATCGCCGCGACCGGGCCGAAGACTTCCTCGTCGTGGGCCGGCTGCCCGGGCAAAACGTTGGCGAGGACGGTTGCCGGATACCAGGCGCCGGGCCGGTCGGGCACTTCGCCGCCGAGCATCAGACGCGCCCCGCGCGCGACGCTCGCCGCGACTTGGCTGTGGATCTGGTCGCGGGCTTCCACGCTCTGCATCGGGCCGAGATTGCTCGCCCCGTCGAGCGGGTCGCCCATCGCATAGCCGCGCATCGCCTCGACCATCGCGGCCTCGAACGCGTCAATCACCTCGCGGACGACGATGAAGCGCTTGCCGGCGATGCAGCTCTGGCCGCCGTTGACCATCCGCGCCGCCGCGCAAATTTTGGCCGCCGCGGCAATATCGGCGTCCTCGACCACGACATAGGCGTCCGACCCGCCGAGCTCGAGCACGCACTTCTTGAGTACACCGCCCGCAGCAGTCGCGACGCTGCGCCCCGCTGCCACGCTTCCGGTCAAGGTGACTGCGGCGATATGGTCGTCCTCGATCAGCGCCTTCACTTCGCTGCTCGGCAGCAGCAGGGTGCGAAACAGGTCCCGGGGGAAGCCCGCCTCGTGAAACACCTGCTCGATCGCCAGCGCGCAGCCGGGCACGTTGCTGGCGTGCTTGAGCAATGCAGCGTTGCCGGCCATCAGCGCCGGCGCGGCGAAGCGGAACACCTGCCAGAAGGGGAAATTCCACGGCATCACCGCGAGCACGACGCCGACCGGGTTGAAGGTCACGAATGCCTCTTGCCCGCCGATGTCCACCGGCTCGCGCGCAAGATATCCTTCCGCATGTTCGGCGAACCAGTCGCAATGGAACGCGCATTTCTCGACTTCGGCGCGACCGTCGGCGAGCGTCTTGCCCATCTCCGCGGTCATCAGCCTGGCAAATTCGTCGTTCCGCCGGCGCAGCACTGCGGCGGCCTCGCGCATCAACGCAGCGCGGTCCGCAAACGCTGTCCGGCGCCACTTCCCGAACGCGGCGTGCGCCGCGACCGCGGCGGTACGCGCGTCCTGGATCGTGTGCGCGTCATAGGAGCGGCCGGGCTCGCCGGTCGCCGGATTGATGCTCTCGACCCGCGATCGGTTCGCCGACGCCTTTGTGGTCGCGGATTCGGCGATGAGTTGATCGTCCATAGTGACGCTCCTTCAGGCGGCAAGTTCCAGCCGATCCAGGCACCGTCGTTCTACCAAACGCAGCAACGTCATTTTGGCCGCGTCATTCGTCGATTTTGTCAGCCGATCCTGCTCGCCGGCCCGGCACCATGCGCAGCAGCAGCGCGTCGCGCAGCCGGAAATGGTGATGCAAGGCGGCGGCAACTTGGAGGATTGCGAGCAGCAGGATCGCCCAGCCGAGCCACTCGTGGCTGACCTTGGCGAAGGCGGCTCCGGACGAGCCGCGCTGGATCGCGAACTTGGGCACGGCGAAGAGATCGAAGAAGGTCAGCGGAGCCTTTCCGGACGAAGAGCGCATCCAGCCGGTGATCGGCACGGCGACCATCAGCACATAGAACGCCCCATAAGTGAAACGGGCCGCCGCCGCTCGCCACGGCGCAATCGACGCCGGCAACGGCGGCGGGCGGTAAGCGAGCCGCCACCCAATGCGGGCGAAACTGAGCAGCAGCACGGCAAGGCCCAGCGACTGGTGCAGCCGGACGCTGTTCCAGCCGAGCGAATTTTTGATCGCGTCGTGGAAATAACCGAGCGGCCAGTTGGCGAGGATCAGCAGCGCGATCAGCCAATGCAGGACAATCGCGCCGGAATTGTAGCGCTCGACCGAAATCAGGGGCTTCGAATCCATCGGCTCACTCCCACCGCCCAGCGTAACGCGGCCGCGCCCATTTGGACGCACCGGACGGCGAGTCTTTATTCAGATTCCAGCGAGCCTGGCGTTAACTTACTCCCACTCGATCGTGCCAGGCGGCTTGCTGGTATAATCATAGACCACGCGGTTGATCCCGGGGACTTCGTTGACGATGCGCGTCGCGACCCGGCTGAGGAAGGCGGCGTCGAACGGGTAGATGTCGGCGGTCATGCCGTCGACGCTGGTCACCGCCCGCAGCGCGCAGACATTGTCGTAGGTGCGGTAATCGCCCATCACCCCGACGGTGCGCACCGGCAGTAGCACCGCGAATGCCTGCCAGATCGCATCGTACAGGCCGGCGTTGCGGATCTCCTCGAGGTAGATCGCATCGGCCTTGCGCAGGATGTCGCAGCGTTCCTCGGTGACTTCGCCGGGGATGCGGATGGCGAGGCCGGGGCCGGGGAACGGATGGCGGGCTACGAATGCCTCGGGCAGCCCGAGTTCACGCCCCAGCACCCGCACCTCGTCCTTGAACAGTTCGCGCAATGGCTCGACCAGCTTCATGGCCATGCGGTCGGGCAGCCCGCCGACATTGTGGTGGCTCTTGATGGTCACGCTCGGGCCGCCGGTGAACGACACCGATTCGATCACGTCCGGGTAGAGCGTTCCCTGGGCGAGGAAATCGGCGCCGCCGGCCTTGGCCGCCTCGGCCTCGAAGATGTCGATGAAGGTCTTGCCGATGAACTTGCGCTTGGCCTCGGGCTCGGTGACACCGGCGAGTCCGCCGAGAAAGTCGGCACTCGCGTCGACGTGCACCAGCGGGATGTTGTAGCTGCCCCGAAACAGCGCGACGACTTGCTCGGCCTCGCCAAGGCGCATCAAGCCATGGTCGACGAACACGCAGGTGAGTTGCTCGCCCACGGCTTCGTGGATCAGCACCGCGGCGACCGCGCTGTCGACCCCGCCCGACAGCCCGCAGATCACGCGGCCCTTCCCGACAGCCAAGCGGATCTCGGCGATCTTGGCGTCCTTGAAGCTGGCCATCGTCCAGTCGCCGGCGCAACCGCACACGTGGCGCACGAAATTGGCGAGCAGCTTGCCGCCGTCGGGCGTGTGAACGACCTCGGGGTGGAACATCATCGAATAGAAGCGGCGCTGCTCGTCGGTGGCGATCGCATAGGGCGCGCCTTCGGACCGGGCGACGATACTGAAGCTCTCGGGCAGCTTTTCGACGCGGTCGCCATGGCTCATCCACACTTGGTGCTGTTCGCCGACCCGCCACAGACCGTCGAACAAGGCCGATTCATCGATGATCTCAATGAACGCCCGCCCGAACTCGCGATTGTCGGACGCGGCGACCACCCCGCCGAGCTGGTGGGCCATGGTCTGCTGGCCGTAGCAGATGGCGAGCATCGGCACGCCGGCGTCGAACAGATGTTGCGGCGCGCGCGGCGAGTCGTCCCACATCACCGACGACGGCCCGCCCGACAGGATGATGCCCTTCGGCTTGAGCCGGTCGAACGCCTCGCCGGCGGCGTTGAACGGCGCGATCTCGGAATAGACCCCTGCCTCGCGCACCCGCCGGGCGATCAGCTGGGTCACCTGGCTGCCAAAGTCGACAATCAGGATGGTTTCGGCGG
>JBDTMX010000018.1:0-30878 GCA_039934055.1 Sphingomicrobium sp. | reverse complement strand
TGGCGGGGAACAGGTGACGGAACCAGTCCGACCGCATGACCTGCCGGCAGTCGCGCGCGAGATCCTCGGCGAGCTGCTGGCCGTAACTGGCGCAGATGATCCGGTTCTCCGGGTTATGCCCGAGAAGCCATGCCGGAAAGGCGATCGACACAATGATCGATTTGAGGCTCCGCGGCGGCAGCGCGATCGCCAGCCGACGCAGCTCGCCGGCCCGCACTGCCTCGAGCTCGGCGCAGACCATCGCGATATGAAAGTTGTCGAGGTAAGGCGCCGAGCCCTCGAGCTCATGAAACACCCGTTCGACAAACACATTGAAGTCGATGCGGGTCAGCGCATCATATTCGCCCCTGGTAGCCGTTAGCATGACTAATCCTCCCCAATGTCATTGGCCCGGAGCCGGGCGATAAACCGGTCGACGATGGCGCGGTCATTCTGGGTGAGCGGTGGCGGAGCTGCGCTGCTGGCCGCGTTGGTCTCAGCTTTCAGTGCAAGCTCTAGCGAATACCTCGCCGCCTTGAGATCGCCCGACGCGCCTTGATTGGCGATCTGCTTGGCGTTGGCCGCAAGCTTGCTGATGCGCTTGCGTTTCTGGTTTTCCGTCACCGTTACCGACGAAGTCATCTCCTTCATGATGGTATCGTTGACCGACCGGCCCTTCCGCGGTCGGCCATTGGGATTGGCGCGGTTGCCTTGTCCAAACCGGCCGTTGCGTTCGCGCCCCTCGCTCATGCTGCGGCTCCGATGCTGGGCTGGCGGGCTAGGGTGACCTCGGCGAAGCTCCGGCCATCTTGATTGATGGCTTCCTGGCCGGTGAGTTTCTCGAACCGCCGAATGATTCCATCGACGTAGAGCGGATCAAGCTCCATGCCGTACGCGAGCCGGCCGACCCGTTCGGCTGCGATGATGCTGCTGCCGATTCCCATGAACGGGTCAATGACAATGTCACCGCGCTTGCTAACGTCGAGCAGCGCATCGGCGACAAGAGCAACCGGTTTGCAGGTCGGGTGATCGGCGAGCAGGTCTCCGCCTTCTGAATGTCGGAACCCGGCCGCCGACGGGTAGGACCATATGTTCGTCCTCGACCTCCCATTGCGCCCAAGTTCGACGTTGTTGCGGTGTCGGCCGCGGCCGCTCTTCCAAACGAAGAAGAGTTCGTGCTGGCTACGATACAGTGCCCCCATGCCGCCTGCCGGCTTGGACCAAACGCAAATGTTCTTAAGTTCACTGAATGCCGCTTCACCCGCTGCCACCATCTCGGGGACGTGGCGCCAGTCGATCGCGGTAAAATGGATCGAGGCCGGGGCCGAGTGACGAGCCATCAATCGGAAGCTGGATTCAAGAAAATCGATATATTCGCCCCGATCCATCTCTCCCGATGCCATGGAAAATTCGCGATGTTGAACTACGCCCAAGCCGGAGACATGCCCGTTGATCTTCACGTTGAACGGAGGGTCGGTGAAACCGACGGCAGCCAGCTGGCCGGCCATCAAATAGTCCCATGCGTGCGGGTCAAGCGCGCTGCCGCACAGAAGCCGATGCGGTCCGAGTTGCCAGAGGTCACCATCAATCGACACGGGGCAAGAGCCAAGCTCAATCGGACCATCAGCGGGGTCTTCTGCAGAAGCTGTTTGACCCAAGGCCTCGATGTGAAAATCGATTTCGCCGACGCTGAATCCGATGGCGTCTAGTTCGAAGTCCAAATCCGCGACACTGAGGTCGCGAAGCACCTGCCCGAGCAACTGGTCATCCCATTTGCTCAAATCAGTCAGCCGGTTGTCGGCAATCATGTAGGCTTTGCGTTGGGCGTCGCTTAGGTGCTCAAGGCGGATGGTGGGGACCTCGGTTAGGCCAATTTTTTTGGCAGCAAATAGCCGGCCGTGGCCGGCGATCACGTTTCCGTCGCCGTCAATCAGCAATGGAACATTGAACCCGAAAGCCTGAATCGATCGAGCGATGGCCGCAATCTGTGGCGGCTTGTGACTTCGCGCGTTGCTCGGCTCAGCTGTTAGAGAGTTGGGGGGAAGATATTCGATGGCAAGACGTACCGGAGATGATTGGGGCAGGTTCATGACTCACTCCTCGTGGTGTGAGCCGGCCAATATTCACATTTTTGTGGGTTTGACTGGGGTCAAAAAGTTGAAGGCCTGAATTTATTGGATGCGCACTCGCAGAAGTGTCTCATCGGAGACTCCGAAGCGCTTGTCGTTCAACACCACCGGCTCAGCCAGTTTCCCATACCGAGCAACTTCCAGATGCGCGTCCAAATCGTCCATTGGATAAGGATGCGGTGTATCTCCCGGCTGTGTCTGGGCGAAGTGGTCCCAGGCCGCGGCCAAATGGATGACTGGCTTACTAAGGCCCCAAATTCGGCGTTCGACATTGTGAGGATCGCTCTGGTGCGCTTCTTTGAGAATAAACTTGGAAAGCTCGTTTTGGGAGAGCCGCGCCATGCTGGCAGGCAACGGTGCTGGTCGCTGTTCCACAAACTCCCGGATGTAGCCCCGCGCCATTTTTCCAGCGAGCGTGCGGTTGTTCAATCGCTTCTGAGTCTTACGAAGGGCCTGTCGGATCTCTTTGTCCGTCATTCGCACGTAGTTGGGGAATGCCTGTTGCAATTGCTTAGCTCGTCCCGGCTCAAGCTTAATGCAGCTCGCAATGAAACTAGTGCACCAAGCGAGCACCGCCTTGCGTCGTTCCGACTCCTCTGAAGTGGCTGGGAATGCTAGTGCCGCCAACAATCGAGCCCCGATTTCAAAAGGCTCGCGTCGCGCACTTATCATCAAAATCCGCATATGACCTCCGGATCGGCACCGGTTATTGACCGGCTCTTACCGGCTTTTGCTGCCAGGGGAACGGGCGGTTCGCGGGGCAGAATACGCGTTGAGATGAAAGGGTTGGAGCCTTCGCGGACCGATTATATGGCGTCAAAGTCGGAATTATTGCTAGAAAACCGGTAGAGACGGGTTATCGGATGACTGCGTCGTGCACCACCCCTAATTCTCCTTCTGAAACCATGACTTAGAATGATCTCTACAGTCTGGAAGAGTGGCCGCTCTTCCGGGACTTGTGGGCTTTCCGACCATGCAGGGGCGACAATTGCCCGTGGCGGTGATGCGGCAGAGATCAACGTCGCGCAGGCGGCACAGCTTCCAAACCGTGGTTGGCGCGGCTAGGCGCCAACAGCGAGGCGATGTGGGGGAGGAATGATGGCCTATCGGATACTGGCCACCGTTGCGTGCGCCCTGGTGCTTGGGCAGCCGCTTTTAGCCCAGGCCAAAGCGCCAACCCGCGCGGCTTCGACCGAGACCTTTCAAATCAGCAAGCCGCGGATCGATCGGGCGCTCGCGCAAATGGTCGCCAGCGGCCGCGTCGCCGGGGCCTCGGCGCTGATCTGGAAAAACGGGCGCGAAGTCTATTTCGGAACCGCCGGATACGCTGACCGCGAAGCGAAGAAGCCGATGCGGCGGGACACGCTGGTCCAGATCTGGTCGATGACCAAGCCGGTCACCGGCGTCGCGCTGATGCAATTGTGGGAACAGGGGCGCTTCGGGCTCGACGAGCCGCTGGCGAAATATCTTCCCGAATTTGCCGACGTTCGTGTCGTCCACGGCACGGATTCCGCCGGCAACCCCATCCTCAAGGCGCCGGAAAGGCCGATCCTGATCCGCGACCTGGTGCGGCACACCGCCGGCTTCGCCTACGGGCCGGGCTCATCGTACCCGGAAAAGATGTTCGAGCAGGAGGACCCGCTCAATCTCGATCATGACCTGGCCGAGTTCAGCAGGCGGCTGGCCAGGGTTCCGCTGCTGTTCGAACCCGGCACCCAATGGCGATACAGCCCCGGGGTCGACGTCCAGGCGCGGCTGGTCGAGAAACTGACGGGCGAGCAGTACGAACCATACGTCCGCCGGCAAATTCTCGAACCGCTCGAAATGCACGAAACGGCGTGGACCCAGCCGGAGTCCCGTTATCCGCGGCTTGCCGCCGGTTACACCGCCGGGCCGGACGGAAAGATCCAGCGCAAAACCGACGCCGAAATCCGCCGCTTCAACTTCACCCCGCGCAAGCTGACGATGGGCGGTGCCGGCCTCGCCTCCACGCTCGACGATTACATGCGTTTCGCCCGCATGCTGCTCAATCGCGGAAGCCTGGACGGCGTTCGCGTCCTCAAGCCCTCGACGGTAAAGCTGATGTCCACCGATCAGCTCGAGCCGCGCATGACCGAGCGGGCGTGGCTCCCGGGCAAGGGCAGCGGCGGCTGGGGCATCGATTTCTTCGTCCGCACCGGCCAGCCCAAGAATCCTGAAGAAAATCGCGGCGCCGTCGGCGAATTTTTCTGGGACGGCGCGTGGACTACCCTGTTCTGGGTCGATCCGGCGAATGATCTCGCGGCAGTCTTCTTCGTCCAGCGCGACCCGTTCGACGGAACGTTGCACCACGACATCCGGCGCGCCGTCTACGGCGACGCCTATTTGGGGCCAAAAGGCGACTGAGCCCGCGGGCCCTTGAATTCGTCATGCCGAGTAGCGCGAGGAACCCCCGCGCCCGTCGCTAGCGGCTCTCTGGCGGGCACGCCGCCACGGGCCGGGGCTCGGCCAGGCGGCCGACCGCGCGCGCCCTTGCCAAGGATAGCCCGTAGCCGCGTGGGAACTGGACTCCGCCCTTGATTGGCAGGCAATCGTCACCCGGCCAGTCGAACGGCAGCCTTCCGGTGAAATCATGGGCTGGGCGGCCGTTTCGTCCGGCGATCAGCATGTCGGCAATGCCGAGGCCTTCGGTCCCTGGCAGCCAGGCGGCGACGAAGGCGTCGGAGCGATTGATGAGGTCGTTGACCGCCAGCGGGCGACCCGAGAACAGCACGGTGACCACCGGCACGCCCCGGCCACTGACTCGCGCCAGCGCCGCAAGATCCTGCGGATAGCGCGCCGAGTGCCGCATCGGCGCGGGAAAGACGATGTCGCCTTTGCCTTCCGCATAGGGGTCCTCGGCCGCGACCACGATCACGGCCGAGTAGCGGCGCACATCCATGTTTTTTCCGTCGACACTGTAATCGACGCGGGCCGCGCCAAGCTTCTTGCGGATCGCGCCGAGCAGGGTGTCTGCAAAGGGGTAATCGGCGTTGCTACTCTGGTCGCCCTGCCACGTCAGCGACCAGCCGCCGGACTGCAACGGGACGCTGTCCGCGCCGCGTCCGACCAGCAGGATCCTGCGCGGGTTGCGAAGCGGGAGGGCGCGTCGGTTGTTCTTCAGAAGCACCAAAGATTTGTGCACCGCCTCGCGCGCAAGCCCCCGCACCTCGGGGGAGTGAAGCACCGCCGCGCTTGGCCTTGGGCCGCTTGCGGGCGAGCCGTTGAACAGGCCTGACCGCAATTTGACGCGGATGATGCGGGACACGGCATCGTCGATGCGGCGCATCGGGATTCGCCCGGAACGCACGTCTTCGATCGTGGCCGGGATGAACTTCTTCCAATCTTCCGGCACCATGACGAGGTCGATCCCCGCGTTAATTGCCTGCGGGCAGCTCCATTTGGAGCATCCGGGGACTTGCTCGATGCCGTTCCAGTCGCTGACCACCAGCCCGTCGAACCCGAGCCGCCCCTTCAGGGTTCCGTCGATCAGATGCGCATTGCCATGCATCTTGCCCCATTGGCGGCCCGTGATCGTGTCGGTGAAGCTCGAATAGCTGACCATCACCGTCTGGACGTTGGCGCGCATGGCGCCGCGATATCCGGCACCGTGCGTACTCATCAGGTTCGCCTCGCTGGTGCGGGTTTCGCCCTGGTCTACGCCATGGAAAGTGCCGCCGTCGCCGAGCCAGTGTTTCGCCGTTGCAAGCACCGACGTCGGACTGCCGAGCCGCCCCTGCAAACCGCGCACTATTGCCTCGGCATAGGTGCTGACCAGCGCCGGGTCGGAGCTATAGCTTTCGTAGGACCGTCCCCAGCGCGGGTTCTGGACCACGGCGAGCGTCGGGGCGAAGGTCCAGGTGATGCCGGTCGCGCGGACCTGCTCGGCGGTCGCTCGGCCGATCCTGAACATGAGACCCGGGTCATGCGCCGCGCCAAGCCCGACATTATGCGGAAAAAGCGTCGCGCCGTAGACGTTGTTGTGCCCATGCACTGCATCAACGCCCCAGATGACGGGGATCTTCACAGCCGTGTCAGTCGCCATGGAGGCCCGATAGAAATCGTCCGATAGCTGCGCCCAGTCCTCGACCCGCGCATGCATGTTCATGCCGGGCCAGGCGCCGCCGCCATTGAGCACCGACCCGATATAATAGCGGCGCACCTCGTCGGGCGTGATCGAGCGGATGTCGGCCTGGGTCATTTGCCCGACCTTCTGCTCGAGCGTCATGCCCGCTACGATTGCGCGGACCCTCGCCTCTAGCGCCGCATCGGCGGCCGTCGCCGGCGCGGCCGCGCGTGATGGGGCGGCCGGCGCCGGCTGGAAAGGCACGAACGCGACCGCTGAAGCGAAGATCAGCGCAAATCGGGACACGGTTGATACGGACATAAAAAAGCCTTGCTGCTAGTTGCGCGGGAGTGCCGAAAGGATCGCCGCCGACGTAAAAGCCAGCAACGCGAGGAACGTGAACAGACTGGAGAAGCCGAAACCTGGCACGAGCGCGAGTATCAGCCACGGCATGATCAGCGAGGGGACAGTGTTGGTCAGATTGACCACGCCGAGGTCGCGCCCGCGATGCACAGGTGAGGTAAGAACCCGCAGCGTCTGTCCGCTGTGCAGCGACAGGAACACGGTCGTCGCGAGCCCGAACACGATATACCCTACGACGGCCAGCCCGAGGTCTTTCGACCACGACAGGATGACAAGACCCGTACCTGAAAAGAAGGCTGCGACGGCGAGCGGCACGAACGGCTCCTGGCGGCGGTCGGCCCAGCGGCCAACGGACAGGGCAATCGGAATGGCAGCCGCAAGCACGATGCAAAACAGGCGGGCAATATTGCCTTCGCTGATGCCCGGAGCGACCGACCGGAAATAGATCAACAAATAAGCGAACAGCGCGGCCTCGGCGATTTGCACCAGGAGGCGCGCGAACCACATCAGCGCGAAGGTATGGCGCGTGAGGCGCCGACGCGTCTCGCTCGCCCCCGCGGGAATGTTCGCGGCGGATGCCATGGTTCGCGGCCGCCCAAACAGCAGGACGGGCGCGACGCATGCAACGACGAACAGGCCAACAAGCAGGATGCGCATGTCGGGGCCGGATCCGTTCGAAATGGTGACGAGAACGCCCGCAAGCGCCCCCATCGCGGGAGCGAAGGCGAGCAGGCCGCCCAGCGTTCCCATTTGCGAGGGCGGCACCGAATCTGCGGCCCAGGCCGACAGCGGGCCCAGCATCATGTTGAGCGCGAGCTGCCACAGGATGGTCAGCACAAGTAGCGCGCCCAGACCATCGGCAAGCGTGATTGCGAACAGCAGCGCGACGCTGAGCCCGAGCCCGGTTGCGATCCACAACCGGCGCGTGCCGCTGAAGTCGCTGAGCGCGCCGAACAGGATATTGCCGACGCTCGCCGCAACCGCGCCGCCAAGGGTGATGTAGGCGAGCCAGCGTACGCTCTCCGGGCCGGCCATGGCCGTGACCCGGAGCGGCAGAAGGATGGTCAGCAGCGGGACGTAGGCAATCGCGCCGCCCGCCCAGGCGAGCGCGAACAGCCACAGGAACCGGGGCGATTGCGTAATGCCCGGCTGAGTCCCGACTAGCATGGGTGAAGGCCACGCGGCGGGGCGGTGGACTGGCGTTCGACCAGCGTAGCAGGGACGATCACCGGCATCGCGGGCAGCGGCTGTCCGCGTTCCGCCGCGATAATCAGCTCGACCGCCCGGGCCGTGGTCTCGGCAACCGGCTGATCAATCGCCGTAAGCGGCGGCTGCACAAGGCGGACGATTGGAGTGTTGTCGAAGCTGATCAGCGACAGGTCCCTCGGCACGTCGAGCCCGCGCGCGCGGATCGCGCCGAGCGTTGCCAGCGCCATCTGGTCATTGCTCGCGATGATCGCGGTGGGCGCTTTGCCGCCGTCCATCAGCGCGGTCGCGGCGCGCTCGCCCGAGGCGAAGCTGAAATCGCCCTCCGCCACCAGCCCATCTATGTCGAGCCCGGCCTCGCCCATGGCGCGGCGCCAGCCGGCTACGCGCCACGCGCTGAGGGCATATTCCGGCGAACCGGAAATCAGGCCGATGCGGCGATGGCCGAGCTCGATCAAATGCCGCGTCGCCAAGGCCGCGGCGCCGGCATCGTCCATGTTGAGCGCAATCCCGGGGCTGGTGGCGTCGGAACCGATGCGCGCAAAAATGATTTTCTGCTCGGCGAGGAGGGCGATAATCAGCGGGTTGTCGGAATGCGGCGGCGTCAGGATCACGCCGTCCGGCTGCAGCGCGGCGATGGTTCCGCGAAGCTCGCGCTCGACATGGTCGTTGTGGGTGTCGACCAGCTCGAAGATCAGCCGGTAGCCATATTCGGCGCACTTGAGCATTCCGCCGAGCAGCATCTGGTCGACCCAGTCGGCGCCCTGCCGCTGGGTCCAGTCGCCGATCGTCCGGTCGCGGTCGTTGAGCGCAAGGATCAGCCGCGACCGCGAACCGCTGAGGCGCTGCGCGGCGGTCGATGGGACGTAGCCCAATTTGTCGATCGACGCCTGCACTCGGCGCTTCATCGCAGAGCGAACATTGGGCTCGTCGTTGATGACGCGGCTAACCGTCTGGAGGGACACGTCGGCGTCCGCCGCGACGTGCCGGATGGTGACCGCCTGCCGACGCCGCGCCATCGTTCAAATCCTGCCGTGCACGGCGACCGCGGCGCAGCCGTATTGCATCATGCGGCGTCGGCGTTGGCGGCGCCGCAATAACGCGCGACATAGTCCTGATGGGCCGGGAGGCTGGCGACGGTCTGCTCGACATTTTCGCGGATGCTCGCGAGCAGCCGTGCCAATTCCTCGTCGGTCAGCTTGCCCGCAATCGGATGGTGGGCTCGCGGCATGATCCCCTGACCCATCATCACTTGCACCCAGCTATTTTCCTGGAACAATTCCTCGTTGCGGCGGAAGACGCGGCCAGTTTCGCGGAACAGCTCGATCTTGTGGGCGAGCGAGTCCGGAATTTCCATTCTCCGGACATAGTCCCAGAACGGGCTGTCGTTGCGGTTGGTGGCCTTGTAGTGAAGAATCAGGAAGTCGCGAATCTGCACCATGTCCTGCATTTGCTGGTCGTTGAACTCGGCGATGTCGCGGGCGCTGACCTCGCCCGCGGGAAGCATGCGCAAGAGCCGGATGACGGAGCGCTGGATGAGGTGGATGCTGGTCGATTCGAGCGGCTCCATGAACCCGCCGGAAAGGCCGATGGCGAGGCAGTTCCCGGCCCACTGCAGGGGTCGGACGCCGGCCCGGAACTTGAGGAAGTTGGGCTTGGTAAGAACCTCGCCCTCGACCGCGTCGTGAAACCGCTCGAGCGCTGCCTCGTCTGATAGATAAGCATCGCAATAGACAATCCCATTACCCACCCGGTGCTGCAGCGGGATCCGCCAGCGCCAGCCTGAATCATGGGCGACGGCGCGGGTGTAGGGGACGGGCGGGCCAACGGCGGCAGTCTGGACGGCGATTGCGCGGTTGCACGGCAGCCAGTGGGTCCAGTCTTCAAACGCGCTGCCCATTTCCCCTTCGATCAGCAGTGCACGAAAGCCCGTGCAGTCGATGAAGAAGTCACCTTCGACGCGCGCCCCGCAATCGAGGACGAGGCCGGTGATGTCGCCCCGCATCGGGTCTTTCTCGACCGCGGCGATCTTACCTTCCTGCCGCTTGACCCCGCCCTTTTCGGCAAGTTGGCGAAGGAAGCGCGCGTACAGCGTCGCGTCCAGTTGGTAGGCATAGTTGCAGCCGTTGTCTGGCAGGTGCGCGAAGCGCGAGGCACGAGCCGCGTTGAGCTCGAGGCAATAAACATCATAAGGCTCGCGGTGGCCGCGCTTGACGCCCTCGAGCCAGAAGTGCTGGAACCCGGCGGTCCAGTGATCCTTGCCTGTGGTCCCGAAGCTGTGAAAGTAGCGGTCGCAGTCCTGCGCCCAATTGTCGAATTCGATCCCCAGCTTGAACGTGGCCTGGGTCGCCTGCATGAACTCCGCCTCGTTGATGCCGAGCAGATTGTTGAAGGTGATGATCGGCGGGATCGTGCTCTCGCCGACCCCCACCGTGCCGATGACGTCGGATTCGACCAACGTGACATGCGCCAGCGGACCGAGCTCGCGCCCCAATGCCGCCGCGGTCATCCAGCCCGCCGTGCCGCCGCCAGCGATCACAATCCGCTTCATTGGCCAGGCGTTCATTGGGTCAACCTCCGTAAAAGATAGGCGCGCAATTGCTGGGCGGTGCGGGCGTCGAGCGGCGCGAGGATTCCACGCGCGGCCTCGGGGATATGCCCGGCGACGGACGGGTCGGCGCTGAAAACATAATGGTCGAAGAGCGCGCGCCAGTGTTCCCGCCTCGACTGCGGCAGGTCGCGAATGGCGAGGATGGCGTGGTAAAGGGCATCCTCGGGATGACCGAGGAAGCGCGGCTCGTCATTCCACCAGTAATTGACGAGAACGTTGAACCGATCGCGTCCCTCGACATGATGATACCAGCAGGATGGAATGAACAAGGCATCCCCCGGCTCGAGCTCGGCGACCCGGGCTTCGGCCAGTGCAGCCCGGAAACGCGGGTGCGAGTCCCACGCCGGGGCGGCCAAATCGACCATGCTGATCGGACGTCCGCCGGGCGAATGTTCGAGCGGCCCGAGGTAAAGGTTGGCGAACTGGCCCGGCGGAAAGAGGGTGAAGCGGCGGCGTCCGGACGCCGCGACCGCGACGTTGTGCGCGATATCGTTGTGCGCTGCGATCTTGGTGCGCCCGCCGATCCATATTCCGTCGCGGGTTGCCCGCGCCCCGAGCGGCAAGCGATTGTCCCGATCGAGCCCGTCGAAATAAGCCTGGATCTCGATCGAGGGCAGGTAGACCAGGGGGGGCGAGTCCAGCGTTTCCGCCTGTTCGAGCAACGCGAACGCTTCCGCCAGCGAAACCTTCTCGACGCGGAAATCGAGCGCCATGTGCTCGTCATAGAAGACCCGCTCGAGGCCCGGCCGGCCGATCTGCATTTCGAACAGGCGGTCGCGTGCGTGGGCAATCAAATAGCGCCGAACCTCAGGCCCTCCCTCCCTGCCAGCGACGACCAGCGGCCACCGCGCGGCGATGTTGCGCATGACCACCGGCTGGTCAGCGCCCGCCAATCGGGTGTCGAGCGCATCCCACCCTACATCCTCCTCGGCGATCGGGGGCAAGGTGGCGAGAAGGTCAGCGGCATCGGGCATCCGGCTAGCGGCGTTTCTTTCGAGCAACCAGCGCGGGCATGTTGGAAAGCGACGCCAGAGCCATGAAAATCGGCATCAGATGGCCCTCGCGATGGAGCTCGGCGATGACCCCCGGCTCGAGCTCGCGGAGCCGGTCTTCGTTGATTAGATGATAGCCAACCAAGCGCTGGTCGGTGCCGTCATCTAGCGTGATGTCGAGGGCGAACGGTTCTAGCAGCTGGTAACGCTCGAGCGCCTCGAAAAAGCCGGCGCTCTCGTGCAGGCCGACGTCGAGATGGTCGAGCATCGCTGCCACATTCTGGAGATAGGGTGTCGGGTGGCCGCCGCCGTCGAACAGAAGCGTTCCTTCGGAATCGCCGACCCGGGGGTGGTCGAGGTTGATATGGATGTGGCTCGGCTCGTCCGGATTTCGTGATCGGCCGATCAGGAACGGCTGGACGGCCAGGACCAGCGGCCGATAGCGGGCCGTCCAGCGGCCCTTTTCGAAAAACAGGTTTTCACCCTCTTCGAATCCCATCAGCGCGAGGGCCTCGAAGGCGCCGCTCTCAACGTTGCGCTGGAACAGGATTGGGAACTCGTTTTGCAACCGGCGGAATTCGATCGGCAGCGCCGGACAGCTCATCACCTGGTCGCCCAGCGCTGAATCGGGCGTCCCCAGCACCCTGAGGGAGCGGTGCTCGACCGGATTGATCGGGACATGAAGGTCGGCGGGACTGCTCAACGTCCTTCTCCTTGGGCATGGCCGAAGGACGGCGCCGCGGCCAGGGCTGCAAGATAAGAGCGGTTGGTCGGCAGCGCCGCAACCAGCGAACGCTTTTTCTGCCGGATCGAGTCGAGCCGCGCGATTAACCGCGCGTCAGGCCGCCGGGATAGGGCCGAGGTCGCGCCGCCCATGCCGTAATAGACATATTGGTAACTCGCCGCGGGGAACATTTCGTGCGCGAGCGGGAAATCAAGCTGGCTCGGCGGCTGGTCCGCCCAAGTGACGAGATGCTCGACGAGGCGGGGCGGGATCGTCGCCGGATCGCGATGATGTGCCCAATAAGGTTCTTCGCGGCGGCTGAGGACGTAGTGGAGCTTGAGGAATTCGACGATGCTCTGCCAGCGCCCGGTGAACGTGCGGTCGAAGCGTTGGGCGAGGCTTGGCAGCGCACGGCGGTGGGCGGGAAATCCCTCTATTAGCATGTCGAGCGAGGATTCGATGAGGACGATGGCCGAGGCCTCAAGCGGCTCGATGAAGCCCGCGCTGAGCCCGATCGCCAGGCAGTTGCCGATCCAGAAACGGTCGCGATGCCCGGTCGGGAACTGGATCAGGCGCGGCTCGGCGGCGGGGGGCTGGCCAAGCTCCGCGGCAACATAGGTGTCGAGCAGGCGCCGCGCCGCCGCGTTCTCGAGGTGAGCCGAGGAATAGACGCAGCCGATCCCGCGCCGGGTCGGCAAGCCGATGTCCCAGAACCAGCCGGCCTCGTGCGCCGTCGCGCGGGTCGCCGAGGCGATCGGCGAGTCCGGATCGACCGCCACCTGCACCGCAAGCGCCCGGTCGTTGAGCAGGTACGCCGACTGGTCGACCCAGCCCGACCCGCAATGCCGCTCGATCAAGACCGCGGCAAAGCCCGTGCAATCGACGAATAGGTCGCCGGGAATGTGCTCGCCCGCCGCAGTGGTCAGGGCCTCGATCCGGTCCGGATTGCCGATAACCGAGACGATTTTTTCTTGGCGGTGGACGACTCCGAGCCGCTCGGTCCCGTGGCGGGATAGGAGCTGGGCGAACTTGCCGGCGTCGAGATGATAGCCATAGCTCATAGCACCGGCGAAGGGGGCCATGGTCCGCTGGCGTGGAGCGAGGCCAGCGGCGACGAGCGCGTCCTGGCTGGTCATCGCACCGGCGAAGGGCTGCCCGTTCGTTGACCGCCATGCTTCAACCAGGTCGCGCGGTTCACCCTCGGGCGGAAGCGTGAAGGGATGGAGATAGCGGTCATCGACACCGCCGTCGCGCCACCCATCGAATTGCGAGCCTTGCTTGAACGAGGCGTCGCATCCGAGCAGGAAATCGGCCTCGTCAATCCCAATCGCGCTCAAAGTCTGGCGCATCGTCGGCCAAGTGCCCTCGCCCACGCCGATCGTCGGCGTGTCGGGATCTTCGACCAGCGTCACGATGATCGGCAGGCCCCGCTGCCGGACCCAGGCGGCGAGCCGGCAGGCCGACAGCCAGCCAGCGGTGCCGCCCCCGGCAATGACGATTCGTTCGATTGGCCGTTCCATCATTCTGCGGTCTAGCACGATTGCCGGTCCATCAACGCAAGAGCCGCCCCGCACCGGTGGGACGGCTCCTGCTGCCGCTCAAGGGGTAGAGCAGCAAGGTCCTGTCGCTAGAACGTGTAGCGGACCCCCGCGGCGTAACGGGCGGCGCCCGGAATGACGAAGGTCACGTTGTTCGTGGTTCGCGAATAGCCGCGCCGGCTCTCACCCGTTAGGTTGATGCCTTCGGCGAAGACGATCCAGCCCTTGCGGAACTCGTAACTCGCGCTCGCGTCAACCTGGCCGTAGGCCTCGACATAGCTCGGATCGAGGCCGTAACCCGCGAGGAACTTGTCACGCCAATTGTAGGCGACGCGGGCCTGGATCCCGTGCTTGTCGTAGAACAACACCGCGTTGGCGCTGTCCGACAGGCCGGTCAGTGCAAACTGAGGCGAATTCACCGGCAGGTTGTTCTTGAATGAGCCGCCACCCCGGACCCGGGTATAATTGAGGATCGCCCCGAAGCCGGTATCCCAGAAGGAATGCTGGATCGCGGCCTCGATCCCCTGCAGCTTCTGAACCTGGTCGCCATTGATCGGAAGCGTCACGCTGAAGTTGATTAGAGGGTCTTCCGGAAGGGCAAAAATCTGGCCCGTTGTAAACCCGTTGGTGTCGGTCCCCGTGGGACTGGTCGAGCCCGAGTAATTGTTGAAGATATATTGACGAATTTGCTCGGGAGTCGCGCCGGCCCCCAGGGCGGCCACGGCTGCCAGATAACGCGGGCCGCCAATCACGGTCTTAAGCCCGGCGAGTTGCTGATTGGTCACGCCGTCGAGAATGAAGTTGCTGACCTCCTTGTGGAAGAAGCCAAGCGAGACATAGCTAGCCTTGCCGTAATACCATTCGGCCGACAGATCGATGTTCTTGGACTTGTAGGGAAGCAGGCCAGGGTTGCCCGAACCAGCGAACCCGCCAGTCGCGCGCAGTTCATTGAACGAGAGGCCGCCCTGCATCTGCGCATAATTGGGCCTTGCGATTGTATGGCTATAAGAAGCGCGCAGCTTGACGTCCCGGACCGGCGACACGTCGAAGTCAATGTTGGGCAGCCATTCCTCGTAGTTACCCTTGAGCGTCGTGAAGTCGGTCGTGCCGTTGCGAATGAAGGTGAACTCGTTCGCCGACACCCAGGCGGTATTGATCGGCACCGAAGCGAGCGCGGTCGACTTGATCCTAGTCTTCTCGTAACGCAGCCCGAGATTGAGATGGGCGGCGTTGCCGAACAGGTCGAATTCGTTGTTGAGCTGGGCGTAGGGAGCGAGCGTTTTCTCGCGCACCCGGCTGTCGACCCGATCATAAGGCGCAAGGCAGCCGGGGCCGCCGTTGCACGCACCGAACTTGTTGATGAAGATCTTGGTCAGCGCGTCCGTATCGATGGCCAGGTACGCCGGGACGACGTCCCCTGTGGCGCCCTTCAATCCGTCGAACTTGTCGGGCACGGTGATGACCGTGAAGATGTCGTCGGGTAAGTCCGCTGGAGTCCCCTGGCCGCCCCAGGCTGCCTGTTCGTAGACCCCGAACGCAGAGCGAGTGCGGTTGTCGACGTGAGTGACGCCGAAGTCGAGGCTCTTGATAAAACTTGTGTCGAATTCATAGCGGCCGCGTGCCGTGCCCTGGACGATCTTGTCCGTGAACAGGCCGTTGCGGAACGAGCTACCCGTGACAAAATAGACGCTGGGATCCATCGTATTGACGCCCGTCGCCGGCGTGTAGTTGATCTGTGGTAGATAGGTTCGGAAATCGATGCGCTTTTCGGACGCGCCGAACACCGCGGCTTGGACGGACTGGCTCGACCCATAAGGGCTGTCGGGCGACGATTCGGCGGTCGAACGATGACCGTCAAGCTCAATCGTCAGGCGTTTGGTCGGCTGCCACCGGGCATTAAGTCCAATCGAGTGGTTTACATTCTTGTTTGCCGTCTTCGACGCTTCCAGTGCGATATCACTCGGCGGACTGTTCCGGTCGATGAAGTAAAGCGGCGGCGCGGGGTTGCCGCTGCCCCAGCCGCTCGACAGGTTCTGGCGAGCGAACCACAGGCCGATGCGGTGCATGTCGGCTTCGACCTTGTTGGAGCTCAGCGTGTAGTCGGCGGTCAACGTGATCGTGTCGACCGGCCGGACTTGCAGCGTCGCCTGCCCGTTGATCCGCGTGCGGTCGATGTCCATCACCGAGTAACCCATGGTGACCGGGGTCTGGACGATCGAGCCTGGATCTGGCGCGGGGTTGGCATTGCCAAAAGCCCAGCTGTCGGCGGCGGTGACCGTTGCCCACGACTGGTAGAGGACGTCGGCCGCATTCTGGCTCGACTTGCGACGTTGATAGCTGCCCGAGATCGCAATTCCGACCCTGCCGTCGGCAAAGGTGTCGCTGATGATGCCTGAGAGCTCCGGCGTAATCTTTGTGCCGTCGTTACGCGAGGTGTCGTAGACCCCCTTGGCGCTGAAGCTGCCGCGAAAACCCGAGGAATCGAGTGGCCGGGCGGTACGGATGTTGATGGTCGAGCCAATTCCGCCAGACGGGATCGCCGCGCGGCCGGTCTTGTAGACTTCGACCGCGGCAATTCCTTCGGAAGCGAGGTTGCCGAAATCGAACGCGCGGCTCGACGGTGCACTGACGCCGTCTCCGAGGGTCGACGTCGGCATCAGCCTGCCATTGAGGGTGACCAGGTTGAATTCAGGGCCAAAGCCGCGGACCGTGACATATTGGCCTTCGCCGTTGTTGCGGTCGATCGACACGCCGGTGACGCGCTGGAGCGATTCCGCAAGATTGGAGTCCGGGAACTTGCCCATGTCCTCGGCGCTGATTGCGTCGACCACGCCCTCGGCGTTGCGCTTGATGTCCATCGACCGTTTGAGGGAGCCGCGGATGCCGGTGATGACGATGTCGTCAGGTGCGGGGGCGGCGTTTGCATCCGGGAGCGCGGTCGTGCCGGGTTCGGGCAGCGCGCTCGAATCGGGCGCGGGTTGGGTTTCGGAAGCGGGGACCCCCTGGGCCGATATAGGCGCAGGAAACGCAAGGGCGATCAACGAACCGCCGACCATCAACCTTGCCAGCGAACGCGCGCGAGTCTTGGCCATGCTGTGCCCTTCCCCATGTTTCAGCGACCGTCGTTTCCGCGGTCGTCGCCTCCGACTCGACGATCCATGTTAACGTTCACTTTGTCAAGCCGGCCAATCTTTTGCGGTGATGGATTTTCGGCTCTGTGTTGCGAAGTAGAGCTTGTTTCGCCAGCCCTTGAAGGACCAATTCTCCAGTCACGCGGCTTTCCCCGCCCGCATGCGAAGTGCCGCCCGCTGTACGCACTCTCAGGTCACTCAAAGCCCAGGTAGCGAGATCGGGCCTTGCGGAGGTAATCCTGTGTGGCTTCGCGCTCGCGCGCGGTTCGATAGTCGGTGCGGCTTCCGGCGTCGGCGATGACGCGGTCGAGCCAAGCCACGAAATAGGCCGCGTCCGCGGCGTCCGGCGCAAGGCCGCCGGGCAGGTCGACGTAGACCGGGCTGGTCGTCGCGTAGGGATAAACATCGAGCACTTGCGGGTGGGCGCCGTCATTCCACGCGCGCAGCAATATCCAGCCCGCATTGTCTACCTGCAGATCGCCTGACGCATCCAGCCTGCGGCGATCGCCGGTCAGGTCGAATGCCTTCACCACCTTGCCGCTTTGCACGAGTTCCAGATGTTCCATTGCGACCGGGGACCGCATCGCGATTTGGTAGCGGATTTTGCCCGGAGCAGTGCTCGAGACGGTATCTCCCGGGTGCTTTCCACCAACTTCAAGGCCGAGCAACGGTCCGTTGCTCGCAAACGTTCGGCCTGCCTTGAGCGCGTCCTTCAGCGCCGCAGGACTCATCTCGCCGCCGGTGTCGAGAAACACGCGGTTCATTCCGACCGGCCCGCGCAAATCCGCATAATTGGTCATGGCGTCCGTGCCGGCGCCCGCAGGAATACGGAAGCCGAGATTGAGCAGGCGGTACCAGATGCGTGCGGTCGATTTGTGGTCGGAAAAACCGACAATCTCCATGTAGTCGACCTTGCCGTTGGCGACGTCAGCCGGAAGCTCGTTGCTAAGCGACTTTTCTTTCGGCGGATCGATGTCCCAGTCGAACGGATGGACATAGCCGACCAACGCACCTTGCGCATGAGCCAAGTCGGCGACGACGCCATTATGCGGATAGGGACTGGCGAGCGGGCTGTTTTGATAGGCCGAGAAACCGGGCGTCAAGAAATGATCGGACAGGCCGAGCAGACCGAGGTGCCCCCAGTAGCTCGTATGATATTCCTGCGAATGGAGGATCAGCACGCCGCCGCCGCTCGCCGGATCGGGACCGGGTCGGAAGGAGCCAATGTCCGGGACCCGCTCCTCCTTGTTGACGATCAGGTTGTAAACGACGTCGAGGTCCTCGGCGCGGGCCTGGCCAGCGAGGTTCTCCGGCGTGGCCCGATAGTGTCCGCCATAGTTCATGTGGACGTGCAAATCAGCGCTGCGGAAATTCCCGAATGCTGCCGGCAGGTCGTTGAGCTCAAGCTTGACCGGAACCGTTCGATGCGTGCCCGCTACAAGCTTCACCTTCTGCCTCGATGGCAGGTAGCGAAAGCCGCGTTGCACCCAGATCGACGCATCGCCGGCTGTCGCTTCGACCGTGCAATTTGATGGGCAATGGAAATAGTGCGTTTCGCTTGTCTGTAGCGCGCGGTCGAATCCATCGTCGGCGCGCATCCAGGATGAGTTCGGAGCGGCGGCCCGGCCATCGCTGCCGACCACGGTGACCCGCGCCGCGACGCTGCGCCCCTGCTCGTCTCTGATATCAAGCGTCAGTTCCGCGCGCGGAATCTTGTATCGCCGAGTGGCCGCGACGATCGCCGTTTGCGCTCCGCCGACGAAATCCTGGACGATCAGGCTCGTGTTCCCATGCTCGTTGGTGATGTAAGCCATGCGCTCACCACCCGGTGACCAGCGCGCATTCCATCGGTCAAAGTCACCAAATGTGACCGGAAGCGACGCGTTCCCGTCGGGCGTGGTGACCCACAATTGGCGCCACTGCCTGCCGTGGTAGCTGGCGAAGAGTAGCTGCTTGCCATCGGGCGAAGACTCGGGACGTGCGCTCCAGCTGGTTTCTTCGCTCAGGATCTCGCGCCGGTCTTTCGGATCGTCGGGCGACACCGACCAAATGTCGCCCGTGCCCCACGCCACCTCATTGTTCGAGACGTAAAGGATACGCTTGCCATCGGGCGTCCACGACGGGTTGATCGCGTGGTCGAACGCCGAATAATAGTAGCGCGCGATGCGGCTTTGACGCTCGCCGAGCAAAAGGTGGGCGTTGCGCAGCCCGTTGGGTGAGACGTCGGCAATCATCAGGTTGAAGTGACCGGTGCCCAAGGTCGACACCCAGGCGATGCGCTTGCCGTCGGGAGAGAGGCGCGGTTCGACATTGACCGCCTTGCTCGAGGTCAGCGCTTGCTCACGCCCATCCTTGAGATCGAGACGCCACAGCTCGATCGAACCACCATCATAGCGGCTGAAGACCACGTTGCTGCCATCGGACGAGACATCAGGCTGATAATCGTAGGCGGCGCGGGGATGTGTGAGCTCAACTGCTTCGCCGGAGCCGATCGCCTGGCGCCAGAGCGACCCCGCCATGCTGTAGATGAGCGCCGTGCCATCAGGTGTGAAGCTGACGCTTGAAGGTCCGGTGGTCAGCTGCGGAATGTAGAGCTCGCGCCAATAATAGCTGTGCGGCAGGTCGACTTGCTTGAGCACTGGCTCGCGCTCGGCCTGTGCGATTTCAGGCAGGCCGAGCAGCAAGATCCCCAACATCACGGCGCGCCGGACCCCGCTCGTCATGGCCCGCTCCCGTGATCGCGCGGTCGGACAGTCAGCTGCTCGATCCGCTTTTCGTTGATCGTGCTTTTCACGATCCGGTCAACATAGATCCCGGGCGTGTGCACGCAGTCGGGATCGATATCCCCGGCTTCGACCAATTCTTCGGCCTCGACCACCGTCACGTCACTCGCGGTCGCCATGACCGGATTGAAGTTGCGTGCGGTCTTGCGGAACTGGAGATTGCCGTGTGTATCGACCCGCCACGCCTTGATGATCGACAGATCGGCACGTAGCCATGTCTCCCGGACATAGAGCTGGCCCGCAAATTCCTCGTGCGGCTTCCCCTCCGCAACGACCGTCCCGACGCCGGTTCGAGTGTAAAAAGCGGGGATCCCCGCCCCGCCGGCCCGGATCCGCTCGGCCAGAGTGCCTTGGGGGTTGAATTCCAGTTCCAGCTCGCCTGAGAGATACTGCTGCTCGAATAGCTTGTTCTCACCAACATACGAGGAGATCATCTTGCGGATTTGGCGGCTCTCGAGCAGGTGCCACAGACCAAAATCATCGGCCCCCGCATTGTTTGAAATGACCGTGAGGTCCTTCACTCCGGACGCCTTGATCTCGGGGATCAGGCTTTCGGGATTCCCGACCAGGCCAAAGCCGCCGGACATGATCGTCATTCCGTCGTGCAGAAGGCCGTCAAGTGCCGCCCGGGGCGAGTCGTAGAGTTTGTTCACGGCGCGCCGAAGATCGTGTGGCTCTGCTCACGCATGAACTGGGGTACGTACCAGCTGCCGAGCCCGCCCTTGCCGGTGGTTCCCGAACCCTTCCAACCGCAGAAGGTCTGGAAGCCGGGCCACGCGCCGGTCGTCGCGCCGCTGGAGCGGTTGGCATAGAGCACGCCGGCTTGGATGGTCTCGAGGAAGTGATCGAGCTCGGCTTTGTCTTGCGTGTAGATGCCCGAAGTCAGGCCGTAGGTGCTCAGGTTCGAGTCGGTGATCGCGTCCGCCAGTTCATCGAACGGCAAGACGCTCAGGAACGGCAGGAATAGCTCATCGCGGTTGATGCGATGCTCGGCGGGAAGCCCCGCGACGATTGTCGCCTCGACAAACGGGCCGCGGTTGAACACCTCTCCGACAAGCTGCTTGCCGCCAAGCAAGATCGACCCGGCGGTTGCGGCCTCGGCAGCCGCATGAGTGAAACGGTCCACGGCGGCGCGGTTGATCACCGGCCCGATGAATACGTCTTGCCGCCGAGGATCGCCGACAACGAGTTTGTTGGTCGTGTCGGCAAGGACGCCCAGAAAGTCGTCCATGAAGTCTCGGGCAACATAGACCTTTGAGAGGGCGCTGCATTTCTGCCCGGAAAGTCCGAATGCCGAGCGCGCGACGCCGGACGCCGCCACGGACAAGTCGGCGCCCGGGGTCACAAAGGCCGTGTTCTTACCGCCCATCTCGGCGAGAACCGGCCGCATCGCCTGCGACGAAGCTGCGTTCCGGAGGATCGTCATGCCGACCGCGTTCGACCCCGTGAAAGCGAAACCGTCGACGTGCGGATTTGCCACCAGCGCCTCGCCTGTCTCGCGTCCGCCGTGCACAAGGTTGAGCACACCAGGCGGCACCCCTCCCTCGACAAGCGCGTCGACAACGAGCCGCCCGGTCAGCCCTGCCGCATCGCTCGGCTTGAAGACGACCGTGTTCCCGGCAACCAGCGCCGCCGACATCATTCCGATCGATAGCGCGACGGGGAAGTTGAACGGCGCAATCACTCCAAACACGCCATAGGGACGCATCACGACACCGCACCGTTCGGCGGACGAGGCGCCGGGGCGCTCCTCGCTGAAGCCGTCGGTACGCTCAATCTCCATGCAATAGTGGCGCACGAGGTCGATCGCTTCCTCGACTTCTCCGACCGCCTCGAAGCGAGATTTACCGACTTCGACTAGGCAGGCGACAGAAACATCCCACTTGCGCTCCTCGAGGATTTCAGCGCCGCGGCGAAGAATGGCTGCACGGCGCGCCCAACCCATGTCGCGCCACGCTGGAAAGGCCGCTCGGGCGGCAGTCACGGCGGCGTCAACCAGTGCCGCGTCTGCTTGCGGAAACTCGCCAAGGATGATGTCAAAGTCGATTGGGCTTCGGGCGACGATCACATCGCCTTCGGTCCGATCGCGACCGCCAATGAAGGCAGGGCGACTTTTTCCCAGAAGGCGCGTTTCGGCGTCCGGAATCACGGCGTCGAGATGCGCGTGGACACCGGAAAAGTCCTCGCCCGTATTCGAGTAAGTGACGCGCGGCAGATCGTTCATTTCGTAATACTCCCGAGGCGATTGTAGCGCTTCAGGATCGCGCGAAGCTCGTCATGGGGTATCCCGAAATAGCGGGCGCCGTTCGCGCCGGTCATGGTCCGCGCCGCGACCAGAGCGTTGACGATCGCCTCCTCCGTCGCTTGCGTGGCCGCCTCGAAAATAGGGTCGATCCTGGCGTTGGCGATCGGCGTGATCGGGCTCGGTCTGTCCTGATCCTCATGGTTCACTTCGCCCGGCGCGGTCGAGAAGCTCAGTATCAGGTCGCCCGATGAGTTACCGGAATAGGAGCCGAGGCGCGCAAGGCCCATGGCTGCGCGGCGGGCAACGCGGTTGAGTTGCTCTGGCATCAGTGGCGCGTCCGTTCCGACGATGATGATCATTGATCCCTGATCCGGTGGAGTTTCGCCTCGGGAGCCGTCGGCCGTGCAAGGCTTCAACGAACCAGCGCCTGTCGCGACCTTTGGGTCGAAGCAGGGCAGCCAGCGCTTCGCGAGTGCCTGCCCCACTGGCTCACCGGCGATTCGAAGCACCTTGCGATCGCCCGTGTTGCACTGGACCATCACGCCGACCGTATAGCTCTTTCCCTCGGCCGAAACGACGCGTGATGCCGTGCCGATGCCCCCCTTGAAGCCGAAGCAGACCATGCCGGTTCCGCCGCCGACATTGCCTTCCTCGACTGGACCGGGCTTTGCATTATCGAGCGCCGCTGCGGCCGTCTCGCCGGTGACATGAAAGCCCTCGATGTCGTTCAGATAGCCGCTCCAGGTCTCGGCTACGACCGGCCAGGTTGCGGCTCCAAAATGCTTCGACGACCATTGCTGGATGCCCGCATAAACCTGGCCGATCGCGTTGGTATCGCTGATGCCGATCGGGCCCTGCACAATTCCAAAATCCTCGAGATAGCTCCTGCCGGTCATTTCGCCGTTGCCGTTGAGATCGAAGAACCCGCCGTAGACCGGCCGCGGGTCGGCATGGCCTCGAGGGAAGATCACCGTGACCCCCGTCCGGACCGGGCCAACCCCGACCTTCAACGCGCCTTCGCCCTCAATCAGCGTCCTCTGGCCGACCTCGACATCCCCGACGTCGGTGATGGCGTTGAGACGGCCGGGCACGCCTTCGAACGGAATGCCGAGATCGCGCGCCCGCGCACTGACCTGCGTCGCGACCAACGCCAGGACGAGGAGCGAAGCAGCATTCCTCACAGCGTCGGCTTCACTCGGCCGGATTCGATCATCGGCAACTCGCGGGGGATGAGCGTTTCTGGCGCCTCGTCGATCTCGCGCGCCCATTTGTGGCCGGTGTACACGGCCTGCTGAATGGTGCTCGGCGCCCAGCAATCCCCGATCCGCGTTACCGAGGCGATGCCCGCGCCTCCCCAGCGATCGCGCACCTGCTCCAACTCAGAATAGAGCACGTCAACTGGCAGTCTTGCGGTGACCGTCACCAGCGCAGCCGTAGGCATTTCAGTCTCCGCGCCGGTCAAACCGTTCACCAGCCGCACCCTGCCGTCGCCGAACTCGACGACGCTGGTGTACGTGATCACCTCAATGCCGAGCCGGGCGATCCGCTTTGCGATTGGCAGCGCTTCAAGCGTGTTGACCGTCCATGCAGAAACTATTGCGGCCGGGGTTACGATGGTGACGTCGAGCCCGGCGGCTCGGCAGAGCTCGGCGAGGACTCCGCCCATGTAATAATGGTCGTCGTCCCAGATCATCACGGGCCCCTTGGTCGGGATGCGCCCCGCCATGAGATCGTCGGGTGTGTAAACGGCAACAGCGTCGAACCCGGGAACCGGGAAGCCGGAATCGCGACCGACGCCGTCGCGGCGCCACGAAGCGCCCGTGGCGATCGTCACATGTTGTGCGCCGAACTCCAGCACATGCTCGGCTTCAAGCGCGCTGTCGCGATAGATCGAAACGTTCTCCATCCGCTCGATTTGGGTCGCCCGCCAGTCGCGCACGCGGGCCCACTCCGACAGCCCGGGGAGCCGGCTCTCGCGGGAGACGCGCCCGCCGAGTTCGGTCCCGGCCTCGGCAAGATGAACCTCATAGCCTCGACGCGCAGCCGACAATGCCGCCTCCAGCCCCGCCGGCCCCGCACCGACCACCAGCACCGAAGCCTCCGTTTTCTTCGGCGGGATGATCTCGGGGTGCCAGCTGCGACGCCATTCCTCGCCCATCGTCGGATTCTGCGTGCAGCGCAGGTTGGTCGACGTGTAATCGCTCGACACGCACATGTTGCAGCCAATGCATTCGCGGATTTCGTCGATCCGCCCCTCTTCGATCTTTTTCGGCAAGAACGGATCGGCGATCGACGGCCGCGCCGCGCCGATGAAATCCATGATCCCGCGCCGGATCTGCGACACCATCGTGTCGGGCGAGGTGAAGCGCCCGACGCCAACCACCGGCTTGCTCGTCAGCTGCTTCACAAAACTGGTATATTCCTCCTGGAACCCTTCCTTGGCGAAGCGCGAGGTCTGGCTGTCGTTCGGCCAGTTGGAAATGTTGATGTCCCACAGATCCGGCAGCTCGGCGAGCATTGCGATGACGTCGCGCGATTCCCCATCATGGGTCAGGCCGGCCTCACCGATCAGCTCGTCGGCTGCGAAGCGGACTGCCACGGCGCAGCGGTCACCCACCGCCTCCTTGGTATCTTCGATCAGTTCACGCAGAAGGCGGGCGCGATTCTCCAGGCTGCCGCCATATTCGTCGATCCGATCGTTCTTGCGGCGCTCAAGGAACTGCTGCGCGATCGAAAGATCGTGAGTGGCATAGACGTAGACGATGTCGAAGCCTGCCTTCTTCGAGCGGATCGCGGCGTCGCGATGCCATTTGCGAAGGTCGCGGATGTCCTCCTTGTCCATCGCCCGCGCCTGCACCGGGTAATTGTAAATGATCGGGCGATGGGACGGAGCCATCGGAGCCAGGCGCGTTCCCCAGTTCGCCACCGATCCACCGTGATGCATGATCTCGATCGCGGCGAGCGCGCCATGCTCGTGCACTGCGTCGGCCATGATAGCCATGGCCGGGACATCGCGATCGTCCCAAAGCCGACCTTCGTGGAATGGCTCACAATCCGCCGATGGATGGATTTCCGTCTCTTCCGTGGCCACTACTGCCCAGCCGCCTTCGGCCTTGATGCCGCGCAGCCGCGCCAGCGCCTCCGGCTGGGTCCAGCCCATCCCGGTACAGTGAGGCACCTGATAGAAGCGGTTGCGCGCCGTCACCGGTCCGATGCGCACCGGCTCGAACAGGATGTCGTAGCGGGGGTCGCGGGTCATGCCGGCAGGACCGCGTCCAAGGTCTCGCCGAGCAGGCTGACGATCATGTCGAGCTCATCGTCGGTCACATTGTACGGGGGCGCCAGCAGAATATGGTCCCCGAGCCGGCCGTCGATCGTGCCGCCGCTGGGATAGATCAGCAGTCCGCGCTCGAACGCATCGGCCTTCGCGCGCTGATGCACCGCCAGCTCCGGAGCAAAGGGAACCTTGGTCGAACGGTCAGCCACGAACTCGATGGCCTGAAGCAGCCCCCGGCCACGAATGTCGCCGACATTGGGATGATTGCCAAATTGGTCGCGAAGCAGCGTCATCAATCGCGTCCCGGCCATCTGTCCGCGCTCCATGAGCGCCTCTTGCCGGATGACGCGCTGAACTGCGAGCGAGGCGGCACAACCAACCGGGTGCGCATTGTACGTCTGCCCATGTTTGAGCGCGCCCGAACCGCGAGCGACCGTGTCATAAACCTCGTCAGTGCAAACCACCGCACCGATCGGCTGATAGCCGCCGCCCAAACCCTTTCCGAGCGTGACGATATCGGGAACGACGCCATCCTGTTCGCACGCGAGAAAAGTGCCAGTCCTGCCCGCGCCGGACATTACCTCGTCGAGGATCAGCAGGACGCCGTGGCGGTCGCAGATCGAGCGGACCTGCTTGAGGTAATCGCCGACGGGTGGAACGGCGCCGGCCGTGGCACCAACAACCGTCTCCGCGACGAAGGCGATGACGGTTTCTGGACCGAGGCGGAGGATTTCCTGCTCGACCGCATCCGCCGCCCTGCGGCCATAGTCTTCCGGATTCTCGCCGGGCTCTGCGAAGCGATATTCGAAGCAGGGATCGACGAGAGCGACGTCGATCAGGAGCGGCTGGTATGGCGCGCGCCGCCAGGCGCTTCCCCCGGCAGCGAGCGCGCCAAGCGTGTTGCCATGGTAGCTTTGTCGCCGCGCGATCACTCGGTTACGTCCAGTATCTCCGCGCTCGAGATGGTACTGACGCGCAAGCTTTAAGGCAGCCTCGATTGCTTCGGATCCGCTGCTTGTGAACCAGACGCGGCCGAGAGAACCCGGCGACATATCTGCAATGACATCCGCCAACTCTTCGGCTGCTTCGGTCGTGAAGAAACCGGTGTGAACATACTCCAGGCGCGCAGCCTGCTCGGCGATCGCGGCGATGACTTCAGGGTGGCCGTGACCGAGACAGGATACAGCTGCTCCGCCGCAGGCATCGATGTAACGTCGGCCTTCGGCGTCGATCAGGAATATGCCTTCACCGCTTATCGCGACCGGGGGGCAAGCGATTGTCGAACGGTGAAAAACGTGCCCCGCGGTCATTTGGTCAGACTAACGGCGGCGGCGGCGGGTTCAATGCTCTAAAAATCAAGAAAAACAGTTCGCGGTCCTACACCGTTGGCAACAAATCTCTCTATACGGCCGATTACACGATCAACCTTGGCATGTAGCTGGACACGCGGGTCAGCACGGCGATCGACCTCGTCCTAAGGGCAGATTTTCGTGTTACCGGGCCGACTTGGTTCCATACCGTTCAGGACCAAGTCAGGCCGACATTGTTCAGCGGCATGTTGCCGATTTCCGCATTGGCACTGTCGGCAATTGAGCTCGGTGGCTCATTCATTTCGCCGGGTGCGAGACGGCGGATTGGTGCCGCGGTCGGTTTCAAATTCTGAGGTTGCGGTTAGTCGGATCGACCCGGAACGCGTCTTCGCACTTCTTGTCCCCCAAGCGGGACCACCCCTTCTTGGTCCGTGCGACCGCGCGACTGGTCGATTTCCCCTCGCGCTTCCCGTACTCGCCGCTAGAGAGCGTGTCGCTTGATAGGGAGGGCAATCTTGAGCGGAAACGACGAGCAGGCGATCGGCGCGATCGTAGATGAGATGTATGCGATGATCTCCGGTCCGGCCGGCCTTAGGGACTGGTCGCGGCAGAAGAATTGCTTCCATCCCGAGGCCCGGCAAATCCGCACCTGGGTCGACAAGCAGGGCCGGCCGATCATCAAATGCATGAGCCTCGACGATTATGCCCGCGACACCATGCCCTATTTCGCCGTCAACGACTTCTACGAGATCGAGACCGATCGCCGGATCGACCTGTTCGGCAACATCGCCCAGGTGTGGAGCCGGTATGAGGCCAGGCGTGCGCCCGACGACAGCCAAGTCGAGCGCCGCGGGGTCAATTCAATGCAGCTGTTCCGCAACGCCGAGCATGGCTGGCGGATCATCCACATGATCTGGGACAATGAACGCGAGTAAAAACGTGCGTGTCGCCGTCGTCGGTGCCGGCGCAATCGGCGGCTGGATTGCCGCAAAGCTCGCGCTCGCCGGCGGACAAGTGAGCCTGCTCGCCCGCGGACAGACCCTGGACCTGCTGCAGCGCGACGGCCTGCATCTCACCGAGGGCGACGCGCTGGCCGCGGTCGAGGTCCGGGCATCGGACGATCCCGCCGAACTTGGCCCGCAGGACGTGCTGGTGATCGCGGTCAAGGCGCCGAGCTTGGCGCAGGCGGCAGAGGACTCGCGGCCGATGTTAGGGCCCGACACATGGATCGTGCCGATGCTCAACGGCGTGCCGTGGTGGTTTACTTCGGAACCGCTGCGCTCGGTCGATCCCGGCGGCCGAATCGCCGCGGCGCTGCCCGGCGGCCAGGTCGTCGGCAGCGTCGTCCACGCCGCCTGCAGCCGGCCGGCGCCCAACCAGGTCGTGGTCAAGCATGCCGACAAGCTCATTCTGGGCGAGCCCGGTGGCGGGACGAGCGATCGCATCTCGGATCTGGCGGCGCTGTTCGAAAGCGCCGGTATCAGGGTTGAGGCGAGCGACAATGTGCGCCGCGCGATCTGGTACAAATTATGGGGCAACGCGACCATCAACCCGCTGTCGGCGCTGACCCGCTCGACCGCCGACCGGCTGCTCGCCGAGCCGGAAGTGCGCGCCTTCATGCTAGCGGCGATGGCCGAGCTCGCCGCTATCGGCGCGGCGATCGGTTGCCCGATCAGCGAGAGCGGTACGGACCGAATGGCGGTCACCGCCAAACTCGGTGCGTTCAAAAGCTCGATGCTGCAGGACGTCGAAGCCGGGCGCCCGATCGAGCTCGAGGCTTTGCTCGGCGCGCCTCGGGAGATTGCTTCGCGGGCCGGCATCCCGACCCCGCAGCTCGACCGGATTTATGGGCTGACGCGGCTGATGGCCGAGAGCCTCGGCCTGCTTTAGGTCGCTGGCGCCGCCACGACCCGGCCGACGCATTCGCCGAAGCCGATGCGCACCGCTCCGTCGCGCTCGCACCACGCCTTGAGCGTGATCTCGTCGCCATCCTCGAGGAAGCTGCGGGTCTCGCCACTCGGGAGCGTGATCGGCTGCTTGCCGCCGCTGCTGATCTCGATCAGCGAGCCGAGGCCGTCGTCCCTTGTCGTCGACAGGGTTCCGGTGCCGATCAGATCGCCGGGCTGGAGGTTGCAGCCGTTCGACGCGTGATGGGTGACGATCTGCGCCGCGCTCCAGTACATCGCCGCCGCCGCGCTGCCCCGCGAGAGTATGTGCGGCGCGAGCCCGGCATCGCGCATCTTTTGCGTCGACAGCGTCACCGCGAGCTCGATGCCGAGCGCTTCGCCATTCGGATCATCGAGGTAGGGCAGGGGCTCGGGATCGCCCGGCGGCCGCGGCGGCATGCCCTTGCGAAACGGAGCAAGGGCGTCGGCCGTCACTACCCACGGCGACACGCTGGTCAGGAAGTTCTTGGCGAGGAACGGCCCGAGTGGCTGATACTCCCACGCCTGCAGGTCGCGCGCCGACCAGTCGTTCAACAGGCAATAGCCGGCGATATGTTCGTCCGCCTCGGCGATCGGGATCGGCTGGCCAAGCTCGTTGCCGCGGCCGATCCACAAGCCCAGCTCGAGCTCATAGTCGAGGCGGCGGCTGGGGCCATATTCCGGCGCGTCGGCGTCGGGCGGCTTGCGCTGACCGTTGGGGCGCACCACTGGCTCGCCCGAAGCGCGCACCGAGCTCGCCCGGCCGTGATAGCCGATCGGCAGATATTTGTAGTTGGGCAGCAGCGGGTTGTCGGGACGGAATTGCTTGCCGACGTTGGTCGCGTGATGAATGCCGACGTAGAAGTCGGTGTAGTCGCCGATCAGGCACGGCAGGTACATCCTGACCTCGCTCTGCCCGATCAACTGCATCTCGAGGTCGTCGCGGTAGCGCTCGTCGGTGAACAATTCGAACAGGCGGCGGCGAAGCGCGCGATGATCGTCCGGGCCGCGGGCGAGCCACGCATTGAGCACCGGTTGCGACAGATCCTCGCGCCACGCCTCGTCGAGCAAGTCGCCGGCCGCAGCCAGGTCGAGGATGTAGTCGCCAATCGCGACGCCGGGGGAGCGCTGGCCGGCGGCTTCCGAGAAGATGCCGAGCGGCAGGTTCTGCACCGGGAAATCGCTGCCCGGCTCAGCGCCGTCGACCCAGCTGGCAGCAGCTGGATCGTGGGTCTCGTCCAATGCGCTCACGGCAGCTTGGCTTTCGGGAAGCCGGCCCACGCCTGGTCGTAATCCGGCTGGGCGCGTTCAAGCGCGAACTGGGTCGGGCGGTACGGCCAGCAGGTCTCGACCATGAAGGCCATTGTCCCCTCGATCCTGGCTGGCTTCAATTGGGCGCTGGAGGCGGCCTTCCAGCTGTCGAGGTCGGGCCCGTGTCCGCTCATCAGATTGTGCAGGCTGAGGCCGCCAGGCGCGAAACCTTCCGCCTTGGCGTCATATTCGCCGGCGATGAGCCCCATCGCCTCGCTCATCACGTTACGGTGGAACCACGGCGGGCGGAAGGTGTCCTCGGCGACGATCCAGCGCGGCGGGAAGATTACGAAATCGGCGTTGGCGCAGCCGGGCACGTTGCTTGGCGATGTGAGCACGGTGAAGATCGACGGGTCGGGATGGTCGAAGCTGACCGTGCCGATGGCGTTGAAGCGGGCGAGGTCGTAGCGGCACGGCGCGTAATTGCCGTGCCAGGCGACGACGTCGAGCGGTGAATGGTCGAGCGTCGTCACCCACAATTGCCCGAGATACTTCTGGATGACCTCGACCGGCTCGTCTCGATCCTCGAACCAGGCGACCGGAACCTCGAAATCGCGCGCTCCGGCAAGACCGTTGGCGCCGATCGGCCCGAGCTCGGGCAGGCGGAACGGAAGCCCGTAATTTTCGGCGACATAACCGCGCGATTCGCCATCACTAAGCACGACGCGGAACTTGATGCCGCGCGGCACCAGGCCGATCGATCCGGGCGCGACTTCGAGCCGGCCGAGTTCGGTGTGCAGCTCGATCGTGCCGTGTTGCGGGATGATCAGGAGCTCGCCGTCGGCATTGACGAACACGTGCCGGTCCATGCTGCGGGTCGCGCGGTAGAGGTGGACCGCGACGCCCTCGAGATCCTCCGGGCGCCGCGCTTGTAGCATCGTCGCCATGCCCTCGATGAAATCGGCGTCGTCCGGAAGGTCGGACGGCGGATCCCAGCGCAGGCGATTGGGGGCTAGTGGCGCTTCGCTAGGCGAGACTCCGAACAGGCTCGCGCCCTGATAGCGCTCAAACGGACGGTGATCGGCGGTCGGCCGCATCCGGTAAAGCCAGCTGCGGCGGTTGTCGTGGCGCGGCGCGGTGAACGCGCTGCCTGACAATTGCTCGGTGTAAAGGCCGAACGCCGGGCGCTGCGGGCTGTTGCGGCCCTTGGGAAGAGCGCCGTCGACCGCTTCGGTCTCGAAGTGACCGCCGAAGCCCGTCATATAGCGCATCGTATTCGCTTGCATGCGCGTCCGTTAGAGCCTGCGCCGCGCAAGTTCAAACGGGCACG
>JBDTMX010000017.1:0-5038 GCA_039934055.1 Sphingomicrobium sp. | reverse complement strand
TCGTCGCCGCCGAAGAGACGCGCATGCCGATGGTGTTCATGGACGCGAAGGAACCGGACAATCCGATCATTTTCGCCAATGACAGCTTCCTGAGATTGACCGGGTACGAGCGCGAAGAGGTACTCGGCCACAGCTTCAACTTCATGATGGCGCAGGGTACCGATCCCAAGGCCCTAGCGCTGGTCGAAGCCGCGTTCGAGGGGACCGACGACCACAGCTCGGAGATCCGCTACCGCCGCAAGGACGGGAGTATGTTCTGGGCGGCACTGTTCATCAGCCCGGTTCGGGATGAGAGCGGCGATATCATCCAGAATTTCGCGTCGTTCATCGATCTTACGAAGCACAAGGAAGAGCAAGCCCAGTCGCGGATGCTGATCAACGAGCTCAACCACCGCGTGAAGAATACGCTGACAACGGTTCAGTCGATTGTCACCCAGGCCCTGCGCAACACGTCCGATCCCGCGGTGATCCGGGAATCGATCGAGTCCCGGCTGTTTGCGCTGTCGCGCTCGCACGACCTGCTGACCCGCGAGAATTGGGAAAGCGCGGGGCTGCTCGACGTAGTCAAGGCGGCCCTTGAGCCGTTCGGGGTCGCCAATGGCCGGTCGGAGCGCTTCAAGGTCACGGGCGAGAATGTCCGTTTCCCGCCAAAAGCCGCCTTGGCTCTCGGCATCGCGTTCCACGAGCTTGCGACCAATGCCGTCAAGTACGGCGCCTTTTCCGGCGAGACCGGATGCGTCCGGGTTGCGTGGACGATCGCGCCGGCACCGGAGGGGAACCGGCTGATCCTTACCTGGCGGGAGGAGAATGGCCCGCCCGTCAAGCCGCCGTCCAAAAGAGGGTTCGGGTCGCGGGTGATCGAACGCGGCCTGGCGCTCGAGCTGGGCGGCGCTACCCACCTCGATTATCGCCCGGAAGGCGTGGTCTGCACTATCGACATTCCCTCACCGCAAGCTGCCGGGGATGGATAAGCTGCTTTCTGGCCGAAGCATCCTCGTGGTCGAGGATGAAATGCTGGTCCTCCTGAACGTCGGAGACATGCTGGCCGACCTTGGATGCAAAGCCGTGAGCGCCGCCGCGACGGTCGATCAGGCCCTTGCCCTGATCGCTGCGCAAACCTTCGATGCAGCCATGGTGGATGTGAACCTGAATGGCATAACGAGCTATGTGGTGGCCGACGCGCTTGCGACGCGCGGCGTGCCGTTCATATTCTCGACCGGTTATAGCGGTGAAAGCCTCGATGACGGCCACCGGGACCGGCCGGTGTTGGGAAAGCCGTATCGCGAAGTGGACCTGTTCGAGGCCCTCTCACGGCTGCTCCATCCTTGATTGCGGCGCGAGCACTCTCGCGCATTGGCGGCATTTCCCAACATTCGGTGGTCGGTGGCTTTGGGTGACCCCTCTCCGCCCGAACTAACTCACTGAAGAAACACAACTTTCACATTCTGGCACGACCCTTGCTCATACCGTTGCATCACCGCGGATTTCCCACCGCACGACGCCAACGGAGTTTTCAATGCACGACGCCCCTGCCCTTCAAGACCAGCCGCAAGAGCCCCAGCCCAACCTGTTCTTCCGCGACGATACGCTGTTCGGCGTGTGCGAAGGGCTCGGCGAGGAATTCGGCTTCAACGCCAATTACTTGCGGGTGGTGTTCGCCGCGGGGATCCTGTGGAACCCGGTAGCAATCGTCGGCATCTACATCGGCCTTGGCGCCGCCCTCGCCTTCGCCCGCTGGGCCTATCCCAAGCTGAGCTCCGCGGCATCGGTCACTGCGCCGCAGCTGGCCGCCGACAACGAAGCGGACTCGCTGTCCATCGCCGCGTGACCGCTTAACCTGCCGCTGCACCCGCCGCTCTTTCTCGGGAGGGATACCGAAAGCCTAAGACGGCATAAACCTCCTCTTTACGCCCTTGGGTTAGGGTCGCCTTCGATCAGTCATCTGCCTGGTCGGCAGGTCGAGGGGAAAAGAGCGAATGGCGAGCAGCCGGTCCGTTGACCGAAGTCCGGCAACCCCGGGCAGTCCAGCCGGCGTCGCCGCGGCGCATCTCGCCCGCGTCAGCGACAACGGTTGCGCGCGCCATCCCCATCTTCACGCCCTGATCGAGGGATCGGGGCCGCATTCGGGCCGCGACCTCGCCGACGCCGTGCACTTGCTGTGCGGCTTGCACGGCCGCCATCCCGGCCTGATCGAGCTCGCCCTCACCCAGTCTCCGCACAGCCCCGCTCACTCGTGGCTGGCCGAGGCGGCTGAAGCATTCGAGCGTGAGCGGCTGTTTCTCGTCCGGTTGACCTCCGCGGTTGGCCCGCTGCCGAGCACGCCCGGCGCGGCCGAGACCGAGGCCAGCCTGCTCGGGCAGCGCCACGCGCTTGAGATCCTCGCTTGCTCGGAGCGGAATGGCTGTGCGCTCGGCGCGGCGACCGCGCTGATTGGCGACTGGGGACCGATTCGCCGCCTGCTCGATCGTGCTGCGACCCGCGTCGGAATCGAAAGTCCCGAGCCGTCGCTGCCCGGCGAGGACTCGCTGGCCGAGGTCGTCGAGCGGTCGTCGGACAGCCCGTCGAGCGGCCGCGCGCTGGCGTTCGGCGGCGAGCAATTGCTGCTCCAGCACCGGGCGCTGTTCGACCTGCTCGAGGCCCGTGCCAGCGCTCGCGCCGACTGGGAAAGCTGAGCTTCCCACTCGTCGCCATTCCCGCGCAAACGGGAATCCAATCATTCCTTTTGAGAGATCGATTGCTTCGGCCATCCCCTGGACGGCCCGCAACGGTCAGTCGTCGCGGTAGGCGAGCTCGAAATTGCCCCAGCGGCGGCCCTTGATGAACAACGGCACGAACACGTTCTTGACCGGGATATACTTGTCACCGAGCTCCATCCGGTAGGTCGCCAGCGTCGCCGGGCGGTTGCTCAGCAGCGCGTTGCGGGTGACGTCGTCGATCATGATGCGCTTGTTGCGGCAGTGCTCGTCGTTCCACACGGGATCGGGGCCCGGCGGCTGGCTGCGCTCCGACAAATGGGTCGGCAGAAAGCCGTTCGAGTCGCCGATCGCGGAGCCAATGATGCGCTCGTCCGTGCGCTTGGTGCGGTCGAGGATCGGCTGGACATATTTGTCCGCCGCATCGCAGAACCGGCAGTCGTACTGGACCGGGTTGGTTCCCGGGATCTCTTGGTAGTTGCGGTCGAACACGTCCTCGAGCGTAACGTCGCCCTCCTCGATCGCCTGCTCGATGGCCCCGGCGATGGTCCGGGTCACTTCCTGCGCTTTCAGAATGAACGGCGTGTCGTCGATCTCGGCGCCCGAGTTGGCCAGGGTGTCGAGCATGGTGTTGGACAGAAGCTCAAGGTGCATGAGGCGCTTTTGCGCTTGCAACAGCTGGTTGCCGTTGTCGCGCGCATCTCCGGCGAAATCGACCAGGCCGGCCTTGACCCGGTCGACGCTGGTCTGGATGAGGTTGGTCGAGTGGGCGATGCCTTCGGTCTGGCGGTCGACCATGCCGACGATCTCGGCCACTTCGCGGACCGTGTCGCTGATCTGGCCGAAGCCCATTTGCGCGGCGCGGCTGCGTTCGACGCCGGTCTTGATCTCGGACGTGACGGCGCCCGCCTCGCGGGTCAGCTCGCCGATCGTCAGCGCGATCTGGCTGGTCGCGGTGCGGGTATCGTGGGCGAGCTTCTTCACTTCGGCGGCAACCACCGCGAAGCTGCGGCCGGCATCTCCTGCCCGTGCCGCCTCGATGGTCGCGTTCAAGGCCAGCATGTTGGTCTTGCGGGCGATGGTCTCGATGGTCGAGGACACGGTCTGTACCTGGTTCATCGCCGCGGCGAAGCCCGCCATCCGCTCGCCCAGTTGGACGACCAGCTCGGTCAGTCCCTTGAACCCGCCGATGGTCCCGTCGATCGCTTCGCGGCCGGCTTCAAGCTTGGCCTTCGCCTGCTCCGACAGCAACCGCGCCTCGTCGGTCGAATCCGCCACCCGCGCCTGATCGGCGAGCAAGCGCGTGGTCACTTCCTCAAGGCCGTCGAGCACCTTCAAATGGTCACTGAGCTTGCTCGCGACGCCTTCGACGTAACCGGCGACGTCGCTGCATTCCATCGACAGCGATCCGCAATCGCGGGCCACCGCCCGGATCGCATTCTCGGTGATTTCCTCGATCCCCTGCGTCGCCATCTGAAAGCCCGCTCCCGCTTAGTCGTTGCGAGAGGGATAAGGGGAACGTCCTACTCTTTCGTTAACCAAACTGCCCGTGTCGGGATTTGCGGATTCAATAAAGCCGGAAGGATTTGCGCTGTTCTCGCCACTCGCTTTCGTCCGGGATCGCCAGCGCGTCGAGGTCGCCCGGTGCCGCTCCCGCGTCATCGACCCATTCGCGCAGGATTGGCGAGCCATTGATGACGTCGATGGCGAGCTTGCCGAGCTCATATTCGTAAGGGAAGTCGCGCCACAAATCGTAATCGGGATAGAGCCGCCGAATCGCCTTGAACACGAGCGCCTGCAGCCGCCAAGGCCTGAATGCGGCGTGATCGTAGAATGGGCCCTCGGCGTGGATATGGAGGCCGTGGCAGAGCTGGCCGACATGCTTGTGGAAGGTCGGCTCGAACGCAATCTTGCGTAGCTTGCACCCCGCCAGCCAATCGGGGGCCGTGGCTTCCATCTCCGCCAGCACCGCGCGGGCGTCGATGTCGGGCGCGCCGAACAGTTCGAGCGGCCGGGTCGTGCCCCGCCCCTCGCTGAGCGTGGTTCCCTCGAGCATCACAGTCCCGGCGTAGGCCCGCGCCATGTTGAGGTTGGCGGCGTTGGGGCTGGGATTGATCCACATGCGGTCGGCCGGCCAGCCGAACCCCGGCGCTTCGTCGGGCTGCCAGCCGTCCATCGCGATCACCCGGTAATCGACGTCGAGCTGGAAATGCTCGACGAACCATTGGCCGAGCTCGCCGAGCGTCAGCCCGTGGCGCATCGGGATCGGGCCGGCGCCGACAAAGCTCTGCCAGCCGGGCCGCAGCGTCAGCCCCTCGACCGGCCGCCCGGCGGGATTGGGGCGA
>JBDTMX010000016.1:0-2324 GCA_039934055.1 Sphingomicrobium sp. | reverse complement strand
AGCACTTCTACTTCGGCTTCTACGTGTGGCAGTATGCGACCTCGATCACCGCCGCGAATTTCTTCGCGCAAAAGGTGATGCACGGCACCGCCGCCGACCGCGACAATTATCTCGCCGTGCTTCGCGCCGGCGGATCCGATTACGGTTACAACCTGTTGAAATCGGGCGGGCTCGATATGGCGACCGCCGAGCCCTATCGCCTGATCATCGCCAGCTTCAGCAAGGTGCTCGACCAGGCCGAAGCGTTGCTGTGAGGGCGGCTAGCGTTTGCGGGCGATGATTTCGGACACCACCGGGGTCATCATACGCGTGCCCGGCGGCAGCGTATCGAGGCAGGCGGCGAGGCGCTTGCCCTCCTCGGCGGTGGCGTAGCCCAGTTCGACCAGGCGGGCGGCGCCGGTTGCGACGAATGACGCGGGCCACTGCCACAGCGGATCGTCGGCGGTGACGATCTCGAGCAGTGGGCGCACGTCGATGATCTCCAGACCCACGGCCTCAAGCAGCGCGGGTAGAGCGAGACCGATGTCCGGCTCGCCGCCGCTGTCGCGCCAGCTCTTGACCACCAGCTCCCGGAAGCGCTCGTGATCGGGTGACGGTGGAAACGTCCGCCATGCCTCGTAATCGGCATATTCGTGGAACACTGCGGTGGCGCCGGGGCGCAGCGCATCGGCAATGTGGGCCACCGTGCGCGCCGGGTCGGCGACGAAGGCGAGCAGCCAACGACACCAGCTGCCATCTGCGATGGCGTCGCCAAAGCCGCTATCGTTGACGTCGGTCTCAATGACTTCGACGTTGGCCAAAGCGCGCGAGCGAAGGACGGCGGCGAAATGCGGTGAGCGCTCGAGCGCGACGACCTTGCCGCGCAGCCCGACCAGATCGGCGAGGTCGGCCGTAACGAAGCCGGGGCCGGCGCCGACGTCGAGGATGGTCTGTGTTGGCCCGAAGCGCGCACGGCGGAACGCGTCGAGCACGCGCGGCCGCCACACCCGCGCTTGCACGCCGAGGCGTTCGACCTCGTCGTCGCGGGTGCCGAGCAAATAGTCGCCGTCGTTCATGCCGCCGCTTTAATGCGTGAAGGCGTGGCTTGCATCGCGAAACTTGCGGTTAAATGGTGGGCCTTGGCGTGGCCGTAATTGTTGCGCTCGACGATGCGGCTGTGCCGGCCATCAACCGCCGTGCCCGCGCATCCACAGCGCGAACAGGTCGGGCCAGCGCGACCCCGGATTGTCGCGCGGCAGGTGCAATCCGAAACCGTGACCCCCCTGCGCTGGCAAATGCGCTTCGACCGAGACATTCGCGGCCCGGCAGGCGGCAATCCACGCGAGGCTGTTTTCGACCGAGACAAGCGGATCGTCGATGGCGTGAACGATAAAGCTTGGCGGCGTTGCCGTGCTGGTGTGGCGCTCTGGCGAGCGCGCGGCGGCGAGTTCCGGCGACGCGTTGGAACCGAGCAAGCTGTCGCGCGATCCGCCGTGGGTAATTGCGGGATCGAACGTCGCCACCGGGTAAATCAGCCCGACGAAGGACGGACGCGCGGACTGGCGGTCGGCTGCGTCGACAGGCGCATAGATATTCTGGTCGGATGACACGGCGAGGTCCGCCGCAAGATGACCACCGGCGGAAAAGCCCAGGACTCCGAGGCGCGCCGGATCGATGCGCAAATCGTCAGCACGGGCGCGGATCAGCCGCATCGCGCGCTGTGCGTCCTGGAGCGGCACCTGGCTGCGGTTCGCCCAGCCTTCGGTGGGCAAGCGATAGGTCAGGACGAAGATAGTCGTGCGCTCGGCATTGAAGCGCTCGGCAACGTCGATTCCTTCGTTCTGGACGGCGAGAAATTCGTAGCCGCCGCCGGGTAGGGACAGCAAGCCGGAGCCGTCCGGCTTGGCGGCGCGGAACACGTGGATCTCGGGAAACGGGACTCCGCGAATCCACAGCTCGCGATTCGGCGGCGAATTGTTCATCGTCCAGTTGGGAACGATCGCCCCGGCCGGCGCTCCGGGCGGCGAGCCTGGCCACAGCGGAAACCGCTCCTTCGGCGGGAACCACGGTGAGTCCGGATCGCGCGCGAAAGGCGTTGGAAGCGGCTGCGCGGCAGCTGAGGCGGCAAGCATGGCAAGCCCGCTGCCGAGGAATGTCCTGCGTTCGATGCCCACCATCGTCTCCCGTCAGCGACGGCGGCCGGATCGCCCTCGCCCATCGTAGCAGCCTAAGACGAAAAAGGGCGGCCCGGAAGCATCCGGACCGCCCTTTTTGGAAACGTCGGCTGGTCTTACCGCTTCGAGAACTGGAAGCTGCGGCGGGCCTTGGCGCGGCCGTACTTCTTG
>JBDTMX010000015.1:0-12178 GCA_039934055.1 Sphingomicrobium sp. | reverse complement strand
TCTTGTCGAGCAGGAACTGCATCGCATCGATGGTCCCCATCTGCATCAGAATCCGACGCAGCACCCACATCTTGGTGAGCGTGCCTTGGTCGACCAGCAATTCCTCCTTGCGGGTGCCGGACTTGCCTACGTCGAGCGCCGGGAAGATGCGCTTGTCGGAGACCTTGCGGTCGAGCACGATTTCGGAATTGCCGGTGCCCTTGAACTCCTCGAAGATCACTTCGTCCATCTTCGATCCGGTGTCGATCAGGGCGGTGGCGATGATCGACAGCGAGCCGCCTTCCTCGATGTTGCGGGCGGCGCCGAAAAAGCGCTTGGGCCGCTGCAAGGCGTTGGCGTCGACGCCGCCGGTCAGCACCTTGCCGGAGGACGGCACGACGGTGTTGTAGGCGCGGCCGAGGCGGGTGATGGAATCGAGCAGGATGACGACATCCTTCTTGTGCTCGACCAGCCGCTTGGCCTTCTCGATCACCATCTCGGCAACCTGGACGTGGCGGCTGGCGGGCTCATCGAAGGTCGAGGAAATGACCTCGCCTTTGACCGAGCGCTGCATGTCGGTGACCTCCTCGGGCCGCTCGTCGATCAGCAGCACGATCAGGAACACTTCGGGATGGTTGTCGGTGATCGCCTTGGCGATGTTCTGCAGGAGAACAGTCTTGCCGGTCCGTGGCGGCGAAACGATCAGCGCGCGCTGGCCCTTGCCCTGCGGAGCGACGATGTCGATCACGCGCGCCGACTTGTCCTTGACCGTCGGGTCGGCGCTGTCGAGCGTCAGCTTGCTGTCGGGATAGAGCGGCGTGAGGTTGTCGAAATTGACCCGGTGGCGGACCGCCTCGGGGTCGTCGAAATTGATCTGGGTGACGCGGGTCAGCGCGAAATAGCGCTCGCCGTCCTTGGGGCCGCGGATTTCGCCCTCGAGCGTGTCGCCGGTGCGCAAACCGAAGCGGCGGACGAGGTTGGGGGCGACGTAGATGTCGTCCGGGCCGGCGAGGTAATTGGCCTCAGGGCTGCGCAGGAAGCCGAAGCCGTCGTTGAGCACTTCGATGGTGCCCATGCCCATGATCTCGGCGCCGCTTTCGGCGCGGACCTTGAGAATCGAGAACATCAGGTCCTGCTTGCGCATGGTCGATGCGCCCTCGACACCCAGCTCTTCGGCGGTGGTGACGAGCTCGGCGGGGGTTTTCTGCTTGAGGTCTTTAAGGTGCATTGGGAATCTTTTCTTGGGATGGAATTTGGCGCTCGATGATCAAAGCGGATGCGGCAGGACGCTGCACCATGGGGAAGCGGGCACCGGCGATGAAAGGAAACTGGCCGATGAGAGCCGCGTGAGTCGGAGTTATGGACGCGGACCGCCTATGTCAATCAGCGCGGCGCTGCCGAAGCGTTTAAAATGGACAAACGCTTTCAATGTCGTCGTGCCTAGAAGGGCCGGACGATCACCAGTACGACGATCAGCGCAGTGGCGATGCCGGGGACCTCGTTCATGATCCGCAAGGTGCGGTTCTCGAGCGCGCGTTTGCCGGCGGCGAGCGACTTGCCATAGGCGCCGAGCCAGCCCTGGTAGGCGGTGAGGCCGACCACCAACGCCAGCTTGGCCATGAACCAGCCCTGGCTGAAGGCGTTGAGGTGGAACGCCAGCATCAACCCCAAAACCCACACCAGCAGCATCGCCGGGGCGAGGATGATGGTCCGGGCGCGGTCCTCGCGCTCGATCCACGCGCGGTCCTCGGCCGAGCCGGGGGTGGTCGCATGGTGATAGACGTAGAAGCGCGGCAGCAGGAACAGCCCGGCCATCCAGAAGATCACGAAGGTGACGTGCGCGGCTTTGACCCATGGGTAAGCGTCGCCGAGAAATCCCGTCAGATGCAGGCCCGTCATCGGTCCCCTTTCAGCCGGGTCATTTTCCCCCCTTTTAGCAACGCCATCAGATCCTCGACATGCGCGATCGGCGTTTCCTGCAAGATGCCGTGCCCGAGATTGAAGATGTGCGGGCGCTCGCCCAGCGCGTCAAGGATACGGCGGACCGAGCTCCGCATGACTTCGCCGCCGGCAAGCAGCGCGAGTGGATCGAGATTGCCCTGGACCGGCAGCCGCTTGGGCAATTCCTTGTGCGCCCAGGCGGGATCGACTGTCTCGTCGAGGCCGATCGCGGTGACCCGGGTTTCGCGCGCATAGGCACCGAGCTTGCCGCCGGCGCCCTTGGGAAAGCCGATCACCGGAATCCCCGGATGGCGCGCTTTCAACCGTTCGGTGAGCCGCGCCGTCGGCCCGATCACCCAGCGCTCGAACTCCGCCGGGGCGAGGCTGCCGGCCCAGCTGTCGAACAATTGCACTGCCTCGGCGCCAGCCTGGATCTGGCCGCTGAGATAGTCGAACGTGACCACCTCGATCCGCTCGATGATCGCGGCGAACCGGCCCGGATCGCCATAAGCCACGCGCCGTGCCGGCGACTGGTCGCGGCTGCCTTCGCCGGCGACCATATAAGTGGCGACGGTCCACGGCGCGCCGGCAAAGCCAATCAGCGTGACCGCCGGGTCGAGCGCGGCTTTGACCCGCGCGACGGTTTCGTAAATCGGATCGAGCCGCGCCGGGAATGGGTTCAAATCCTCAAGCGCCGAGCCTTCCAGCGGCGGCGTCAACCGCGGTCCCTCACCGGCGACAAAAGTCAGATTCTGGCCGAGTGCAAACGGGACGATGAGGATGTCGGAGAACAGGATCGCCGCGTCGAGCGGGAAGCGCTTGAGCGGCTGGAGCGTAATCTCGGCCGCGGCCTCGCTGTCATACACCAGGTCGAGAAAGCCACCCTTCTGTTCGCGCAGCGCGCGATATTCGGGCAAGTAACGTCCCGCCTGGCGCATCATCCAGGCGGGCGGAGGATCGCGCCGCTCGCCCTTGAGGACCGCGAGCAACGGCTTGACCTTCACTCGACCGGTGCCGTCCGAAGAGTATTTTGGGGCGTCGCGAGACGTCGCCACCCTCTTATTCTCCCTTATTATATATATAAGATTCAATTGATGATGTTGTTGGCAGGCGGGACGCGGGGTTTAGGCGCGGCTCCCGCTTTTGCCAACAAGTGGCGCGCCGGGGTTACGGAGCAAATCCGGCGAGTCGATTATAGTCATGCCCGCGATTCACAGGCTGGGGGTTAAGTATCTCCGTAGTGGATGAATCTTCGAACAAGGACATGCGACCTGGGCATAAGCTTGAAGTTGAGCCGGTCCCCATCGCCGCGCTAGGACACAGGCACAGTTTTCCACAAGGTTATGCCGTGTCGCTGATGCTCGCCTCTTCAAGCTCAATCCGCCGGACGATGCTCGAGGCGGCAGGGGTCGAGCATGAGACGGTTGCCGCCGGGATCGACGAGGCCGCGGTCAAGGCGCGACTGACCGATCCGGCGGCGCTGGCGCTCGAGTTGGCGAAGGCCAAAGCGGTGGCCGTGAGCGCGGAGCGTCCAGGCGGCTGGGTGATCGGCAGCGATTCGGTGGTCAGCGTCGGCGGCCGGATATTCGACAAGCCCGCCGATCGTGGCCAGGCCGCCGAGCATCTGCGATTGTTCTCGGGCCAGGCGATGCACCTGACCAGCGCGGTTGCGCTGGCGCGCGGCGGGGCCGTCGACTGGAGCCATTGCGACACCGCCTCGCTCTACGTGCGCGAGTTGTCGGACGCGTTCATCGACGCCTATCTTGAGCGCGAATGGCCGGCCGTTTCCTATTGCGTCGGCGTGTTCCGCATCGAGGGGCCGGGCGTGCAACTGTTCAACCGCATCGAAGGCGACCAATTCACCATCATGGGCATGCCGCTGATCCCGCTGTTGCAAGCACTGCGCGAGCGTGGGCTGTTGGTCGCATGATCCGCATCGCTCTTACCGGGTCGATCGGCATGGGCAAGTCGACGATCGCCGCGATGTTCGTTGCGCGCGGGGTGCCGCTGTTCGATGCCGACGAAACGGTTCACCGACTGTATCGTTCGGGCGCGGTGGCCGACGAAATCGGGCGGCGCTTCCCAGGCAGCACCGGTCCCGATGGAGTCGACCGGGTCAAGCTTGCCAAGGTCCTTCTGGCACAGGGCGAAAGCGTCGCCGCTGTCGAGGCGATCGTCCACCCGGCGGTCGCCCGCGAGCGCGCGGCGTTCATCGAACGTCATCGCGGCGCGCCGGTCCTGTTGTTCGACATTCCCTTGCTGTTCGAAACCGGCAGTGAGGGCGATTACGACACGGTCATCGTCGCCAGCGCGCCCGCTGACATCCAGCGCCGCCGAGTGCTGGCGCGCGCGTCGATGAAGCCACAGTTCCTCGACGCGATTCTCGAGCGGCAAACGCCCGATTCAGAAAAGCGCGTCCGTGCCGACTTCATCATCGACACCGCCGGCCCAATTGAGGAAACCGAACGCCAAGTGGATCATATTCTCGCTTGTCTCGGACTCGCCGCGGGTCAATAAAAGGGCCGTGCGGGAAATCATCTTCGATACCGAGACTACGGGGCTCAACCCGGCCGGCGGCGACCGCATGGTCGAGATCGGCTGCATCGAGATTTTCAACCGGGTCGAAACCGGCCGCCACTTCCACGCCTATTTCAATCCCGAGCGGCCGATGCCGAGCGAGGCGGAGGCGGTCCACGGGCTGAGCAATATCTTCCTGTCGGACAAACCGAAGTTCGGCGATCGCGCCGAAGAGCTGCTCGATTTCATCGAGGATTCGCCGCTGGTCGCGCATAACGCGAGCTTCGACTTCGGCTTCCTCAATCACGAGCTCGGCCTGTGCAGCCGGCCCCCCGTATGCACCAGCCGAATGATCTGCACGCTCGTCCTTGCGCGCGCTCGTCATCCCGGCGCCAAGCACAGCCTGGATGCGTTGTGCACGCGCTTCGGAGTCGACCGCAGCCAGCGCGTCAAGCACGGCGCGTTGCTCGACGCGCAATTGCTCGCCCAGGTTTATGTCGAGCTGACCGGCGGCCGCCAGATCGGGCTTGGCCTGGTCGCGGACACCGGGCAGGTCGAAGTTGCGGTCAACGGCTCTTCCGTTACCATACGCGAGGTTCGTGCGGCGCGGCCGCACCATGCCGCGGCTGAGGAACTCGAGCGGCATCGCGCGTTTATCTCCAAGCTCGTCAACCCGCTGTGGGCGCGGTTCGCCCAGCTTTAGTTGACGATAGGTTGGCGCGGGTTCTAAGCCGCGCCGCCCAACATCGAGAGGAGCTGGTCCAGGTGGACGTTCGGGTCGCAGGTCATCAGGTCGACACCGGGGAGTCGCTGCGCGAGCATGCGATCGGGCGGATGGAGGAGATCACCGAGAAATATTTCTCGCGTGCGATCGCCGCCAACGTGACGTTCGGCCGCGGTCCGCACAACGACTTCACCTGCGACATTGTCGCACCGGTGGCGCAAGGCGTCGTGCTCAAGGCGTCGAACCGCGGGGCCGAAGCGCAACTGGCGTTCAATGGCGCCGCCGACCGCATCGAAAAGCAGCTCCGCCGTTACGTGAAGCGGCTGCGCGAGCACAAGACCGATCCCGAACAGCCCTACGTCGAGAACGCCGGCTACACCGTGCTGGCGGTACCGCAGCAGGACGACGAAGAGACCGCGGCCAATCCGGCGATCATCGCCGAGACCCGCGCCGACATTCCCGAGGCCAGCGTGTCCGACGCGGTGATGTTGATGGACCTGCGCAACACCAATGCGCTGATGTTCAAGAACTCGGCATCGGGCGACTTCAACATGATTTACCGACGAGAGGACGGAAACATCGGCTGGGTCGAGCCGCACGGCTCGTAAGACCCATGTTCAATCGCGGTCGGCGTGCGATGCACGGTTCGTCATCCGACCTGTAACCCTTATGCAGAGTGCGTAGCATGCAGCTTTCCGACTTCCTCGATTTCGACGCGATCAAGACCGCCTTTCCTGGCGGTAATAAGCGATCGCTGCTGCAGCAACTGGCCAACCTCGCCGGGCAGCGGCTGGGCCTCGATTCCGCCGCGATCTTGTCGAGCCTCGCCGAGCGCGAACGTTTGGGGTCGACCGGTTTCGGCCAGGGCGTCGCCATCCCGCACGGCAAGATCGAGGGCTTGAGCCGGATCTACGGATTGTTCGTGCGATTGGGCGAGCCGGTCGATTTCAAGGCGCTCGACCGGGCCCCGGTGGACCTCGTGTTCCTTTTGCTGTCGCCGCCCGAAGCGGGGGCCGAGCATTTGAAAGCGCTGGCCGCGATCAGCCGGGTAACGCGCCACGCGCTGACGCTCGAGAAGATGCGCGGAGCGCGCAGCCGCGACGCGCTCGCCGCGGTGCTGATGGGGGCCGATGAGCGCGAAGTCGCCTGACTCGGCGAAGGCCAAATCTGCAACGGCCAAGTCTGCAAAGGCCATATCTGCAAAGGGTGCCCAGGCGACCGGCGAGATGGCGCATTTCCGCAGCCTCGAGGCGCTCTACCGCTCGGCGCCGATCAACCGCAAATATCGCTCCGAGCTCAAGATCGTCGGGCCCGGCCGGTCGGAGATTCGGTTCGAGATCGACGAGAGCAGTTTCCACGCGGCCAACGCGGCCCACGGCACGATCTATTTCAAGATGCTCGACGACGCCGCTTTCTATGCCGCCAACAGCCTGATCAGCGATCGCTTCCTGCTGACGACCGCGTACAACCTCCATTTCACCAAGCCGATGCGAGGCGGCGCGGCGACGGCCGAAGGGCGCTGGATTAGCGGCCGGCGCCGGGTGCTGATCGCCGAGGCGCGAATCCTCGATGCCGACGGCGAGGAATGCGCGCGCGGTACCGGCACCTTTCTGCGCTCGCACATCGCATTGAGCGGGCTCGCCGGCTACCGCTCCGGCGAGTGACCGAACAGCGGCTCAGCGCGGCCGTCGAAGCCGCCGCCCTGGTCCGCCGGGCCGAGGCCGACGGCGACTTCGCGGCGATACTCAAGCGCGGCGATCCCGACCGCGGCGCGCTGCTGTTGGTGGTCGCCAGCCGCGGTCGCCATGTTGCCTGCCTCGAGCGCGTGCTGACCCTCGACGGCGGCTATCGCTGGCAGAGTGTGGGCCCGGGCGAATCGTCGGGTTCCGCCGAAATTCGCGATTTCCTCGCAAAACGGACCCGTTTCGACGCGGATTTGTGGGCGATTGAACTGGACGTCGCGGAGGCGGAACGATTCATCGCTGAAACGACCGCTTTGGGTTGACCCGGCCGTTCAAGCCCCGGAAAACGGCCTCCGAAAGCACGAGCGGGGGGCATTCTTCGACCGAAAATTCGGCGGAAATTGCCACGCGAGACGGGGAGCCAACCAGGAGACCGAGAGCGGATTGTCCGCGCTTCAAGGTCGCCATTCGGGCGGTTCACCGCAGAAATCACGGTAAGCATGTTGCATCCTCTTCGGTCCGCGTTGCTGGTCTTCACCGCGCTTGGCGCCAGCTCGGTTGCCCCGGCCCAGGTCGGGCCGGCTGCTGAGCCGCTGATTGCGATGACGAGCACCAGCCTGCCGCAGGCGCAGGTGCCGCAGCCGCTGGTGATCGAAGCGCCGTCGGAAGCGGTGCAGTCGCCGTCAACCGATGAGCTTGCTTCCCAGGACGTCCATCCAAGCGGCAATCTGGCCCAGCTGGTCGCGCAGTTGCGCTCATCCAAGCCGGGCAGCCACGAGCTCGAATGCCTCGCGGTCGGGATTTATTTCGAATCGAAGAGCGAGCCGCTGGCCGGCCAGCTGGCAGTCGGCGAAGTAATCGCCAACCGCGCCGATTCGCACGGGCGCTTCCCGTCTTCTTATTGTGGCGTGCTGTTCCAGCGCAGCCAATTCTCGTTCATTCGCGGCCATGCGCTGCCGAGCGTGCCGCGCTCCAGCCGCCAGTGGCAGACCGCGGTGGCGATCGCCAAGATCGTCGACCAGGACCTCAAGGATTCGGCTGCACCCAACGCCTTGTTCTTCCACGCCCGCCGGGTCTCGCCGGGCTGGAAGCTGAAGCGCGTCGCCTCGATCGGCAACCACGTCTTCTACCGCTAGGGCGGCTTCCCACTTTTCCCGTTTCGTTCTAACCTCGCGCGATGGACCTCGCGCTCGATTCCGCCTGCTTTGCCGACGCCCCGCCGATCGCCGGCGAAGTCGCCCGCGGAGTCACTCGGCTGTTCTGTCGCCGCGACCTGTTCGCGATCTGCGAGGTGCCGCTGCCCAACGGCCGCCGCGCCGACATGATGGCGATCGACCCCAAGGGCGCGCTGACGATCGTCGAGATCAAGGTCGCCAAGGCCGACCTGGTCGGCGACAGCAAGTGGACCGACTATCTCGATTATTGCGATCATTTCTACTGGGCAGTGCCGCCATACCTCGCCGCGCTACTCGAGCATGAGCGCTATCTGCCGGGCGCTGCCGGGCTGATCGTCGCCGACCGCTACGATGCGGCGATCATGCGCGATGCATTGCACCGGCCGCTGGCGCCGGCGCGCCGCAAGGCCGAGCTGCTGCGCTTCGCCCGCCGCGCGGCGCGGCGGTTGTCGGCGCAAATCGATCCGACGCTGGGTGAAGGCTGCTAGCGGGCCGTCGCGGGCTTCGGCTTCGGCTTGCTGGCTTCGATCAACCGCAGCAGCTCGCCGCCGCGATTGTCGCGCTTGGCATAGTCCCGCGCCGAATAGCCGGCCGCGGAATCGGCCTTGTCGGGGTTGGCGCCAAATTCGAGCAGCAGCTTGACGATCGGCACCTGGCGCTGCTGGACGGCGATGATCAGCGGCGTCTCGCCCATGCGATTGTCGGTGTCTACCTTGGCACCGAGCCCGATCAGCCACTGGGCGGCTTCGAGGAAGCCGACCCGCGCGGCGACGATCAGCGGCGTGTCGCCGTTGCGCGCCGGGAGGTTTGGATCGGCACCCTCCTTGAGCAGATAGCCGGCCCAGGTATCGTCGCGCTGCGCGATGGCGACGATCAGCCCGGTCTCGCCCTTGGTGTCGCGGGCGTTGAGTACCGTGGAGCGAGCGCGCAGCAGCTCAAGCGCCTTGTCGCCGTCGCGCTCCCGGACCGCCTTTACGAACGCCTCTCCGTCCCCTCCATAGGCGAGCCCTTGTGCGCCGGCCGGCGTCGCCACCAGGCCGAAACCAGTCACGCCGAAACCGATCAGCGCCGCCACGATCAATCGTTTGCCCGCCATCATGCTCTTTCACCCAGCCTTGATCGTGGGCCGATAGCAGACCATTGATAAGCTTGTCATGAACAAGACCAAGGCATCGGGCGCGGAGCCGCCGTTCTGGGAGCAGCCATTGGCGGCGCTCGACCGCGGCCAGTGGGAGGCGCTGTGCGACGGCTGCGGCCGCTGCTGCGTCCACAAGCTCGAGGACGAGGAAACCGGAATTCTCCACCCGACCAACGTTGCCTGCAAGTTGCTCGACCGGAAGAACGGCCGCTGCACCGATTACAAGCATCGCAAGCAGCGGGTCGCCGACTGCGTGACGCTCGACCGCAAGACGCTGGACTCGCTCGACTGGCTTCCGGACACCTGCGCCTACCGGCTGCGGGCCAATGGCGAGCCGCTGCGCGAGTGGCATTATCTGATCTCCGGAAGCCGCGAGACCGTCCACGAGGCGGGCCAATCGACGCGCGGCTGGACGGTCAGCGAGGAGGATGCGGGGGACCTTGAATTTCATGTCGTCGAGCGCGCGCTCTAAGGAGCTCGCCGTCCACCCCGACCTCCCGGTGCCGGTGGAGATTCATGCCGTGCGCAGCGCGCGGCGACTGCGGTTGCGGTTCGACGAGCGCCGCCGGGTACTGAAGCTGACCTGCCCCTATCGCACCAGCCGCCGCGCAGCCTTGGCGTGGGCCGCCGAACAACGCCAATGGGTCGAGACGCAGATCGCCGACGCGCTGCCCGCCGAGCCGTTCGTGCCCGGCGCCATGATCCCGGTCGAAGGGCGCGAGACCAGGCTGATATGGGCGCCAGGCGGCACCCGCACGCCGGTTCTCGATGGCGAAGAATTGCGCTGCGGCGGGCCGGCCGAGGCCTTTGCCCGGCGCGTCGAAACCTGGCTCAGGCGCCTCGCTCTGGACACGCTGTCGCGCGAGACGGCCGAGATCGCGGCCGCGGCCGGGGTGACGCCGCGCTCGGTTGCGATCGGCGACGCCAACACCCGCTGGGGAAGCTGTTCGGCCGACCGCCGGATCCGCTACAGCTGGCGGCTGATCCTCGCCCCTCCGGCCGCGCGCCGATACGTCGTCGCGCACGAGGTGGCGCACCTCGTCCACCTCGATCACGGAGCGGGATTCAAGCGGCTCGAAGCGCGGCTGTTCGGCCAGTCGTTCGATGGCGACGTTGCCGCCGCGCGCAGCTTATTGCGAGGTGTCGGGCCGCGGCTGAAGCGGATCGGGCGCGGGGACTGAGCGCGGCTGGGGTTGCCGCGGAGGCGGCGCCCGCATCATCGGCGGCGCGCGCATCACCGGCGGCGTGACTTGCTGGGGCTGAGGCTGCGGCGCGCGCTCGTTGCCGCGGCGGAGAATTTCCTCGGGCCAGGGTTGTTCGGTGCCAACTCCGTCGGGCTGGATTACGCCCGACTGCGGCGTGCCCGGAGCGGTTGGCAGCGGGTTGCCGTCGGCGTCGACCAGCGGCTCGATGCCGTTCTGCTCGGGGGGCAGCCCCCAGGCTTCCTCGTCGGGCTCGAGCTTCCAGTCGGGCATCGGCACCTCGGTTTCGAACTGCTCGACCGGGCGACGGGCGACGGCGACGGTCATGAAGTCGTGGAACGCACGCGCCGGCGCGGTCCCGCCTTGCAGCCCGGCAATCGGCCGGGCGTCGTCGCGGCCCATCCACACGCCGGCGGTGATGCCGCTCGAAAAGCCGATGAACCAGCCATCCTTGTTGGAGCTGGTGGTCCCGGTCTTGCCGGCGACCGGACGGCCGATCTGCGCCGCGCGGCCGGTGCCGGTGAGGACCGCGGATTGCAACAGGTCGGTCATCTCGGCCGCGACCCATGGCGCGACCAGCACCCGGTCTTCGGCCGGTTCGTGCTGGTAGAGCTGGCGGCCGTCGGCGGTGACCACCTTGCGGATCGCGTATGGCGACACGGCAACGCCGTGGTTGGCGACCGAAGCGAAGGCTCGGGTCATGTCGATCAGCCGGACGTCGCTGGTCCCGAGCACCATCGACGGATAGGTCGAGATCTTGCCGCTGATCCCGAAGCGTCGGGCCATGTCGGCGATGGTCGAGAAGCCGAGCTGGGCGCCGATCTTGGCGCTGATGGTGTTGATCGAACGCGAGAAGGCCTCGCGCAACGTGACCGGACCGAGGTTCGTGCGGTTCGAGTTGCGCGGGCTCCAGCCGTCGATCGTGACCGGCTCGTCGACGATCGTGTCGGTCGGCTTCATTCCCGATTCGAGCGCGGAGAGATAGACGAACAGCTTGAACGCGGAGCCGGGTTGGCGCTCGGCCTGGGTGGCGCGGTTGTAGAGCGAATCGACATAGTCGCGGCCGCCGACCATGGCCCGCACGGCGCCGTCGCGGTCGAGCGCGACCAGCGCCCCCTGCGCTCCTGCCGGGGCATTGGCGGAGATCGCCCGGTCGGCCGCCCCCTGCATGCCGGTATCGAGCGTGGTCCAGACGTCGATCGGCTCGCTGGTCTCGTCGATCAGCGTGTCGAGCTGCGGCAGCGCCCAGTCGGTGAAGTAGCGGACGCTGTTCTGCTTGCTGGTCGGCTGCAGCCGGATCGTGGCGGGATCGACCGACGCCGCGGCCGACGCGCTGACGAAGCCGTTTTCGACCATCGATTGGAGCACCACGCCCGAACGGTTCCGCGCGGCCTCTGCGTCGGCGGTCGGGGAGTAGTTGGACGGCGCTTTGACCAGGCCGGCGATGATCGCCGCTTCGCCGAGCGACAACGCGTCGGCGCTATGGCCGAAAAAGCGCCGCGACGCGGCGTCGATGCCGTAGGCGCCGCCACCAAAATAGACCCGGTTCAAATAGAGCTCGAGGATCTGGTCCTTAGTGAACTTGCGCTCGATCGCCAGCGCCAGAACGGCTTCCTTGAGCTTGCGCCCGAAGGTCCGGTTGTTGGTCAGGAAGATGTTGCGCGCCAGCTGCTGGGTGATGGTCGAGCCGCCTTGGCTGAAGCGCCCGGTCTCGATCCGCACCTTGAACGAGCGGGCGACGCCGATCGGGTCGACGCCGATGTGACTGCGGAAGCGCTTATCCTCGACGGCGATCATCGCGGCCCGCATCTGCGGCGGAA
>JBDTMX010000014.1:0-8094 GCA_039934055.1 Sphingomicrobium sp. | reverse complement strand
GCCGCGACGAGGCGATCCAGGTCGCGGAGCGGATCGGCTATCCGGTGCTGCTGCGGCCGTCCTACGTGCTCGGCGGACGGGGGATGGAGGTGGTCGACGGGCCTCAGCAGCTCGACCATTACATCGCCACCGCGGTCGCCGTCTCGGGCACCTCGCCGGTGCTGATCGACCGTTATTTGCGCGATGCGGTCGAGGTCGACGTCGATGCGATCTGCGACGGCAAGGACGTCGCGGTGGCGGGCGTGCTCCAGCATATCGAGGAAGCGGGGGTCCATTCCGGCGACAGCGCCTGCTCGATCCCGCCGCACGGCCTGTCGGACAAGGTGATCAAGGAGATCGAGCGGCAGACTCGCGCGCTGGCGCTGGCTTTGAACGTCAAGGGGCTGATGAACATCCAGTTCGCAGTCAAGGAAGAGCTGGTTTACCTGATCGAGGTCAATCCGCGCGCCAGCCGGACAGTGCCATTCGTCGCCAAGGCGATCGGGCGGCAGATCGCCAAGATCGCGGCGCGGGTGATGGTCGGCGAGCCGTTGTCGTCATTCGACCCGATCAAGCGCGACATCGGGCATATCGCGGTCAAGGCCCCGGTATTCCCATTCGCGCGCTTCCCTGGCGCCGATCCGGTGCTTGGGCCGGAGATGAAAAGCACTGGCGAAGTCATGGGAATCGACCATGATTTCGACATCGCCTTCGCCAAGGCGTTGCTCGGCGCGGGGATGGCGCTGCCCGACGGCGGCACCGCGTTCGTGTCGGTCAAGGACGCCGACAAGGACCATATCATTCCGGCGGTCGAGAAGCTCATTGAGCTGGGCTTTGCGATCATTGCCACCGGCGGCACCGCCGACCATCTCGCGCTACGCGGGCTGCCGGTCGAGAAGGTCAACAAGGTCGCGCAGGGGCGGCCGCACATCGTCGACCGGCTGCTCGACGGCCAGGTCGCGCTGGTGTTCAACACCACCGAGGGCTGGCAGTCGCTCAAAGACAGCCATTCGATCCGCGCCACCGCGCTCACCCGCAAGGTGCCCTATTTCACAACCGCGGCCGCGAGCCTCGCCGCCGCGCGGTCAATCGAGGCGCTGCGCGGCCACGCGCTTGAAGTTGCCTCGCTTCAGTCCTATTATTCCGCTTCCGTAAACTGATATTCAGCTGACAATCCGCTCTTCGAGCGCGGGCCCTGTGGCCGCGCAAGAGCAGGATTTTTTGGGAAGAAAGGCATTTTTCAATGGCGAGCGCCGATAAAGTGCCAATGCTGGCCGAGGGCCACCGCAAGATCGACGACGAGGTCCGGCACCTCAAGATGATCGAACGTCCCGCCATCATCGAGGCAATCGAGATGGCCCGGGCGCACGGCGACCTCGCCGAGAACGCCGAATATCATGCCGCCAAGGAGCGCCAGGGCCAGGTCGAGGCGACCATCGCCGACCTCGAGGACCGCCTCAGCCGGGCGATGATCATCGATCCGACCACGCTGTCGGGCGACAAGGTGGTGTTCGGGGCGACGGTCACCTTGACCGACGAGGACAAGAAAAAAATCCGCTACCAGCTCGTCGGCCAGACCGAAGCCGACGCCAAGGTTGGCCGGATCAGCTATAACTCGCCGCTCGGGCGGGCGCTGATCGGCCGCCATGTCGGCGAGGAGGTCGAGGTCTCGACCCCGTCGGGCGAACGCTATTACAAGATCAAGGCGATCGAATTCATCTGAGCGTGGGTCCGACGGGCATGCAGATCCCGCGCACTGCAACGATCGTCATATCCGTTCTTACCGCGCTCGCCTGGCTGGTGGTCGCGGCGCTTGGCTGGACCGACGACGCGGCCGCGGCCATGGGCTTCATCCCGGCCCGGATAAGCGGCCTCATCGACCTGTCGCCGGCTGTGCCGGCGCTGCTCACGCCGCTCAGCTCGACGCTGGTCCACTCGGGCCTGCTCCACCTGCTCTTCAATCTGCTGATGCTGGTGTGGTGCGGGAGCGCGGTCGAGCGGGTGCTGGGGCGCGGCGCCCTGCTGATTCTGTACGTCGTCGGCGCTTATGCGGCCGCCGCCGCCCAGTGGCTGGCCGATCCCGCCTCGATCGTCCCGGTGATCGGCGCCAGCGGCGCGATCAGCGCGGTCATCGGCACATTTGCCTTGAGCTTCAGCGAGGCCAAACGGGTAACCCGCTCGGCGAGGTTCAACCGGCTGCTCAACGCCGCCTGGCTGCTCGCGGCGTGGGTCGTGATGCAGATGATGGTCGGCTGGCTGGCTGGCGGGCAGGGCTTGCTGCTCGCCACCCCGGCCCATGTCGGCGGGTTCCTCGCCGGTCTGCTGCTGCAGCGGCCGCTGCTGTTGTGGCGCTACCGCGACGCCTAGGCGTTGGAGGCCGCCGGCGCCCCTGAACTCGCCTCCGAGTCGGGTTCGAGCAGCCGGTGGAGGTGGACGACGACATATTTCATCTCGGCATCGTCGACCGTCCGCTGGGCCTTGCCGCGCCATGCCTCCTCGGCCTCGGCGTAGCTCTCGAAGAGCCCGACCAGGTCGATCGAATCGAGATCGACGAACTCGAGTCCGCGCGGGTCCTTGACCCGGCCGCCGAACACCAAATGAAGCTTGCTCATTCGCGCTCGCGGGCCGCGCTCAGCGCCGCCTGGGCGGAGGTCCGGGCGGCGTCGCTGGCGCCTTCGAAGATCGAGCGCAGGGTCTCGGCGCCCTTCTCGCGGGTGAGGCCCAATTCGGCGAGCCGCGAGGAGCCGGCTTCCTTGGCTGCCGAAGCCGCGACTTTGGCCGTATCGGTCAGTTTGTCGGCTGTCGGGCGCAGCAGCCGAGTTTCGCTGTCGGTGCGCGGCAGCAGCGCTGCGAGCAGGGCGCCCGCAGCAAGTCCGGCGGCGAGCGCGATCAGCGGCGCTTCGACGATCCCGTCGGTGGCGCGCTGGCCGGCTCCGGCGACGCTCTCGCGGGCATCGTCATAGGCCTCGATCGCGCGGCTGCGGATGGTGTTGTCACTGTCGCGCTTGTCATTGGTGTCGGTCATTCAATCGTCTCCGTAGCTTTCGGTCTGGTACTGGGTTTGCGCGGGCGAGCCTTGGCCGCGCTGGGTTTATCGGTTCGGGCTTTGGCCGGTCGGGCCTTGTGCCCGCGCTTGACGCCGTCGGCGAGCTTGCCGGCCATGTCGATCAACGGTTCGCGGGCGAAGAACAATGCGATTGCGGCCACCACGCCGCTGGCGATCCCCGGCCGCTTGCGGACCACATCGACGGCTTCCTCGGCGAGGTCGGCGCCCTTCGACTTGGCGCCCTCCCAGATATCGCGGGCCCAGGTTTGCGGACTGAACATTTCCTCCAGTTCAGCCTGCAGTTCGCGCGCTGTATCGCTCAGCTGTGCCCAAGCCTGTTCGGCCTCGATCCGCGCCGCCGCGATTTCGGGCGTATCCCTGCTCATCGTTCGCGCCGGAGCATCTCAATCGCCTGCCAACCGAGACCAGCCGCGGCAGCCCCAAAAATGGCGAACGCCGCGATCCCGGCCAGCAGAGGCCCGATCAGTGGGAGTAGGGCAAGGAACAGAGCTATCGCGAGGACAGTCGCCGCCGCCTGGAGGAGAAGGAATGCCGCTGCGAACAGGATCGCTGGGACTTTGAGGCTCCCGGCCTTAGCCAAAGCAATCGCTTTCGCCACGCCAAGTTCGGCCTTGGCATAGGCTTTTCCTTCCTCGACGAACCGGGTGACGAGCTCGCCGATCGGGCGCTCCTCGTCCGGATCACCAGGCTGCAGCGGCGAATCGGCGGGCTTCAGCATTATTTCTTGCGCTTGCCGCGCGAGCGGGTGCTGCCATCCCCCGCGTCCTTGGCGAGGCCGGTCTTGATCAACCGCGCCAGGGCGAAGCCGACGATGGCCGCTCCGGCAAGGGCGATGCCCGGGCTCTGGCGGACGAATTCGCGGGTATCGTCGATCAGCTCATCGGCGTCCTTGCCAGCGATGCTGTTGGCGGCATCGTCAATCGCGGTCGCGGCGCGGCGGGCGTAGTCGCCATATTCGGGCCCAAGCCGCTCCTCGAGGCCGTCAGCGGTGTCGCCAACCAGCTTGCTGACATTGGCCAACGCTTCGGCCGAGCGCTCGAGGCCCTGGCTGACCAGCCCGCGGGCCTTGTCGGCCGCCTGGCCAGAGAGTTTCTCATGGCCGCTGCGGATCTTGTCGATGATGACGTCGCGGCTCGCCCGGCCGGTCCGCTCGCCGGTGTCGGCGACCAGCAGCACGTCGCCCTCCTCGCCGCCGGCGGACGTCGGCTTCGACGCGCCGGAGATGATCTTGTCGGTGCCTTCTGGAATGTCGGTCATGTCGTCCTGCATCATGTTACTCCTTTGCGGCCTCAACCCGGAGCCGCGCGCCTTCGTTCCGGGCGGTGGAACCGAAAGTTGCACGCCTCGACCCGCACCATATAAGCGCTCCGCGCGGCACTTTCATTACGCCGTCGCTTTTACACTTCCGCATCGGGGAATTCCATGTCCACCATCGCCGCCGTCCACGGCCGCCAGATTCTCGACAGCCGCGGTAACCCGACGGTCGAGGTCGACGTCACACTATCCGACGGCAGCATGGGCCGGGCGGCGGTGCCATCGGGTGCCTCGACCGGAGCCCACGAAGCGGTCGAGTTGCGCGACGGCGACCCGAAGCGCTGGGGCGGCAAGGGCGTCGAGCGAGCCGTTGCGGCGGTCAACGGCGAAATCGCGCAGGCGATGGCCGGGCGGAACGCCGAAGACCAGGCCGGACTCGATGCCGCGCTGATCGCGCTCGACGGCACCGACAACAAGCGGTGGCTGGGCGCCAATGCAATCCTCGGGGTCAGCCTGGCGACCGCCAAGGCCGCGGCGCGATCGCTCGGCCTGCCACTCTATCGCTACGTCGGCGGGGTCGAGGCCGACCTGCTGCCGGTACCAATGATGAACATCCTCAACGGCGGCGTCCATGCCGACAATGCCCTCGATTTCCAGGAATTCATGGTCATGCCGGTCGGCGCTCCGACCTTCTCTGAAGCGCTGCGTTGCGGGGCCGAGATTTTTCATTCGCTCAAGGCCGCGCTGCACCAGGCCGGGCTGTCGACCGCGGTCGGCGACGAGGGCGGCTTCGCGCCGGACATCACCTCGGCCCGCGAGGCACTCGACTGGATCCTCAAGGCGGTCGGAGCCGCCGGCTACAGAGCGGGCGACGACGTGATGATCGCGCTCGACCCGGCGGCGAGCGAATATTTCAAGGGCGGCCGCTACCAGCTTGCAGGCGAGGGCAGGAGCCTGACCCCCGCGGAGATGACCGATTATTTCGCCGAGCTGGTCGGCACCTACCCGATCGCCTCGGTCGAGGACGGCATGGCCGAGGACGACATGGTGGGATGGAAGCTCATGACCGAGCGGCTTGGATCGCGCATCCAGTTGGTCGGCGACGACCTGTTCGTGACCAGCGAGCAGCGCCTCGCGCAAGGTATCGCCGACGGCATCGCCAACTCGATCCTGATCAAGGTCAACCAGATCGGGACTCTGAGCGAGACCATCGCCGCGGTTCGCCTGGCCCAGCGGTCGGGCTACACGACGGTGATGTCGCACCGCTCGGGCGAGACCGAGGATTCGACCATCGCCGACCTCGCGGTCGCGCTCAATTGCGGGCAGATCAAGACCGGCAGCCTGGCGCGCTCCGACCGCACCGCCAAGTACAACCAGCTGCTGCGCATCGAGGAAGAGCTCGGCGCCGCTGCGCGTTACGCCGGGCGGGACGCGCTCAAGGCCCCTGTCTGATCCGGAGCATCGCCCGCTAATCCACAGATTCGACACGGAATCGGACGCGATTCAGCGCTTTTCGCTTGCCTTCATGACGTCATCGTGATTCTTTGATTCCCGATGGGGGGAGCGAAGCGCAGCTTTGGAATGATCCGCCGCGCGGCGATGCCGGCGCTGGCGCTGATCGTCGTCGGCAATTTCGCCGGTTACGCGATTGCCGGGCCCAACGGGCTGCTTGCCTGGGGCGGCTATCACCACAGCCTCAACGATCGCAAGGCCGAGCTGGTGCGGCTCGAAGCCGACCGCGCCCAACTGCGCCACCGCTCGGCGCTGCTCGACCCGAAGAAGGCCGATCCCGACATGGCCGACGAGCTGGTCCGCCGCGATCTCGGCCTCGTCCGCCCCGACGAAGTCATCATCCCGCTCAATTAGAGCGCCGCGGTTGCCAGTTGGCCCGCGCTTTTCCTATAGAGCCGCCGCTTAATAAGCCCAACGAAAGGCCACGCCTTGGCGCGTCCCGCTAAACCCAAAGTCGCGAAGTCCGCCAAGCCCGCGCCGGCGAGACCCGCCGCAACACCCATGGCTGCGGTAGAAGGAAAGAACCCGCCCGAGCCCAAGCGCTACAAGGCGTCGAAGGACGAACTGCTCGCCCTCTACAAGCAGATGCTGCTCATCCGGCGTTTCGAGGAAAGGGCAGGCCAACTCTACGGCCTGGGACTGATCGGCGGCTTCTGCCACCTCTACATCGGCCAGGAAGCGGTTGCGGTCGGCCTCCAGTCGGCGATGACGGTCGGCAAGGACAGCGTGATCACCGGGTATCGCGACCACGGCCACATGCTGGCCTACGGCATCGATCCCAAGCTGATCATGGCCGAACTGACCGGCCGCGCCGCCGGCATCTCGAAGGGCAAGGGCGGCTCGATGCACATGTTCTCGGTCGAGCATGGCTTCTACGGCGGCCACGGCATCGTCGGGGCGCAGGTCAGCCTCGGCACCGGGCTTGGATTCAAGCACCAGTATCTCAACGACGGCGGCGTCTGCCTGACCTATTTCGGCGACGGCGCCGCTAACCAGGGCCAGGTCTACGAAAGCTTCAACATGGCCGAGCTATGGAAGCTGCCGGTGATCTACGCGATCGAGAACAACCAATATGCCATGGGCACGTCGGTCGCCCGGTCGTCCGCCGAGGTCCAGCTCTACAAGCGCGGCGAGAGCTTCCGCATCCCCGGCATCCAGGTCGACGGGATGGACGTGCTCGCGGTGCGCGGCGCGGCCGAGGTCGCGCTCGACTGGACGCGGAGCGGCAAGGGCCCGATTATCCTCGAGTTCAAGACCTATCGCTACCGCGGCCACTCGATGTCCGACCCGGCGAAGTACCGCACGCGCGAGGAAGTGCAGTCCTATCGCGAGGGCAACGATCCGATCGACCATGCTGCGAAGGAACTGGCGAAGCTTGGTGTCGGCGAGGATGAACTCAAGGCAATCGACAAGCAGATCAAGGACATCGTCGTCGGAGCTGCGAAGTTCGCCGAAGACGCCCCTGAACCGGACGCCGCGGAACTGTACACCGACGTGCTGGTGGAGAGCTATTAATGACGACCGAGCTCACCATGCCCGCTCTGTCCCCGACGATGGAGGAGGGGACGCTTGCCAAATGGCTGGTCAAGGAGGGCGACACCGTCAAGTCGGGCGACATCCTGGCCGAGATCGAGACCGACAAGGCGACGATGGAGTTCGAAGCGGTCGATGAAGGCACGATCGCCAAGATCCTGGTGCCCGAAGGCAGCGACGGGGTGAAGGTCGGGACTCCGATCGCGCTACTGGCCGGTGAAGGTGAAGACACGAGCGTTGCCACGGACACACCCAAGGCCGACGAACCGACGTCACCGGCGCCAGTGCCCGTTCCCGCTTCGCAGAAAACCGAACCGACGCCGACGCCGCACTTGATGGAAACCGCCGCGCGCGACCTCGTCGCCGATGTCGCCAAGACCCACGACACGCCCGAAATGCCCGACGGCACGCCGCTGATCACGATGACGGTCCGCGAGGCGCTGCGCGATGCAATGGCCGAGGAAATGCGCCGCGACGAGCGGGTGTTCGTGATGGGCGAGGAAGTCGCCGAGTACCAGGGCGCCTACAAGGTGACCCAGGGCCTGTTGGAGGAGTTCGGGGCAAGGCGCGTGGTCGATACGCCGATCACCGAATATGGCTTTGCCGGCCTCGGCACCGGAGCGGCGATGGGCGGCTTGAGGCCGATCGTCGAGTTCATGACCTTCAATTTCGCGATGCAGGCCATCGACCACATCATCAATTCGGCGGCCAAGACCAATTACATGTCGGGCGGCCAGATGCGCTGCCCG
>JBDTMX010000013.1:0-6881 GCA_039934055.1 Sphingomicrobium sp. | reverse complement strand
GGCACACGTCGCAGGTGACGTAGACGTCGGGCAGGAAGTGCATCTCGATCTTCAAGAGGCCGTCGCCCTTGCACGCCTCGCAGCGGCCGCCCTTGACGTTGAAGCTGAAGCGGCCGGGCTTGTAGCCGCGCGCCAGGCTCTCGGGCAGGCCGGCGAACCAGTCGCGGATCTGGGTGAAGGCGCCGGTGTATGTTGCTGGATTCGACCGAGGCGTGCGGCCGATCGGCGACTGGTCGATGTCGATGACTTTATCGAGGTTGGCCAGGCCTGTGACCTCGCTATGCCGACCGGCGAGAATGCGGGCGCCGTTCAGGGTGCGCGCGGCGGCGGCGTAGAGCGTGTCGATGGTTAGGCTGGACTTGCCCGAACCGCTGACGCCGGTGACGCAGGTAAAGGTGCCGAGCGGGAAGGCGGCGGTGACGTTGCGGAGGTTGTTGGCGGTGGCGCCGGTGACGGTGACCTTTTTTCCGGTGCCCTTGCGGCGCTTTTCGTGGAGCGGGATTTGGCGGCGGCCGGTGAGATAATCCGCGGTGAGGCTGTCCTTGCACGCGAGCAGGTCTTCGATCGTTCCGGCGCACACCACTTCGCCGCCGTGGACCCCGGCGCCGGGGCCCATGTCGATGAGGTAGTCGGCGCTGCGGATCGCTTCCTCGTCATGCTCGACGACGAGTACGGTGTTGCCGAGGCCGCGGAGGCGTTTAAGCGTCTCGAGCAGGCGGTCGTTGTCCTTCTGGTGGAGGCCGATCGAGGGTTCGTCGAGGACGTAGAGGACGCCCGACAGGCCCGAGCCGATCTGTGACGCGAGGCGGATGCGCTGGCTCTCGCCGCCGCTGAGGGTGCCCGAGGTGCGGTCGAGGTGGAGGTAATCGAGCCCGACATTGTGCAAGAAGCCGAGGCGCTCGTTGATTTCCTTCAAGATGACGCGGGCGATTTCCTGCTGCTGCGGAGTGAGCTTGGCTTCGAGCGTGCCGAACCATTTGAGCGCTTCGGCGACCGAGCGGCGGGTCGACATCGAGATGTCCTCGCCGGCGATCTTGACGCTGAGTGGTTCGGCGCGGAGGCGCGCGCCGCCGCAGGTCTCGCACGGGTGGCTCGACTGGTAGCGCGACAATTCCTCGCGCATCCACGCGCTCTCGGTCTGGAGCATGCGGCGATTGAGGTTGCCGATGACGCCTTCGAATGGTTTTTTGACCTCGTACGATTTGCGGCCGTCGACGAAGCGCAGGGTGACCGGCTTGCCGCCGGTGCCGTAGAGAATGACGCGATGGGCCTCCTCGGGGAGCTCGGCCCAGGGCGTGGTGAGGTCGAAATCGTAAGCGCGGGCGAGCGAGCTCAGCACCTGCATGTAGTATGGCGAGGGGGGTTGCGACTTGGCCCAGGGGACGACCGCGCCCTTGGCGATGCTCAGGCTGTGGTTGGGGACGACGAGGTCTTCGTCGAAGATCATCTTCTCGCCGAGGCCGTCGCACGCCGGGCAGGCGCCCTGGGGGGCGTTGAAGCTGAACAGCCGCGGCTCGATCTCGGCGATGGTGAAGCCGGAGACGGGACAAGCGAATTTCTCGGAGAAAGTGATGCGGCCGGCGGCGCCATAGTCGAGCTTCATGCCCGACTGGGCGCTGGTGTCTTCTTCGGCGGCGGGGTCGGCGGGGTCGAGGTAGGCTAATCCTTCGGCCAATTTCAGCGCGGTTTCGAAGCTGTCGGCGAGGCGTGGCTCGATGCCGGGTCGGACGACGATGCGGTCGACCACCACTTCGATGTCGTGGACGTATTTCTTGTCGAGCGCGGGCGCGTCCTCGATGGCGTAGAATTCGCCGTCGATGCGGACGCGGGTGAAGCCGGCCTTCTGCCACTCGGCGAGCTCCTTGCGATACTCGCCCTTGCGCCCGCGCACGACCGGGGCGAGCAAATAATGGCGCGAGCCTTCGGGCAGCTGCATCGTCCGGTCGACCATCTGGCTGACTGTCTGGGCGGAAATCGGCAGGCCGGTCGCGGGCGAATAGGGAATGCCGACGCGGGCCCACAGCAGGCGCATGTAATCGTAGATTTCGGTGACCGTGGCGACGGTCGAGCGCGGGTTGCGGCTGGTGGTCTTCTGCTCGATCGAGATGGCGGGGGACAGCCCGTCGATATGCTCGACGTCAGGCTTCTGCATCATCTCGAGGAACTGGCGGGCGTAAGCCGACAGCGATTCGACGTAGCGCCGCTGGCCTTCCGCATAGATCGTGTCGAAGGCGAGGCTCGACTTGCCCGAGCCCGACAGCCCGGTGATGACCGTCAGGCTCTCGCGCGGGATCTCGACATTGACGCCCTTGAGGTTGTGCTCGCGCGCGCCACGGACGGAAATATGAGTCAGCATTTCGGCGTTTCGTTCCAGCTTTGTTCTAATTTAGGCGAAGGGCGCGCGACCGTCAACGCGGGCCACACAATGTGGGTGCGCTGCCCGCTAAGGCAAGAGTGAGACAGCTACCGTTCGCGCAGTGCGAAGTGGATCCGGCGCCGGGTCAGGGCAGCGGCGCTTTCCTCCCTGACGCGCACGGCGGCAACGGTACCACTCCCGAGGGCTCTCTGATGAGCTCCTGCGGCTTCTGGCCGCGGCGGCGGGGGAGGATGTGGGTAATGGTGACCAGGGCGGTGCCGCAATTGTTGCCGTAAAGGAATTGACCCCAGCCGAATGGGAGTTGCGCGTCGTTGGCGAAGAAATGGAGGCTGCCGTTTTCCTGCGCTGTGAAGCGGATGCGATAAAGCTCCGGCCAGTCCCCATCCTGTTTCAGATTGAGCGCCCGAACGTCGACCCAATCCGAGGAGAAATAACGCCGGAACAAGCGCCCCACGGCACCCGGGTTGGGGTCGTGATCAATCGTGATCTGAGCGAGCGGCTGGAGGTAGCGAGCCGTGATCATGCGCCGCAGCGGCACACCCAGCATTTGTGCCAACCCGACGGCGCGAATGCCGGTCGGATCGCCATGGCTCTTGATTCCGTCCCACCACGGCGCGGGGTCGCCGTTGTCATGGCGCAGTGGGAGCTCGAAAACGATGTCGTAAACCTGGCCTTTCTTCACGTGCCCGCCGGTGGCGACGCAGGATGATGAGGTGTCGAACGCGAAGGCCGTGTGCTCGAGCGGGGCGAGCTTACCGGTCTCTTCCTGCGGGCAAAAATGGTGGTTGGTTTCCTCCACGGCGAGCGATGCCTGGGTGAGGGCAACGAAAGGAACATAGAGGATCATCAGGAGCATCACGATGCCGAAGATCGCCGGCAGGACGTACCATTTGAGGACGCGGAAAAGCTTCTGGTAACGAGGGCTCTCCCGCCACTTACGAAGGCGAGTGGGCGCGCACTGATCCTCTGGCAGAGCACCGCCGTCGAATACGACGCGCCACAGGCGGTGCATGGAGTCCCGCAGCCGGCCTTCGAGCGATTTTCCCCATCCTAAGAGCATGCTGATCGCCACCGCGAGCAGCAGCGCCGTCACGGGGTTGTGCGCGAAAGCGTCGATCCAGGGATCGGCAAATCCGGGCGAGATCTTCTCGCCGGAACCGATCAGGTCCTGAAGAACGCATCGCTGGTCGGAGCACGACCGCTCGAGGAACGAGAGGGGCGCCCACAGCGGCAGGACAACCAGCAGAAAGGTCGCCGCGACGGTGGCGAAGTAGGCAATTCGTCGGCTCCAGACGAGATCCCACAGATTCTCCTGGCAGGCGAACCGACCAGTGTTGGAAGCCTGCAGTCGTGAGCGCGCGAGCGGCCCGATCAGCGGCGCGGACGCGCGCGGCTTATCCGGCGTCTTGCCGGTCTCGTTGTCCGCCTGGACGACCGTCTCTCCTTCCTTCTGAGGTGGAATGACATCGAAATGCTCGGGAAGCGCGACCGGCGCATAGCGGTCGGTGCCGCTGTCGATGCGGGCCACGACGCTTTCGTGGACATGGACCCGGCGGAGCAGGCCGTGCTCGGGATTGCCCGGCCCGGCAACGTCCGGATCCTGAAGCATCCGATAGCGCTCGTGAAGCGGGTCGATCCACGCGGCGACCTTGCGTGGCTGATAGCGATAATAAGCGCCCAGTCCGGAGCGGCTGTCGTGGATCGGGCCATAGCTGTTGGCGAGCGCGACGAAGCGCTTCTTGATAACGTCGAGGATCCTGAGATCGGCCTTCTTCGCCTCCTCCATCATCCACAACAGCGAGACAAAACTGAGGCTTTCGTCGGGATAGCCGCCGCCGACGTCCGCGTGCATGCCAGTGAACCATACCTGCTGGAGTCGGTCGGCCCCCACCTTGCCCTTCTCGATCAGCGCATCCTCATGGACCTCGTCCCACAGCAATGGCTGGAAGGCTTCGCGTTCGTCGTCGAGCGAAAGGGCGTGGCGCGCGCACTCGACCTTCTCGTTGAGCTCGTAGTCGGGCATGCTGAGCGGGTAGATCCAGTTGTCGATCGCGCGCGTAATTTCCGCGATCGGCCCGCCATAAGCAGCGACGGTGTCCCAGACCCCGACGAAGCGGATCACCGGGTGCAGATTTTTCGAAGGGTCGTAGGGATCGTCTCCCTGGCGCCGTTCGCGTCGCGCTTCCCAGCGGTCGCGAAGGCGGCGGCATAGGATCGTGGGTTTCTTGAGCTTGCGCGGCAGAAAGGCGGCGCGGAAGGCGCGGTAGGCGTGACGGCTGCGGCGATCAAGCTCAGCGTCGTCCCTGGATGTGACCAGCCCCTGCGTGGCGATGAGCGCGATAACCAGGCGCATGGTGAAAGCGCCGCGGCTGAAGCCGAAGCCGTAGATTTGGTCGCCGTCGCGATAATTGCGGCAAGCGTAGCGGTAGATGTCGAGGACGTTGCGTTTGAGTCCCCAGCCAAAGGCGCCGCCGAGCGCCGCGAGCAGCTTGAAACCCGATGTACCGACGCCATCGTCGTAGAAGGAGATCTGGTCGCGCTTGCCCTTGGGGCTGGGACCCAGGTCGACCGCCTCGTACATTCGCCACACGTTGGTCTTGAACAGCTTGGCGCTGCTGTTGCCGGTGCCATCGGAAAAAAGCAGGATCGATTTGGGCTCGCGGCCCTCGACCTTGGCGGATTGTTTCTTGGCCGACGGTTTCTTGCTCGCTCTTCGAGCGCCACCGCCGGCCGCCTGTCGAGTTGAGCTGCGTCGAGCCATAACATCCCCCCATGCGTCGTCCTGCCGGCGGCGCATGCAGACTCGGCTCACGAGTTGAGCGCCTATGGCGCGTCGCGGTCAAGCGGCGAGTTGTGCGGCGCGATCGGCGACCTGATTTCAGGTTGGGCGAGCGAGGCGGCAATCACACCAGCGGGTAGTCGGCGACCGCCTCGTAGTGCGGGCCGTGGCGGGAGAGGTGGCTTTCGTAGAGGATGAAGCGATCGACGCCGAACGGCGGCGAGGCGAGGGCGCGGTTGCGGTCGAGGAAAGCCTCGGCGGCCGCGGCGCTGTGACGTTTCCAGCGGGCGAGGGTGATGTGCGGGTGGAATGCGCGGCGTTCGGGCTCGAGGCCGGCGGCGACGCACGCGCGCTCGGCCTTGGCGGCGAGCGTGACGACCGGCTCCTTGGGCTGGACGCCGGCCCATAGCGCGCCGCGGCTGCGCTGCTCGAACAGGCCGACGCCGGCCACGCTCAGCTCGAACGGTTCAGAGCGGACGCGCGACAAAGCCAGCGCGATGTCGTCGGCCAGCGGCCGCTCGACCTCGCCGATGAAGCGCAGGGTCAGGTGCAATTGCTCGTCGCCGACCCAACGCAATTCGGGCGAGTCCGGCATCGCGTCGATCAACCGGTCGCGAATAGCCTCGGGCGGGCGGATGGCGACGAACAAGCGGTGCATGGCGCAGCTTTATGCCAGCTTCAGACGAAAATGGGGCGATTGTGTCGCTCGCGACCGCGTCGACCAACGACGAAAGCCACCTACGAACCGACCAAGGGACTCTGTCGAGCCCCTCCGCTGCCCGGTCGAAACCGGCGAGCGCCATCGCGGCGGATCGCGCATCCTTCGAGCAGTTGCCAACGGGAGAAGCACGATGCGAATGACGATATTAGCAATGGGCTTGATGGTGGTCGCAGCGCCGGTATTCGCGAAGGGGGAATCGGCCAATCCGTCCGCCGCGTCCTCGAATAGCGCCAAGGCGGCCGGCACCCAGGATAAAAAATATTGCATCCAGTACGACGATATCGTCGGCAGCCGGATTCGCGGCAAGATGGAATGCAAGACCAAGGCGGACTGGGCCCGCGAAGGGATCGACGTCGCCCGTCCCACCAAGGGATAATCCGGGATTCCCTTCTAGTCCCCGTCGCGCCGAGCCGCACCGTAATTCGGCCCGGCCGAACTTCCCCGCGAAGCGTCAGCGGCTATGCTGGCGCTTTGTTGGAGAGACGCGAAATGGGTTGGCTGATTGGGCGTGCCGAAGCGGTGACGAATCCGGAGGCGGCCAGGCAAAAAGCGCTCGCCAAGCTGCGCAATTGCGTTGAGTTGGACGATCCCGAGAGCCTGGTCGTGCCGATCCTGATCGATGCGCTGCTGCTGGTCGAATCCCTGCGCGGCGCGCGCCACCAGATCACCTTCCTGCCCGAGCTGACCCACAGCGTCGATGCGCTGCTGCGGGAGCTGACAATCATCGAGAAGACGCAGGCCTGGGTCGAGCCCTGACGGCAACCCGGTTTCGTCTCGCACTCGGCCGAGCTCCCGCTCGCACGAGACTCCATGTCGTGTTTCGCTTGAATCCCTCTCCGTGATCCACGATATATCTCCGGTCTAGCGGGCCTGTTGCCCGTGCAAAGGAGATGAGATGGCAAACCCAATCGACCCGCGTCAGCCGGCCGTGAACACCGCGACCGTCGGCGTTCCGCGCGCCGCCCGCGATGTGGGCCTGCGGTCCTACATGCTGTCGGTTTACA
>JBDTMX010000012.1:0-24512 GCA_039934055.1 Sphingomicrobium sp. | reverse complement strand
GCTGGCGGCGGCGGCGAGGTCGCGCAGCCACGAGAAGCCCTGCAATTGCTCGGCGACGGGACCATCGGCGCCGACCGCGGCGAAGTCGACAGTGGGCAGCGCCAGCGTTTCGCTGCCGACCGTGAAGCGCCCGGCGAGCAAGATGTCGCCGCGGGCGCGGTCGCCGGCGACGTGGTCGCGGGGAACGGCGGCGAGCTTGAGCGGCTGGCGGCCCGAACCGACCAGGCGCGAGAACAAAGAGCCGCGGGCGAGCTTGCGGACGATATCGCGTTCCGCAGCGCGATCGCCCACGGGGCTGGCGCTCATCCCTCTCCCCGCAGCGCGCGCAGGTTGGCGGCGTATTTGGACGCTCCGCCGCGGAAGGCCGCGGTGCCGGCGACCAGCACATTGGCGCCGGCGGCGACGGCTTGGCGCGCGGTTTCGGCGTCGATGCCGCCATCGACCTCGATCACGATGTCGAGGTTCTGCTTGGCGACCCGGCGGGCGACGGCTTCGATCTTCTTCAGCTGGCTGGTGATGAACTTCTGGCCGCCGAAGCCGGGATTGACGCTCATTACCAGCACCAGGTCGATTTCCTCGAGCACATAGTCGAGCATTTTCGCCGGGGTCGCGGGGTTCAAGGACACGCCGGCCTTCTTGCCGAGCGCCCGGATGCGCTGGACGGTGCGGTGGAGGTGCGGCCCGGCCTCGGGGTGGACGGTGATGACGTCGGCGCCGGCTTCCGCGAACGCATCGAGGAACGGATCGACCGGGGAGATCATCAGATGGACGTCGAGCGGTTTCTTGGTGTGCGGGCGAAGCGCCTTCACGACGCCCGGTCCGATGGTGAGGTTGGGCACGAAGTGGCCGTCCATGACGTCGATATGCAGCCAGTCGGCGCCGGCCTCGTCCATCGCCCGGACTTCCTCGCCGAGCCGGGCGAAGTCGGCGGACAGGATAGAGGGGGCAATGAGCGGCGGATTGTTAGGCGCGGAAGGCATGGCGCTCGATTAGACGCTAATCGGCGCTGCGGACAAGGCGGACGACGAAGAAGCCGTCGAGCCCGCCTTCGGCTTCCAAGATTCCCGGCAGGACGCGCGCCCAGCCTTCGGGCGATGGCTTGGCGAAGCCGGGCAGATCCTGGGCGGCGTCGATGCGGAAATCGGGGTGCGTGGCGAGGAAGGCGGTGACCCGCGCCTCGCCCTCCTCGGGCTCGAGCGAGCAGACCGAATAGACCAAGGCGCCGCCGGGATTGAGCCATTGCGCGGCGCGGTCGAGCAGCCTGGCCTGGAGCTCGGCGCTGCCGGCGATGATCGGCGGGCGGGCGCGGTAGAGGACTTCGGGATGGCGCCGGAAAGTGCCGGTCGCCGAGCATGGCGCATCGAGCAGGATCGCGTCGAACCGGCGCCCGGGCTCCCACGTCAGCGCGTCGACCGGGACGAGCTTCGCGCTCATTTTCGTGCGCTGCAGATTCTCGCGGATCCGGGCGAGGCGGTTCTTCGAGGCATCGACCGCCGTGACACGGTGGCCGGCGGCGGCCAGCTGCATGGTCTTGCCGCCGGGCGCGGCGCACAAGTCGAGCACGTCGGCGGCATCGGCCGGGATCAGCCGCGCGGGGAGCGAGGCGGCGAGGTCCTGCACCCACCATCCGCCCTCAGCGAAGCCGGCCAAGCCGGGCACCGCGGACGATTCCTGGAGGCGCACGTGGCGCGAGGCGAGCGACGTACCGCCGTGGGCCTCGGCGTAGGATTGGGCGGCCGAATCATCGGCGAAGCTCAAGTCGAGGGGCGGGCGCTTGGCGATCTGGCGGCGCGCGGCTTGGACCGTTGCCTCGCCCCACGCGGCGCGCCAGCGCTGCTCGACCGGATCGGACAGGCGGGGAGCGTCGAGCGGCGGCAAACCCTTGCGCAGCAATGTCCCGAGCACACCGTGGACCAGCCGGCGCGGGCCGCCGTCGACCAGCGGCAAGGCGGTCGCGACCAGCGCATGGTCGGGGGTGCCGAGGCCGATCTTCTGCGCCAGCGCGAGGCGCAGCACCATCCGCGCTTTCGAATCGTCGGGCAGCGGGCGCTGGGTCGCCCCGTCGATCAGTGCGTCGAGGTCGGGCAGCCGGCGCAGCGCCTCGCCGGCGATGGCGATGGCGAGGCCCTGGTCGGCCGGCGCCAGGCCGTGCGTTTGCTGGGCCGCGGCGTCGAGCGTCCGGCCCTGGCGCATGACCAGGTCGAGCATGTGCAGCGCCGCGCGACGGGCACCGACGCCGGCGGGATCGTCCTTAGCGCTTGGCATCGCGCACCGCGGGGAGCATTTTGCCGCCATGAAACGAACGAAGGTCAAGCGCCCCAAACATCTCGGCCCGCCCGATCATTTGAGCCCATCGCCGCCGGTTCCGAAGCCGGCACCGGGCGACGTCGTCCCGCCGGCTGGCGAAGAGTACAGGCTCGATCCGACGCGCTACGGCGACTGGGAGAAAAAGGGCGTCGCGGTCGATTTCTGAAGGCTTGGCGATTTCTAGGCGACCTCGGCGCGCGGCGGGCGGGACAGTAGTTGCTCGAGCAACTGGTCGACCGAAAAGCGGCCGGCGAGGAGGCCGTCGACCGCGACGACGATCGGCATGTCGACCCCGCGTTCCGTCGCCAGCCGGGCGAGCACCGGCGCGGTGAACGCTCCTTCGGCGACCGTGCGGCGGTCGGCGAGCAGGTCCGCGGCCGAGCGGCCCTCGCCGAGGCCCTTGCCAAGCGAGAAATTGCGCGAACTGGTCGACGAGCAGGTCAGGACCAGATCGCCGAGCCCCGACAGCCCCACCAGCGTTTCGCGCTGCGCCCCGCAATCGAGCCCGAAGCGGGTCATCTCGGCAAAGCCGCGGGCAATCAGCGCCGAGCGGGCGTTCTGCCCGAGGCCCTTGCCCTCGACCACTCCGCAGGCGATTGCCAGCACGTTCTTGACCGCGCCGCCGATCTCGGCGCCGATGACGTCGTCGCTCAAGTAAATGCGAAAGCTGGGCAGCGCGATGCGCATGCGCAGCGTTTCGGCCAAGACCCCATCCTCGGCGGCCAGCGTCACCGCGGTCGGCAGGCCGGCCGCCACCTCGTCGGCGAAGCTCGGCCCGGACAGCACCGCGATTTCGGCGTTGGGGCAGGCGGCGCGCGCGACATGGTGGAGCAATTGCCCGCTGCGCTCGTCGATCCCCTTCGAGCAGAGGATCATCGGCCTGTCGCAGTTCGGGGTCGCCTCGAGCACGGCACGCATGTGCTGCGCCGGAGTCACCACCAGCCACGCGTCGGCATCCTCTAGCGCTTCGAGGTCGCTGGTCGCGCGGATCGCCGGGTCGAGCGGCTGACCCGGCAGGAATACCGGATTCTCGTGGCGCGCATTGACCGCGTCGACCACTTCGGGCTCGCGCGCCCACAGCAAGGTGTCGCGGCCGCCGGTGGCGACGACCTGGGCGAGCGCGGTGCCCCACGCGCCGCCGCCGATCACCGCGAGGCGCTCAATGTTCTTGGCGATGCTCACGCTTTCACTCCGGCGCCGCGGACCTTCTCGGCGTTCTCGTCGAGCGGCCAGCGGGCGCGCGCGGGAGCGTCGAGCGGATCGGTCAGGCCGGCGGCCAGGCGCTCGACCCCGGCCCAGGCGATCATCGCCGCATTGTCGGTGCACAGCCAGGCGGGCGGAACGCTGAAGCGGCGGCCCGAGGATTGCGCCAGGCTAGCCAGTGCGGTGCGGATCGAGCGGTTGGCGGCGACTCCCCCGGCGACCACCAAGGCGGGGGCGTCGCTGATCTCCAGGGCTCGCGCGGTGCGGTCGACCAGGCAATCGATCACCGCCTGCTGGAAGCTTGCAGCGATGTCGGCCGGCTGGTTCGCACCCGAAGCGACTGCGCGCTGGACCGCGCTCTTGAGGCCGGCGAACGAGAAATGCGGCTCGGGCGAGCCGAGCAATGGCCGCGGCAGTGGGACCGCCGTGGTATCGCCTTGCGCCGCGAGCGCCTCCAGCGCCGGGCCGCCCGGATAATCGAGGCCGAGCAGCTTGGCCGCTTTGTCGAACGCCTCGCCGACCGCATCGTCGATGGTTGTGGCGAGGCGCCGGTATTGGCCGACGCCCGCGACCTCGAGCAATTGGCAGTGGCCGCCCGAGACCAGCAGCAGCAGGTACGGAAAGCCGAGCTCCGGATCGACCAGCCGCGGCGACAGCGCGTGGCCTTCGAGATGGTTGACCGCGATCAGCGGCTGGCCGGTGGCCAGCGCCAGGCCCTTGCCGGCGAGCAGCGCAACCATGACGCCACCGATCAGACCGGGGCCGGCGGTCGCGGCGATGGCGTCGATGTCGTGGATCGAGACCTTCGCCTCGGCCAGCACCTGCCGGATCAGCGGCGGCAGGATCTCGACATGGGCGCGCGCGGCGATTTCGGGGACCACTCCGCCATAGGGCTGGTGGGCGGCGTGCTGCGCAACGACCGCGTGGGCGAGGATCCGCCGGTCGCTGCCGACAATCGCGGCGGCGCTGTCGTCGCACGAGGACTCGAGGCCAAGAATGAGCATGAAGGCGCCCTTTGCCTCAACCCGCCCCGATGCACTAGAGGTGAGCCATGAACGGCGGCCTGAAATGAATGGCGGACTCAAATTGGGGACTCGCGGATCGCCGCTGGCGCTGGCCCAGGCGCGCAAGGTCGCGGCGGCGCTCGAGACCGCCCAAAGGTGGCCGTCCGACTTTGTCCAGATCGTGCCGGTCAAGACCACCGGCGACAAGGTCCAGGATCGGCCGTTGGCCGAGATCGGCGGCAAGGCGCTGTGGACCAAGGAACTGGACCTGGCGCTGCTTTCCGGCGAGGTCGATTTCTGCGTCCATTCGATGAAGGACGTCGAGAGCGTGCGGCCGCTGGAGATCCATCTGGCGGCGATGCGTCCGCGGGGAGACGTCCGCGACCGATTGATCGGGGCGGCGTCGATCGAAGCATTGCCGCAGGGCGCCCGGGTCGGGACTTCATCGCCACGCCGCGCGGCGCAGCTGAGATCGATGCGCCCCGACCTCCAGATCGTGCCGCTGCGCGGCAACGTCGAAACGCGGCTGGCGAAGGTTGAAGCGGGCGAGGTCGATGCGACTTTGCTGGCGGCGGCGGCATTGAAGCGGCTCGGGCTGACCGACGTCGGCGTGCCGATCCCGGTCGAGGTGCTGCTGCCGGCCCCGGGCCAGGGCGCGCTCGGGCTCGAGTGCCGGACCGACGATACCATTACCCAGGGCGTGCTTTCCACGGTCGACAACCAGATCACCTTCTGGTCGGTGCAGGCCGAGCGGGCGTTTACCCGCGCCTTGAACGCGAGCTGCCATTCGCCGGTCGCGGCGCTGGCCCTGCTCGATGACGGCGAGCTGCACATGCGCGCCCAATTGTTCTCCGAGGACGGCAGCGAGATGATCGAGGAAAAGACGGTGTTCGAGTGCGGCGACGACGACAGCCCGCGCAAGCTGGCGCTGCGGATGCTCGAGGGCGCGCCGCCGTCCATCCGGAGCCTGTTCGCGCCAGCATGAGGCAGGGGGCATGAGACGGGGGGCATGAGGCGGCTGGTGATCGTGCGCCCGGAGCCGGGTGCGAGCGCGACCGTCGAGCGGGCGAGAACGATGGGGCTGGATGCGGCGGCAATGCCGTTGTTCGAGGTCGAAGCGGTGGCGTGGGAAGTGCCCGACACGCACGAGTTCGACGCGCTGCTGCTGACCAGCGCCAACGCGGTGCGGCGCGGCGGGGCGGGGCTGGCCAAACTGCGAGACCTGCCGGTCCTCGCGGTTGGCGAAGCGACGGCGGCGGCGGCGCGGGACGCGGGTTTCGAGGTCGCTGGAGTGGGCGAAGGTGGGGTTGAACAGCTGCTCGGCGCGATACCGGCGGACATGCGGTTGCTGCACCTGTGCGGCGAGCACCGCCTGGGGACGGAAGCGAAACAGCCAATCGTGGCGGTTCCGGTTTACCGGGCGAGCGAGCGGCCGCTTGCCAGCGACCTGCGCCAAATCGAGGGCGCGACGGTCGCGGTCCATTCGCCGCGGGCAGGCCAGCGTCTCGCCGAGCTGGTCGAGTCGGCGCGGATCGAGCGCGGCACGGTGCGCATCGCGGCGATCAGCGAGGCCGCCGCCACGTCCGCCGGAACCGGTTGGGAAATGTGCATCGCCGCGGACGCGCCCAACGAACCGGCCCTGCTGGCCCTCGCCGCGCGGCTGTGCGACAACCCCGTAACGAGATGAACGCGACTGCTTCCCCAAGCCGCCTGAGCTGGAGCGCCCGGCTACTGATCGGGCTGACCCTGATCATTCTCGGCGCCGCGGCGGCGATCTGGGCGCTGGCCCATTCCGAGCGCGCCGCCCATTTCCTCGGAGTCGCGCCGACGCCTGCGCAAGTGGTGCTCGCTCCGCAGGGAATCCTTGCACCCCCGGGAGCGCCGCAGAGCGACGCGGCGGCAGGCGAACAGGAGGCGGCGGTCGAGGCGCGCATCGCCGGACTGGAAGCGCGGCTCGGGCGAGTCGAGAATGCCGCGCGGCGGGCCGAGGGCTCGGCCGGGCGCACCGATGCGCTGGTGGTCGCCTTCGCGACGCGCCGGGCGATCGATCGCGGGGTGTCGCTGGGCTATCTCGAGACCTTGCTGGTCGACCGCTTCGGAGCGCGCCATCCACGAGCGGTCGCAACCATCGTCACCGCGTCGCGCTCCCCGGTCCGGCTCGACGAACTGATCGCCGACTATGACGCGCTTGGGCCCGATCTGCGCGCCGGCGGGCCGCAGGACAGTTGGTTGAGCAACATTCGCCGCGAATTGGGCTCGCTGGTCGATATTCACCGCGCCGACGTCGCCTCGGCCCAGCCCGACGCGCGTTATCGGCGGGCGCTGAGCCGGCTGGAAACAGGCGATGTCGATGCCGCGCTGGCCGAAACCATGCGGCTGCCCGGCGCATCGAGGGCCGACGCGTGGGTGACGAAGGCGCGGCGCTACGTCGCCGCTCACCGCGCACTGGATGAGATCGAATCGTCCGCCCTGCTCGCCGGGAATGGCCCCGACCGCTGACATTCAAGCAAAAAGGCTGGTCGAAAAGGGCTTGGCCCAAAAAAGTCTTGGCAGCGCGACTCTCGAATGCGATTCCTAGCCGGTCGGGCCGCACAGCGGGCGTTCAGGTCGCGTGGCCAAGATGCTGGAATCAGGGTGAGAGTCTGTGGGACGTAAGGGGAGACGAAGCGTCATGACGTCATACTGGAGCCGCGTTGGACTAGCCGTTGTGATGGCCGGGCTGGGCGCGGCCGGACTGACCAGGGTCAGCGCATCGGCCGCAATCCAGTCCGCCGAGCCGGTCCAGGCCCCGCCGGCCGTCCATCATGTCCCGCCGTTCCAGGCGCCGGTCTACCTGCGCGATCGCATCACGGCGCTCGGCAGCCAGTTCGACGGCCGCGTCGGGATCGCGGTCAAATCGATCAACGAGGGATGGGCGACCGGCTGGAAGGCCGACGAGCTCTACCCGCAGCAGAGCGTCAGCAAATTGTGGGTGTCGATCGCGGCGCTGGATGCGGTCGACAAGGGCCGCGTCCTGCTCGACGACCAGGTCACTTTGACCCGCAGCGACCTGACATTGTTCCACCAGCCGATCGCGGCGCAGATCCTCGGCGGCGGCTACACTACCTCGCTCGCCGACCTGATGTTCAAGGCGATCACCACCAGCGACAATACCTGCAACGACAAGTTGATGCGCTCGATCGGCGGGCCATCGGCGGTGCGGGCGATGATCGCCGAGAAAGGATTGGGCGCGATTCGCTTCTACGACGGCGAGCGCGCGCTGCAGAGCAAGATCGCCGGGCTGATCTGGTCGCAGAGCTATTCGGTCGGCAACGGCTTCTACGACGCTCGCAATGCGCTGCCCTATGCGGCGCGCAAGGCGTCGTTCGACCGCTACATTGAAGACCCCGATGACGGCGCCGCGCCGAGCGCGATCGTCAACGCACTGTCGCGGCTCAAGCGCGGCGAGATCCTGTCGCCGGCGTCGACCGCCCGGCTGTTGTCGATCATGAGCCATACCAAGACCGGCGCCAACCGGCTGAAGGGCGGGCTCAAGCCGGGCTGGACCTTGAGCCACAAGACTGGGACCGGGCAAACGCTAGGGCCGGTCCAGGCGGGCTATAACGACATCGGTATCCTGACCGCGCCCGACGGCCGCAGTTACGCGGTGGCGGTGATGATCAAGCGCACCTCGGTGCCGCTGCCGACCCGAATGACGCTGATGAACAATGTTGTGCGGACGGTGATCACCCAGCACGAGATGAACTACGGCGCCGCCGCCACGCTCTGAGGCGACGGCTGCGAAGCTTGCCGGCACTCCCGGCGTGCAGCGCGTGCCAAGCCCCAGGCTCGAGCTGTTCGTCGTCCGCGATTTCCTCGACGCCGCGGCGTGCGGCGAGCTGATGGCGCGGATCGACGCCCAGCGGCGGCCGTCCGAAATCACCGACGACATCGGCATCGCCCAATTCCGCACCAGCGAAACCTGCGACCTCGACTGGCGCGACCCGCTGGTGGCCGCGCTCGATGCCAGGATCGCCGGGCTGCTCGGGCTGCCGCTCGACGCCAGCGAGCCGCTCCAGGGCCAGCGCTACGCGCCCGGCCAGGAGTTCAAGCCGCACACCGACACGTTCGAACCCGGCGGGGCCGCATATTATGAGCATTGCGTGGAAACCGGCCAGCGGACGTGGACGGCGATGATCTATTTGAACCAGCCCGAGGACGGCGGCGCGACCCGCTTCAAGACCATCGGCAAGACCGTCCGGCCGGAAACCGGCAAGCTCCTGGCGTGGAACAATTTGCTCGCCGACGGCGCGCCCAACCCGGCGACCCTGCATCAGGGGATGAAAGTCCGCCGCGGCACCAAATATGTGCTGACCAAATGGTTTCGCGAACGCAGCGCGGGGTGATCGCCGTTGAGCGAAGCGGGAGGTTGCGCTCCCGCTAAACCGGGAAAGCCGGTTCCTGCCTAGCCGACGGCCTCTGCGGGCAAGCGCAGCAATTCGATCGCCGCTTTCAGCTTGTCGGCGACGACGGCCGCTTTCTCACTGAGCTCGCGGTTTTCGATCGCCTGCATCGAGGCCACCGGATCGATCGCCGCAACTTCGATTCCGTCGCTTCGCTCCTGCACGACGACATTGCACGGGAGCATCGTCCCGACCTTGTCCTCGATCTGCAGCGCTTCATGAGCAAGCGTGGGATTGCACGCTCCAAGGATGGTGTAGCGTCGGAAATCGGCCCCGATCTTCTCACGCAACGTAGCCTGGATGTCGATCTCGCTGATGATCCCGAAGCCCTGGGTCTTGAGCGCCTCCCGGGTGCGGTCGATGACATCTACAAAAGTGCCGGCGATCTTGGTCGAAAAATAATAGCCCATGCTGTGCTCCTGACGGTCGATCATCATACCTGTTTCGCGCTCAACCCGCCACGGCATCGGGATCGGCGCCGCCTTTGACCTTGACCGGAACGAGCATGTAACGAATGCCGTTCGCCGTGGCCGGCGGAAAGCGGCCGGCGCGAATGTTGACCTGGATCGAAGGCAGCAGGAGGCGGGGCGCCGACAGGCCGGCATCGCGCTGCGTCCGCATTGCGACGAACGCATCCTCCGTGACTCCATCATGGACATGCGTGTTGTTCTCGCGCTGTTCGCGCACCGTCGTTTCCCACGCATACTCGTCGCGTCCAGGCGCCTTGTAATCATGACACATGAACAGCCGGGTATCGGGGGCAAGGGCAAGCAGCCTTTTCATCGAGTGGTAGAGCTTGTGGGCGTCACCGCCGGGAAAGTCGGTCCGGGCGGTGCCGTAATCCGGCATGAACAGCGTGTCTCCGACGAACACCGCACCGCCGACCTTGTAGCTGACGTCCGCCGGGGTGTGGCCGGGCGTGTAGAGCACCTCGATCTCCATCGCGCCGACGCGGATGATTTCGCCATCCGCGAACAAGCCATCGAAGTCCCCTCCGTCGGGTTTGACGTCGGTCGCATCGAACAGCGGGCGGAAGATGTTCTGGACGTCCCTGATGTGCTCGCCGATCCCGATCTTTGCTCCCGTGCGCGCCTTGATCAGCGGAGCCCCGCTGAGGTGATCGGCATGGACATGGGTCTCGAGCACCCATTCGACCCGCACCTGCTCGCTGACGGCCGCCGCGAGAACCTCCTCGACCGATTCCGTGTCGACCTCGCCGGAGGCCGGATCGAAGTCGAGCACCGGGTCGATGATCACGCCGCGACCCGAAACCGGATCCCACACGAGATAGGTCACCGTCTTGGTCGGCTCGTCGAAAAAAGCGCGGATCGCGGGGTCGGTCATCGTTGCCTTCTATCCTCTTGACATTGTATAAGCGACATCTAATTTAGAGAACGCTTAAATACAAGATGGTTTGGAATGGATTATTGGGAAATGGAACGCCTCGCAAAACAATCCTCCGAAGCGGCAGCCATGCTCCGGGCGCTGGGCAACCAGCAACGCCTACTGATCCTCTGCCATCTGTCGGCGGGAGAGCTGAGCGTATCGGACCTGCACGGCCGGATGGTGCTGAGCCAATCCGCGCTGTCGCAGCACCTGGCGCGATTGCGCGAAGAAGGCCTCGTCACCTTCCGCCGCGACGCGCAGGTCTTGTTTTACCGCGTTGCCGATGAGCGCGTTTCGCGCCTGCTTACCCTGCTTCACGAACTTTACTGCCCCGCCCTGGGAACCGAGGAACTGCCGTGACCATCAAGACGATCTCTCCCACCGAAGCTCACCGGCTGATCGAGGCCGGCGCTTCGCTGATCGACATCCGCCAGCCCGACGAACATGCGCGCGAGCGGATCGCCGGCGCGCTCAACGTCCCGCTCGGCGAGCTGTCGAAGGACCGTGCGCAAGGCGACGTGCTGATCTTCCACTGCCGCTCGGGGATGCGCACCGCGCAGGCCGCGGACACGCTCGCCGACGCCGCTGCGGGCCGCGATTGCTATGTCGTCGAAGGCGGGATCAGCGGCTGGGGCAATGCCGGACTTCCGATCGAGAAGGTGCGCGGCGCGCCGATCGAGATGCAGCGCCAAGTGATGATCGCGGCCGGAGGCCTGGTGCTGCTCGGCACGCTGATGTCGATGCTCATCGCGCCGGGCTGGGTGTGGCTGGCGCTGGCGGTCGGCGCCGGCCTCGTCTTTGCGGGCGTCTCGGGTTTTTGCGGGATGGCCCATGTGTTGGCGATGATGCCGTGGAATCGCCGTAGCGTGGCCCGTGGCTGAACTGCAGCTGGTCGTCGCCGCGCTGGGCGGCGCGCTGGTCGGTTTCAGCCTGGCGCTGGTCGGCGGCGGCGGATCGATTCTCGCCGTGCCGATCCTGGTTTATGCGGTCGGCATCCGCGACCCCCATCTCGCCATCGGCACCAGCGCGATCGGAGTCGCAGCCAACGCCGCGATCGGGCTCGTCGGCAAGGCCCGCGCCGGGGCGGTCAAGTGGCGCTGCGGCCTGACCTTCGCCGCTGCGGGCATCGCGGGCGCGGCGCTGGGCTCGATCGCCGGCAAGGCGTTCAACGGGCAAGCCCTGCTGGCATTGTTTGCGCTGCTGATGATCGTCGTCGCGGTGCTGATGCTCCGCCGCGGCGAAGCGCTCGGCAATGCCGAGGTGACGCTCGGCCGCGAGAATGCCGCAAAGCTGCTGCTGTTCGGCTTCGGCACCGGGCTGCTGTCCGGCTTTTTCGGGATCGGCGGCGGCTTCCTCATCGTCCCTGGGCTGATCGCGGCGACTGGGATGCCGATCTTCAACGCGATGGCGACCAGCCTGGTCGCGGTCACCAGCTTCGGAGTGACCACCGCGGCAAGCTATGCCCTGTCGGGGCTGGTCGCCTGGGGAATCGCCGCGGCGTTCATCGGCGGCGGCCTCGTCGGGAGCCTCGCCGGGGGACGGCTTGCGGTTCGCCTCAGCACGCGGCGCGGCGCGCTGACAAAGCTGTTCGCGGCGCTGATCTTCGTGGTCGCCGGCTACATGCTATGGCAAGCCGGCTCGGCGCTGATCTGAGGCGGGTCGCTGGAGCGGGCGAAGGGATTCGAACCCTCGACCCCAACCTTGGCAAGGTTGTGCTCTACCCCTGAGCTACGCCCGCTCTCGAGCTGAACCGCGCGGCCAAAGAGGGTCGCCCGGCTGAGGTGAGGCGGGCGCCTAGCATGGGCTGCTCCGATCCCGCAAGGGAGTCCCGCAAGGGCCTTAACCGACTGACCAGCTTTGGCTTGTGGCGCGGGCGGCAGCCGCCCATATGGGCGCCACGACAAAGCCCACAGCAGCGGGAGCGATTGAAGCGTGGCGACCCTTGGTCTCAGCGAAGCCGAGCGCGAGGCGATCGAGCGCTTCGAGCGCGCCGTCATCCAGCCGTCGATGGCCGCGCTGGTCATCCTCGAATTCACGAGGCAAGCCTCGCCGGTGATCGCCAAGCTCGCCGCCGATTATGCGGCCAAGGGCGTCAAGCTGGTCACGATCGACATCGACCAGGAGAAATTGATCGCCGCGCAATTCCGCGTCCAGACGGTGCCGACCGTCTATGCGTTCTTCCAGGGCCAGCCGGTCGCCGATCTCACTTCCTATCGCAGCGAGGCCCAGCTCAAGAGCGCGCTCGACCAGTTGCTCGGCCAATTGAAGATCGAGGTCGAAGGCGCGGCTCCGCAAGCGGACATCGAGCCGCTGATGGCAATGGGCGAGCAAATCCTGACCGAAGGCGACGCGGCCCGCGCAGCGTCGGTGTTCCGGCAGATCCGCGAAATGGCGCCCGACGACGCCGAGGTCACCGGCGCGCTGGTGCGGGCGCTGGTCGCCGCGGGCGAGACCGACGAGGCGCAAGCGATTCTCACAAGCGTGGCGCCCGAAAGCGCGGGCAAGCCGGCAATCGCCCGGGCGCGCGCGGCGCTCGAGCTGGCGGCGGCGGGCCCCGCGGTCGACACCGCGGGACTGGAGGCGCGGGTCGCGGCCGACCCCGAAGATCATCAGGCGCGGTTCGAGCTGGCCGGAGCCAAAGCGGCGGCCGGCGACCGCGACGGTGCGGCCGACGCGCTGCTCGAGATTATCGCCCGCGACCGCGACTGGAACGAAGGCGCGGCCCGCAAGCGCTTCCTGCAGCTGCTGGAAGCGCAGGGGCTCGAGGACCCGTGGGCGAGCAGCCAGCGGCGGCGGCTGTCGGCGTTGCTGTTCACGTGAGGCCCGGCATTCAATGGGGCCAAGGCGTCCAATGGGGCCAATGGGGCCAAAGCGTCCAATGAGAAAGGCGCTGTCGATGCGGGTGCCGATTTTCCCGCTGGCCGGCGCCATCCTGTTTCCGCGCTCGCAGTTGCCGCTCCACATCTTCGAGCCGAGGTACCGCGAGATGGTCCGCGATGCGCTCGACGGGGCCGGCCAGATCGGCATGGTCCAGCCGCTCAGCCTGGAAGACGGCAATCCGGAATTGTACGCGGTTGGCTGCGTCGGCGAGATCGTCGGCGTCGAGGAGATGGAGGACGGCCGCTACAACATCGTGCTGAGCGGCTCGAGCCGGTTCCGGATCATCGCCGAGGCCGACCTCGACACGCCCTATCGCAACGCCGACATCGACGCTGCGGCGTTCGACGATAGCGAGCCGCCACCGCTGCCGCTGAGCCTGCGCGCCGAGGTCGAGCAGGAGGCGCGTCGGTTGGGCGACGTGCTCGGGCTGGCAGTCGACTGGGCGGCGGTCGGGCGCCTGGACGACGAGATGCTGGTCAACGCCATCGCCCAGGTGGCGCCGTTCGACGTCGGCGCCAAGCAGGCGCTGCTCGAGGCGGAATCGCTGGACGCCCGCGCGGATTTGCTGGCCCAGCTGATGCAGTTCCAGCGAATGGCGACCAGCGCTGGCGCCGACATCGAGCCGACGCTCCAGTAAACTTACGGCCGCTTTGCTTTTGACCTAGTCCAAAGCGTGAGTGGGACTGTTAGCACCAAGAACGTGATAATTCACCCCAATTAGGTGTCACGAAATATGCGATCAACGCGCAGCCGCCGAAGAACAGGGACCACGTCACTGCGTGCTGAAATTCCGTCTTGTTCAAATCGGCAGCCCGCGTAGAAGTAGCGGCAAATCCCCGCTGGTGCCGCGGGCTTCGGACATCAGCTGGGTTTTCAATGGCGCCACGCGCTCGATCACGCCCATGCCGAAGCGGCGCACCGCCGACGCCGCGCGGCCGGGGATGCCGTAGATCCGCGTCAGGCCGTCGGTCGCCATGGCCACCATCAGGCTGTCGAGCGAGCGCCAGCCCTGATAGCGGTCGAGCAATTGGCGGTCGCCGAGGTCGAGCCCGAGGCGAGCGCCCTCGACCAGCACCTGGGCGAGCGCGGCGGCATCGCGAAAGCCGAGGTTGAGCCCCTGTCCGGCGATCGGGTGGATGGCGTGGGCGGCATCGCCAAGCAGCGCCAGCCGCTCGGCGGTGATCTGCGCCGCATGGTGGAAGCCGAGCGGATAGGTCGAGCGCGGCGCGGCCATGGTGACCTTGCCGAGGAAGCCACCCATCGCCGCGCGGGCTTCGGCTGCGAAATCCTCGTCGGATAGCGACAGCCAGCCGGGCGCGTCTTCGGCCGGGACCGACCACACGATCGCCGAGCGGTGGCCGTTGCTGTCGTCGGTCATCGGCAGCAGCGCGAACGGGCCGGTCGGGTAGAAGATCTCGTAGGCAACCTGCTCGTGCGAGCGCTCATGGCGGAGGGTCGAGACGATCGCCGAATGATCGTAGCGCCAGCGCGCGACGCGAATGCCGGCTGCCTCGCGGGTCGAGGAGTTGCGCCCGTCGGCGGCGACCAGCAGGGGCGCGGAGAGCTTGCGGCCGTCGGCCAGCGCGACCGTGACTCCGTCCGGGCCGCGGTCGACCGAGGTCACTGCGGATTTCCACAGCAGCCACAGATTGGGTCCGGCTTCGGCGCGGTCGCGCAGGGCAGCGCGCAAGTGGCGGTTCTCGTGCATCCAGCCCAGGGGCTCGTCGTCGGTGCCCGGATCGAAGCACAGGCCGCCCGGTTTCAGGCCGTCGGCGACCTGGATGCGGCGAATCGGGCCGCCCGGTGTCGGGAAGTGATCGGCGATGCCGACAGTGCGCAGCATGCGCATCGAGCTCGACGAGACCGCGCTGGTGCGACCGTCGAACGCGGCGTCCTTGCGAAGATCAGGATCGGACGGGTCGACGATGATCGCCGACAGTCCGCTCGAGTCGAGCGCAGCGGCCAGCGCGAGCCCGACCATTCCTCCCCCGAAGATGATGACGTCGGCCCGATCCATGGGGTGTGTCCGTAACGCCACGTCGCCAAGAAGGCCACGCTTGACCGCTGACTCCACCGCAAGGCATTCTACCACCAGCGATTTGGTGAGGGTGGACGATGGCGACCGCTGCGGCGCGGGCAAGGAAGCGGGACCTCGGACCCGACTGGCGCGATGCGCTCAGCGCGTCGTTCAAGCGCTTTGCCGTCCGCAGCTGGGGTGCGCTGCTGGTCGGCATCGCCATAGCCGGCGCCCTCGCGCTCGCTACTCACAGCTCGACCGACCCGAGCTTCACGACCGCAGCCGGCGGCCCGCCGACCAATTGGTTGGGCAGCGTCGGCGCCTACGCCAGCGATGCGCTGCTGCTGCTGTTCGGGCTGGGGTCGGTGCTGTTCCTGCCGGTTATCGCGCTGGCCGGCATCCGCATGCTCCGGTTGCAGCCGTCGGGGCGGATCGGCCGCGGGCTGGGAATCGCCGCGGTCGGCGCGGTGCTGGTCGGAATCGCGCTCAGCCTGCTCAGTGGTTCCGCGGTCTCAGGACTGCCGAGCGGCTGGGGCGGGGCGCTCGCGCTCGCCGCCGCGCACGGCGTCGAATATGGCGTGGCGCAGATCGGCAACCCTTCGGTCGAAGGGCCGCTGCGGCTGACCCTGCTGCTGCTGTTCGGAGTCGGCGGACTGGCGCTCGGCTATTGGTCGATCGGCCTGCTCGCCGAGGAGAAAGCGTGGTTCGCCGGGCTGCTGCGCCGCGAGCACCGGCCGCGGGTCGCGCCGCCGCGGCGCACCGAGGATTTGCGCGACGAGCGCGGGACCGCCGCCGCGCCGCCGCGGTCGCGCCCGGCCGTCGCGGTCGCCGAGCCTTCGCCGGGCGTGACGTCGGCGCGAGGGTCCGCCAAGGGCAAGGCGAGCGCGGCGCGCCAGCCGAGCCTCGCGTTCAGCGGCTATTATACCTTGCCGCCGCTCGACCTGCTGACCCCGCCGCCGGCCAGCGGGCGGACCCAGATCGACCGCGCCGGGCTCGAGCGCAATGCGCGGCTGCTCGAATCGGTGCTCGAGGATTTCCACGTCCGCGGCGACATCGTCGAGGTCCGCCCGGGGCCGGTGGTGACGATGTACGAACTGGAGCCGGCCAGCGGCATCAAGGCCAGCCGCGTGATCCAGCTCGCCGACGACATCGCCCGCAACATGTCGGCGCTGTCGGCGCGCGTCGCCACCATTCCGGGGCGCAGCGTGATCGGCATCGAGCTGCCCAACCCCAAGCGTGAAGCCGTGACCCTGTCCGAGCTGATCGGCAGCCAGGCGTTCGAGGACCAGAACATGGCGCTGCCGCTGATCCTCGGCAAGAATATCGCCGGCGACCCGGTGATCGCCGACCTCGCGCCGATGCCGCACCTGCTGGTCGCCGGCACCACCGGGTCGGGCAAGTCGGTCGGCCTCAACTGCATGATCCTGTCGCTGCTCTACAAGATGAGCCCCGATGAGTGCCGGCTGATCCTAATCGATCCCAAGATGCTCGAATTGAGCACTTACGAGGACATTCCGCATCTGCTGGCGCCGGTGGTGACCGAAGCGGGCAAGGCGATTCGTGCGCTCAAATGGACCGTCGAGCAGATGGAGGAGCGCTACCGGATGATGGCCAACCTCGGCGTCCGCGCGCTGCCCAGCTTCAACGCCAAGGTGCGCGACGCCAAGGCCAAGGGCGCGCAGCTCGGGCGGCGGGTGCAGACCGGCTACAACGCCGACACCGGCCAGCCGATCTACGAGGTCGAGGAGCTCGATTACGAGGTTCTGCCGCAGATTGTGGTGATCATCGATGAGCTCGCCGACCTGATGATGACCGCAGGAAAAGAGGTCGAGTTCCTCGTCCAGCGGCTGGCCCAGAAGGCGCGCGCGGCCGGGATCCATTTGATCATGGCCACCCAGCGGCCGTCGGTCGACGTTATCACCGGCGTGATCAAGGCCAACTTGCCCACCCGCATCAGCTTCCAGGTGACGAGCAAGATCGACAGCCGGACGATCCTCGGCGAGCAGGGGGCGGAGCAGCTGCTGGGCAAGGGCGACATGCTCTACATGCCGGGCGGCAAGCAGATCGTCCGCGTTCACGGCCCGCTGGTCCGCGACGAGGAAGTGCGCGCGGTGGCCGAGCATTGGCGCAAGCAGGGCGTGCCCGAATATATCCAGGCGGTGACCGAGGAGCCCGAGGACGGCGGCTATCTGTTCGACGGCCAGCCGACCGGCGAGGACGACGCCGAGACCCAGCTCTACAAGAAAGCGATCCAGATCGTCGCCGAGAGCCAGAAGGCCTCGACCTCCTACCTCCAGCGCCAGCTGCGGGTCGGCTACAACAGCGCGGCGCGGCTGATCGAGCGGATGGAGAAGGAGGGGCTGGTCGGGCAGCCCGACCATGTCGGCCGGCGCGAAGTGCTGATCGACCCCGACGGGCACCCGCTCTAGCCACCCGCTCTGGGCCGTTTCGCGCCTGAACGGCAGGGAACCCGCGGGTTCACACCGCATTCAATGGGAAAGCGCGATAGCCCGCGCAAATCTCCAGGAGCATGAGAATGAGTTTTCCAACCCGTTTCGCGTGTGCGCTAGCCCCGATTGCGATAGTCGCGGCCGCGGTGCCGGCCGCCGCCGCCCAATCCCCCGACCTCGGCAAGTTCCAGACGCACCTCGGCGCGGTCCAGTCGATGACCGCGAATTTCGTCCAGACCGACGCCCGCGGGCGGTCGGCAGCCGGAACCTTGCAATTGAAGAAGCCCGGGCGGATCCGCTTCCAGTACGGCAGCGGCGACCTGCTGCTGGTGGCCAACGGCAGCCGGCTGACCTTTATCGACTACCAGGTCGGGCAAAAATCGAGCTGGGAGCTGAGCAAGACGCCGCTTGGCGTGCTGCTGTCGGTAACCCCCAATGTCCAGCGCAATGCGCGGGTCATGCCGAGCGACGACCCCCGCGTGGTCGTCATCCGGGCGCGCGACCCGAATCAGTTCGGAACGCTCATCCTGGCGTTCCTGCGGGAGCCGTCGGCGCCCGGCGGGCTGATGCTCTACGGCTGGACCGCAGTCGACGCGCAGAACAAGAAAACCACCGTCAAGCTCACCAACCAGCGCTACAATGTCGCCGTCCCCGACAGCGCCTTCAGCTACGCGGAGCCCAAAAAGAAACCCCGCTAACGAGTTGCCGATCGCTACTTGTTCATCCGGGCGTCAGACGGGCGGTCCTAAAGAGCGCCCGATTCTGCATCTTGCTTGGGGTTTCCCCCTGTTACCCGGGCACCGCGGAATCCCTTGCGTGACGAACGCTAGGCGGCCCTCGCTCCACGCCCCCGGAGCGGGGGCCTTTTCTTATGGGAAGGGCCGCGAGCCCCGCGTGGTGGCGCGGGAAATCCAGTCGGGCTAGAGGCGGAACGGTGAGCGCAACCCTCAAGATCGCCTCGTGGAATATCAATTCGGTCCGCGCCCGGGTCGAGCTGGTCGAGCGCCTGCTATCCGAGGAGCAGCCGGACATCCTCTGTCTCCAGGAAACCAAGGCGCTCAACGAGGTCTTCCCGGCCGACCTGTTCCGCAAGCACGGCTACGTTTACCAGCAATTGAATGGGCAGAAGATGCACCATGGCGTCGCCATTGTCAGCCGCGTCGAATTGCACGAGCCCGGCAGCCACGACTGGCAGGACAATGGCGAGGCGCGCCATATCGGCGTTCGCCTGGCCTGCGGAATCCGGGTCGAGAACGTCTACGTTCCGGCCGGCGGCGATATTCCCGACCGCACCGTCAATCCCAAGTTCGGGCAGAAGCTCGACTTCATCGAGCGGATGACGTGCTGGTCCGAAAAGTTGCGCGAGCCGACTTTGGTGGTTGGCGACTTCAACGTCGCGCCGCTGGAATGCGACGTGTGGAGCCACAAGGCGCTGATCAACGTCGTCAGCCACACAGCCGTCGAAGTCGAAGCCCTGGGCCGGCTGCAGCAGGCCCACGACTGGATCGACATCGGCCGCCGGTTCGTGCCCGCGCCGGAACGCTGCTTCACGTGGTGGAGCTATCGTTCAGCAGATTGGACCAGGAACGACCGCGGCCGCCGGCTCGACCATATGTGGGCGTCACCGGAGCTGGGGGACCAGATCGTCGGCCACCATGTGCTCGAGCCGTGCCGCGGCTGGCAGCGGCCCTCGGACCATGTGCCGCTGATCTGCGAGATCGCCCTTTGACCACGTACAGCCGAATCCGGCGGGCGATCGCGGCATTGAAGGCCGGACGGCCGGTGCGGATCGAGCATGGCGAGGGACTCGCGATCCTGCCGGTCGAGACCGCCAGCGACGAATTGCTGCATCTGCTCGATCCCGAGGGGACGGCGCCGCTGCTGCTGAGCGGGGCGCGAGCCGCGGCGCTGTCGCTGAGCAACGCCCGCGAGGCCGCCGATCCCGCCCGCCCGGTGCTGGTCGCGCGTTGCGACTGGCTCAATGCCGAGGCCGCGCTGGCGCTCGCCGACCCGGGGCAGGATTTGGCGCGGGCTCCGATCGGCCCGCTGCAGCCGATCCAGCTGGCCGACGAGGTGCTGGCCGGCGCGGCGCTGGAGCTGGCGCGGGCGGCGGGGTTGCTGCCGGCGCTGTGGTTGCTCGACGCGTCGGTCGCTCCGGCGGCCGCCGTGGACACCGACGAATTGGCGAACCTGGCGTCCGAAGTGACGCTGGTCGCGCGCACCCGTCTGCCGCTCGAGGACATGCCCGAGACCCAGATCGTTGCCTTCCGAAGCCCCGACGGCGAGGAGCATGTCGCGTTGGTGATCGGCGCTTTTGGCGGAAAACCGCCATTGGTGCGGCTGCATAGCGAATGCCTAACCGGCGACGTGTTCGGATCCTTAAAGTGCGATTGCGGGCCGCAGCTGCGCGAGGCGCTGCGGATGATCGATGCGGCCGGTGGCGGCATCTTGCTCTATTTGCGCCAGGAAGGGCGCGGCATCGGCCTCGCCAACAAATTGCGCGCCTACGCGCTCCAGGACCGCGGTCTCGACACGGTCGAGGCCAATGAGCGGCTGGGGTTCGCCGACGACGAGCGCGACTACGACCATGCGGCGGCGATGCTGCGGGCGCTAGGGGTCACCCAGGTGCGGCTGCTGACCAACAATCCGGCCAAGGCGGAGGGGCTGGCCGCGGCCGGGATCGAGGTCGTCGAGCGGGTCGCGCACCACATGCCCGCCAACCCGCACAACGCCGACTATCTCGCGGTCAAGCGCAGCAAGAGCGGGCATTTGCCCTAATCTTCGAACGCTTTAATCTTCGAACAGGGCCGTGCCGACGCGGACGGCGGTGGCGCCGAGCTTCACCGCGGCCTTGAAATCCGCCGACATGCCCATGCTGAGACCGGTGACGCCATGGCGCCGCGCGATTTCGGCGAGCAGCGCGAAATAAGGCGCGGGCTCTACATCCAGCGGCGGAATCGCCATCAACCCGGCAAGCGGCAGCGGCGACGCCCGCACCCCGGCGACCAGATCGCCGACTGAATCGATCGCGCAGCCGCCCTTCTGCACCTCCTCGCCGATGTTGACCTGTACGTAGACGCCCGGGCGGCGGTCCTGCTTGCCGGCTTCGCTAACCAGCGACTCGAGCAGGGATGGGCGGTCGAGCGAGTGAATCACATCGAACAAGCGGACCGCGTCGGCGGCCTTGTTGGATTGCAGCCGGCCGATGGCGTGAAGGGTGATGCCGAAGTGGCGGTCGAGGATCGGCGGCCACTTGGCGAGGGCTTCCTGGACGCGGCTTTCGCCGAAGTCGCGCTGGCCGGCGGCGATCAATTGCTCGATCTCGGCGTCGCTGCGGGTCTTGCTGACCGCGATCAGGGTCACGCCGCCGGGCTCGCGGCGGGCAAGTTTCGCCGCGCTGGCGATTTCGGATCGGATGGCTTGGAGTCGGTCGGCGGCGGTGCTCATCGCACCGGCTATAGACGGTCGGCGGTCAGGTTAGAACTTGAAGGCGGTGCCGACGTAGACGGCCTGGCTGTCGCGCCGGTCGTCTTTCAGCGCCGCGAGCCGCTCGCGGTCAATGCGATAGCGGACCCCGCCGGTCAGCGCGATGCGGCTGGTCAGCGAATAAGCGCCGCCGACATCGAGCGAATAATTGTCTGCCTTGCGCAGCTGGGCGAGCGCGCGCCCGTCGCCACGTTCGGCGGCAGCGGCGATTCGGGCGGTAAAGCGGTCCAGCGAGTAGCTCACGCCCACGGCCGCGCTCTCGCGTCCGCCGAGTGCCGAATTGGCGTCCTTGGTCCTAGCGACGTCGCCAGAGACCGCGAACCGGCGCCAGCCGACCGCGACTCCAAGATTGTAGCTGGCCGGAGTCAGCGCGCTGACCGAGCTCAGCGCCGAAGCGTCGGCGATCTGGGTGCCCGACGTATCGGCGCGGGCGCGGATGGCGACGCGGACCTGCGACGGCCGTCCCTTGGCCGCGGCGGGTGTGAATTTGAAATCACTGAGCGAGCCGCTGCGGCCGGCAAAGGCGGCGGCGAGGCGCGGATCGGCGGTCGCCGGAGTGAAGGTCGCAACCGGGTCGAAGCTCACCGAGACGACGGGCGGGCGGCGCTTGGTCTCGCCCGCTGCGAAGGCCGGAGTCAGCACGAGGCCAGCCGCGGCGAATGCCGTGACCAGCTTGGCTGAAATTGACCGACCCAAGGCTTGCACGCGAACGAACTCCCTGTTCACGACTCGATATAGCTATCGCGGCCCCAAGGTTCCATGTCTGGAATCGATTCACAAGCACCCTGTGGCCGATGGACCACAATTAAGGCCCGATGCGGGACACGCTTGCGGAGCAACTGGCAGCTTCTATAACGCCGGTCGCCCCCATTCGCATCAAGGAACACCGATGGCCCGCCTGCATCTCACCGCCGCCGCACTGACCGTCCTTGCGCTCGCGGCGCCCGGCTGCTCCCGGAACCGCGACATCCCGCTCCAGTTGGCCCCGTCGCGGACCACCTCGATCGGCGTCAACAGCTATTTGTGGCGCGCCGCAATCGACACCGTATCCTTCGCGCCGCTGCTCCAGGCGGATTCGAACGGCGGAGTGATCGTCACCGACTGGTACACCAACCCCAAATCGCCGGGCGAGCGGGTCAAGCTGACGGTCTCGATCCTCGACCAGGACTTGCGCGCCGATGCGCTCCGGGTGGCGGCGTCCCGTCAGGTCAACCAGGGCGGCAACTGGGTCGATGCGCCGGTCGCAGCGGCGACCGTTCAGAAGCTCGAGGACATCATCCTGACCCGCGCCCGCGACCTTCGCCGCACCGCCATCGGCGGATAGGGGTTCCCTTGTGACTCGGGCCCTCATGATTCGGGCCGCGCGATGCCCGAAAAGGCGATGACCGGCCGCTTCGACCCGGCGGTGGCCGAGCGGCGCTGGCAGGCGCGGTGGGACGAGCAGCGCAGCTTCGTCGCCGACAGCCAGAGCGCCAAGCCCAAGACCTATGTGCTGGAGATGTTCCCCTACCCGTCGGGGCGCATCCACATGGGGCATGTCCGCAACTACACGATGGGCGACGTCATCGCCCGCTATCGCCGCATGCAGGGCCACGAGGTGCTCCACCCGATGGGCTGGGACGCGTTCGGGATGCCGGCCGAGAATGCCGCGATGGAACGCAAGGTCCACCCCGGGGAGTGGACGCGGGCCAACATCGCCGCGATGCGCGACCAGCTGAAGCGGCTCGGCTTCGCGCTCGACTGGAGCCGCGAGCTCGCCACCTGCGATCCCGGTTATTACGGCCACGAGCAGGCGCTGTTCCTCGACCTGTTCGACGCCGGCCTGGTCTATCGCAAGGAGAGCGAGGTCAATTGGGACCCGGTCGACCAGACGGTGCTGGCCAACGAGCAGGTAATCGACGGCAAGGGCTGGCGGTCGGGCGCGCCGGTCGAGCGGCGCAAGCTTGCCCAGTGGTTCCTCAAGATCACCGACTTCGCCGAGGAGCTGCTCGACGGACTGGCGAGCCTCGACCAGTGGCCGGACAAGGTCCGGCTGATGCAGGAGAACTGGATCGGCAAGAGTCGCGGGCTGCGCTTTGCATTCCGGCTGGCCACTCCCATCGCGGACTCCGATTCAATCGAGGTCTTCACGACCCGTCCCGACACCATCTTCGGCGCCAGCTTCGTGGCCATCGCCGCCGAGCACCCCTTGGCCCAGGCCGTTGCGGAAGGGGATCCCGACGCGCAAAAGTTCATCGACGAATGCCGCGCCGGGGGCACCAGCGCGGCCGAGATCGAGACCGCCGAGAAGAAGGGCTATTTGACCCCGCTCGAGGCGGTCCACCCGCTCGATCCGACATGGAAGCTGCCGGTCTACATCGCCAATTTCGTGCTGATGGACTATGGCACGGGCGCGATCTTCGGCGTCCCCGGGCACGACCAGCGCGACTTCGAATTTGCCAAGAAATATAAGCTGCCGATCAAGCGGGTGGTCGCGGCCAGCCCCGAGGACGCCGCGCTGCCGTTCGGCAAGGAGGCCGAATGCGACCCCGGAATCGCGGTCAATTCCGATTTCCTGGACGGCATGCCGACCAAGCAAGCGAGCGCCGAGGTCATCCGCCGGGCCGAAGCCGCCGGCTGGGGCGAGGGGACGACCGCGTGGCGGCTGCGCGACTGGGGCGTGTCGCGCCAACGCTACTGGGGGACGCCGATCCCGATCATCCACTGCCCGGGCTGCGGCGCAGTACCGGTGCCGCGCGACCAGCTGCCGGTGGTGCTGCCCGAGGATGTGTCATTCGAGCTGCCCGGCAACCCGCTCGACCGCCACGACGCGTGGCGGCAGGTGCCGTGCCCGTCGTGCGGCGGCGCAGCGGTCCGCGAGACCGACACGCTCGACACATTCGTCGATTCAAGCTGGTACTTCATCCGCTTCGCCAGCCAGCCCAAGGACCGCCCGTTCGATCGCGCCGAAGCCGAAGCGTGGCTGCCGGTCGCCCAGTATATCGGCGGGGTCGAGCATGCGATCCTGCATTTGCTCTACGCCCGCTTCTGGACCCGGGCGCTCGAGCGGATCGGAATGATAGGCCTATCCGAACCGTTCAAGGGGCTGTTCACCCAAGGCATGGTGACCCACGAGACCTTCCTCTCGCAAGATGGCCGCTGGTTGGCGCCCGAGGAAGTCGAGGCCGGCCCAGGCGGCGCACTGGTCGAGCGCGCGACCGGCGCGGCGGTCGAGCGCGGCCGCATCGAGAAGATGTCCAAGTCGCGGCGCAACACCGTCGACCCCGAGCCGATTGTCGCCAGCTACGGCGCCGACGCGGTGCGCTGGTTCATGCTGTCCGACAGCCCGCCCGAGCGC
>JBDTMX010000011.1:0-3818 GCA_039934055.1 Sphingomicrobium sp. | reverse complement strand
ACCGTCGGCGCGGTGTTCGAGGTCGGCATCTACGATTACGACAAGGCGTTCGTCATCATGCCGATGCAGGACGCGCAGGCGCTGCTGATGATGGGTGACAATGTCGGCATGGTCGAGATCCAGTCGACCAATCCGGACAAGGTTGCCGAGATCCTTGCGCCGCTGCAGCCCTTGGTCCGCGGCCGCGGCGTGATTATCGACTGGCGGCAGATGAACTCGGCCCTGTTCGAGGCGCTCGAGGTCGAACGGGTCGCGATGTTCGTGGTGCTTTCGCTGATCGTGCTCGTCGCCGTGTTCAACATCCTGTCGTCGCTGATCATGCTGGTCCGCGCCAAGACCCGTGACATCGCCATCCTGCGCACCATGGGCGCCAGCCGCAGGGGCATGATGAAGATCTTCGTCACCGTCGGAGTGACGATTGGCTCATTGGGCATCGTCCTCGGCCTGATCCTAGGCGCGATATTCCTGTTCTTCCGCCAGGGCGTGGTCGACGCGATCCAGTATCTGACCGGCCAGAATCTGTGGGACCCGTCGGTCCGCTTCCTCAGCGAGCTGCCGTCCAAGACCGATCCGATCGAAGTCACCGCGATCGTCTTGACCGCGCTGGTCCTGTCGTTCCTGGCGACGCTCTATCCGGCGTGGAAGGCGGCCAGCACCGACCCGGTCCAGGTCCTGCGCTATGAGTGAGCCGGTTCTCAAGACGCGCGAGCTCAAGCGCAGCTTCACCCAGGGCGACGTCACCATCGAAGTGCTGCGCGGCGTCGATCTCGAGGTTCAGCCGGGCGAGATCGTCGCGCTACTCGGGCCGTCGGGCTCGGGCAAGTCGACCCTGCTGCAAGCCGTTGGCCTGCTCGAGGGCGGGTTCGAAGGTTCGATCCGGGTCGCCGGCCGCGAAGCCTCCGAGCTCGACAATGACGCGCGGACCGATCTTCGCCGCGAGGCGCTGGGCTTCGTCTACCAGTTCCACCATCTGCTGCCCGACTTCGATGCGCGCGAGAACGTCATGTTGCCGGTGCTGATCCATGGCGGCGACAAGGAGGCGGCGAGGGCCCGCGCTGAACAGGTGCTGGGCGCACTTGGCCTGTCCGCCCGGCTCGATCACCGCCCGTCGAAGCTGTCCGGCGGCGAGCAACAGCGAGTCGCGGTCGCCCGCGCGCTCGCCAACCGCCCGCCGCTGGTCCTCGCCGACGAACCCACCGGCAACCTCGACGAGGCGACCGCCGACGTGGTGTTCGCCGAATTCCTCAACCTCGTGCGCGGGGAAGGCAGTGCGGCGCTGGTCGCCACCCACAATGAGCGCATCGCCGCCAAGATGGACCGCGTCCTCCGGCTCCACGATGGGCGATTGGAGTGACACGGGGCCGGCTGGAATGACGGGACCCGACTCCAGAGCAGCGCGTTAGCGCCCCGATGCGACGCCTCAATCCGACCGCGATCGCCCTCCTCGGAGGCGTCCTCGTCCTTGTCCTGCTACTGGCCGTGTTCGTCGGTACGCGCGGCGGCAACAGCGACAAATTGAGCGACGACCAGGTCGCCGGCAAGACGGTCACGAATCCCGAGAAGGCGTGCGCCTCGCAGCACACTTACGATCTGATCAAGCGCGAGCTGTTCCGCAGCGCGGCCGCGCTGCGCGGCACCGACCAGCCGGCGTTCGACAAGCTCGCGTCTTACTCGGTCGTGCGGATGGACGCGCCGATGCTCAAGAGCCACGACGGGGACCTCGGCAGCATCGCCTGCACCGGGACTCTGTCGTTGGACCTGCCGCCGGGCGTCGCGGTGGTCGGCGGGCGGCGGACTCTCACCGCCGACATCGACTATGGAATCCAGCCCGCGGCGGACGGCAGCGGCGACGTGCTGACGCTGGCCAGCGCCGACGCAATCATCACGCCACTGGCGACCCTCGCGCGGATCGGCGTGCCGGCAGACCAGCCGCCCACGCCAACCGCTCCAGCGGATCAGGGCGTTCTGATCCCGCCGTTGACCGGCGAACCGGCGGCGCCGGCACCGGCTACTCCGGCGCCTCCAGGCGCGGCGCCGCGGACCTCGACTCCGGGCCCGAGCTTCAATTGCCAATATGCGAAAAGCCGCAACGAGATCGCAGTTTGCAACGATGCCGGCCTTGCCAGCCTCGACCGGCAGATGGCGGCGCAGTTCGCCGGCGCGATGGCGCAAGCCGATCCCGCCGAGCGAGCGCGGCTGCAAAGCACGCGCAGCCGCTTCATCGCCTACCGCGATGGCTGCCGCTCGGGCGATTGCATCGCCGATGCCTACCGCGGCCGGATGAGGGAAATTCGCGACATCCTGGCCGGCACTTGGCGCTCTCCCGATTAGCCGTTCGTCGAAAGGGCGCTTGTCATCGGAACCGCGGTCTGACTTTTCTGCGCTGGCGTCGGCGAGGGGGGAACATGAAAATTCAGCAAATGGCTTGGTCGATTCTGCTGATGGCCGCGGCCAGCGCTTCAGCCCAGACCTCACCAGCGCCTGCCGCGCCTCCGGCTCCGCCACCCCCGGCCTGCACCAGCCCCGAGCATCGCCAGTTCGATTTCTGGGTCGGCTATTGGGATGTCTATCCGACCGGCAAGCCCAAACTCGTCGCCCACAGCCTGATCGAGAAGCTCTACGCCGGTTGCGCCATCCGCGAGAATTGGATGCCGTTCAACCACCAGGACGGCGGCAGCCTCAACAACTATGTGACCGAGGACAAGCGCTGGCATCAGACCTGGCTCGATTCGTCCAATGGCCGCGTCGAATTCATCGGCGGCCTGGTCGGCGGCAAGATGATCCTGATGGGCTTCTGGCCCGGCGGGAACGGACCTGGCCAGGACGCCTTGGTGCGGATGACCTACACGCCCAATGCGGACCATTCGGTGCGGCAGTTCGGTGAAGCATCGACCGATCATGGGCCGACCTGGCAACCGAGCTTCGACTTCACCTACAGGCCGAGCAAGGACGCGGCCCCCAAATAAGAGCCGAAGTAACTGTGGAAAACAGCCTTTCGTGGCTTCCTTCGCCCGGTGGAAGCGCCATATTGGCGGCGTGACCGCACCCTACATTCCGCTTCGCAACCTGTCCTGCTTCACCATGCTCGAAGGGGCGATGGAGCCCAAGACCATCGCCAGCCAAGCGGCCGCGCTCGGCTTCCCGGCGATCGCGCTGGCCGACCGCAACGGGCTTTACGCGGCGATGCCGTTCAGCGACGCCTGCGCCGCCAAGGGAGTCCAGCCGATCATCGGCGCGATGCTGGCGATCGCCCGTCCATCGGAGATCGGCGGCGGTGCAGTCCTTGATTGGCTGGTGCTGCTGGCCAAGGACGAAGCGGGTTATGCCAACCTTTGCAAATTGGTCTCGTCGGCCCATCTCGATCGGCCCTTGTCGGAGGAGCCGCATGTCGCGTTGTCGGCATTGGAGGGCGCCGGCGAAGGCCTGATCGCACTCACCGCTGGCTCGGAAGGCGCGCTCGCCCGGCTGATCGCCGATGGCCAGAATTACAAGGCACGCGCCTATCTCGACCGGCTGCAAATTCTGTTCCCCGAACGGCTGTACGTCGAGCTCAGCCGCCGCGGCGACCCGGTCGAGCAGGCGGCCGAAGCCGCGCTGGTCGAGCTCGCCTTCGAGCGCGGCCTGCCGCTAGTTGCGACCAACCCCGCCGCCTACACCGACCCCAGCTTCCACGCCGCTCACGACGCCATGCTGTGCATCGCCAATTCGACCTATCTCGAAAGCAATGAGCGTCCGACTTCGTCGCCCGACGCCTGGCTCAAGGACGGCGCGGCGATGGCCGAATTGTTCGCCGACCTGCCCGAGGCGATCGCCAACAC
>JBDTMX010000010.1:0-5679 GCA_039934055.1 Sphingomicrobium sp. | reverse complement strand
CGCTGGTGCCGGTGATCGGGCGGATGGAGCGGCGCGGGATCAAGGTCGACCGCGACTACCTCGCCAAGCTGTCGGGTGAGTTCGCCAAGGAGATCGCGGCGCTCGAGGAGCGGATCTACGAAGCCGCATGCGGGCCGTTCACCATCGGCTCGACTCAGCAACTGGGCCAGGTGCTGTACGAACGGCTCGGCCTCAAGGGCGGCCGCAAGGGCAAGAGCGGCGCTTATTCGACCGACGTCACCGAGCTCGAGCGGCTCGCCGGCGAAGGCGTCGACTGCGCCCGGCTGGTGCTCGACTGGCGCCAGCTGACCAAATTGAAGTCGACCTACACCGACGCACTGCAAGCACAGATCAACCCCGAGACCGGGCGCGTCCACACCAGCTTCAGCCTCGCCGTGGCGCAGACCGGGCGATTGGCTTCGACCGACCCCAACCTCCAGAACATCCCGATCCGCACCGAGATCGGGCGCAAGATCCGCGACGCCTTCGTCGCCGAGCCCGGGCACGTGCTGATGAGCGCCGATTACAGCCAGATCGAGCTTCGGCTGGCCGCGCACATGGCCGACGTGCCGCCGTTGAAAGAGGCGTTCGCCAACCAGGCCGACATCCACAATCTGACCGCGATCGAGCTGTTCGGATCGGACGACCGCGACAACCGCAACAAGGCAAAGACGATCAACTTCGCGATCCTCTACGGCATCTCGTCGTGGGGCCTGGCCGGGCGCCTCGGGGTCAGCCGCGAGGAAGGCCAGGCGATCATCGACCGCTATTTCGAGCGCTTCCCCGGCATCCGCAACTACATCGCCGAGACGCTGACTTTCGCGCGCGAGAACGGCTTCACCCGGACCCTGTTCGGGCGCAAGACCCACTTTCCCAACATCGACAGCCGCCAGCAGAATTTGCGCCAGGGAAGCGAGCGCGCGGCGATCAACGCGCCCATTCAGGGGACCAGCGCCGACCTCATCAAGCGGGCGATGGCGCGCATGGACGACGCCTTGGCCGCGGCCGACCTGGATGGTGTGCGGATGCTGCTCCAGGTCCACGACGAGCTGGTGTTCGAGGTCCCGGACGGACGCGAGGAAGAGGCCGCCAAAGTCATCGCCGAGGTGATGGCGGGCGCGGCCGAACCGGCGATCAAGCTTGATGTGCCGCTCGACGTCGAAGTCGGCTGGGGCGTGCACTGGGGCGCGGCGCATTGACCAAGACCGATCCGCCGCCGCCGGCGCCGGCCGCGGACATGGCGTCGCTGGCGCGGGGCGGCCGGACCAATTTCTTCGGTTTCGTATTGCGGCTGGTGGCGCGACTGCCGTTCCTGTTCATCGCCGGCCGCATCTACGGCGCCGAGCAACTCGGTCGGTTCGCCTTTGCCGTGCTGATCGTCGAATTCGCCGCGCAATTGGCAACCCTGGGCCTGAAGCGCGGGCTCGCCCAGCAGCTCGCCCTTACCGACAGGCCGCACGTGTGCGTGGTTTGGGACAGCTTGCTGGTGGCCGGGGTCGGCTCCGCCGTCGGCATGGCGATCCTGTTCGCATTTCCGCAGGCAATGTTCCCCAACAGCAAGATCAACGGCCTCGAATGGCTGCTGCCGACCGCGGTGTTCGCGTTGGCGTGGTCGGACGTGATGCTGTCCGCGCTGGCCTATCGCCACGACGTCGGGGCAACCGTCCGGGCAAGGGCGATCGTCGAGCCGTGGACACTGAGCATTGCGGCCCTGGTATGGGCGTACTTTTCGACCCGCGACGGATTGCTGGTCGCCTACGCGCTGTCGATGGCCGGCGCGCTGATCGCGTCGGGGATCCCGTTCCTGAAAAGCTTTGGACTGCCGCCCAACTGGCGCCCCCACCCGCCCGTGCTGTGGCGGATGGCGGTGCGCAACCTGCCGGTCGCCGCCGCCGACGCGGTCGAATGGGGATCGCGCCGGGTCGACATCGCCATCCTCGGGCTGTTCGTCAGCCCGGCCACGGTCGGCATCTATTACGTTGCGCAGAACGTCGCTTCGCTGCCGTCGAAATTGAAGACCAGCTTCGACCCGATTCTTGGGCCGGTGATCTCGCGCAACATCGCCGCCGGCAATATGGCTGCGGTGGCCAAGCAAGTGCGACAAGTCGGCTTCTGGGTAATCGCGGCGCAACTCGCGGTCGCTCTGGCGCTGTCGATTCCGGGCGAAGCCGTGCTCGGGCTGGTTGGGCATGCGTTCGTCGCCGGGACCGCCGCGCTGTCGTTCCTGCTGTTTGCCGAAGTGGTGGCAGCGACCGCGACGGTCAGCGAATCCGCGCTGATCTATATCGCGCGCAAGCGCAACATGGCGATCAGCGTGGCGATGCTGGTGATCCAGGTGCTGCTGTCGATCGCGCTGGTCCTGATGTTCCGGAGATTGGGTTACCCGCAGATCTATCAGGCGACCGGTCCCGCCATCGCCTTGCTGATCGGGCTCGGCATGGCAGCGATCGCCAAGGCGCGGTTGCTGTCGCGTCTATTGAAGGCGCCGGTGTCCGGCTGGCGGTGGGAATTGGTGTGGGCCGCGCTCGCCGGAATCGGGGTGGGCGAGATCGCGATCCGTTTCCCCGAATGGATCGAGCTCAGCCTTGGCATTCCGACGATGCTGGTGGCGTTCGGGGCGGTGCTGTGGTGGCGCGGCTTTACCGACGAGGACCGCGAGCTGTTCCGGATGAAGAAGGAAGACATCGAGGATTTAAGCCTGCCCGATCCGAGCACGGGCGGCGACGCGCCGCGGTGAGTGTCCGCTTTCGACCCCAAGCGACATTTGGCGACGGGGTGCAGAAGCCAAGGAAATAAAGAAGTTTGCCCCCAAGGTGCCTTGGACACAGAGCGCCCTTGCATTTCCATCAAGCTATGTCTTGCTAATGAGAAGCGTTCTCAGTAGTTGACCTGCTCGCTTGTGGAGTAGGCAATGAAATTCGCGTTGGGCCTCGTATCATTGCTGCTGGCAACTTCGGCCCAAGCTGCCCCAGGATTAGGCGGAAAAGTCTACGGTGCAACGGTCGAGTCCGGGGTCACGGAACTGGAGGCGCACTACGGCCGGCTCACCGGCGGTCCTGACGCTGGGGAGGATACGCTGGTGCTTGAAGCCGCGCACGGCTTCAACGAGCGAGTTTACGGTGCCGTCAAGTTTGAATTGGAACGCGAACCGCGGGGATCACGCGAGCTCGAAGCGATTTCTGTCGAGGGCATCTATGCGCTTGGCAATTTCGCTCCATTCGGTCTCAACGCTGCGCTTTACGGTGAATATGAAGTCGGGCTCGATGGACCTGACAAGATCGAGACCAAGCTCCTTCTCCAGCACGCGCGCGGCGCCTTCGACAGCCGCGTCAACCTGATCGCCGAGAAAGTGTTGGATGGGAAAACGCCGGTCGAATTTGGCTATGCAGCGTCGGCCGATTGGGAAGTCGCGGACGAGCTCCGTCTCGGCGGAGCGGCGTTTGGAGAGTTGGGCAGCACACACAACCTTACTTTTTCAAGCAAGCATTTTGCAGGACCGATTGCGAAATATGAGTTCGAACATGTCGGAAGCGGTGAACTTGGAATCGAAGTCGGTTATCTTTTTGCGTTGGGCCGTGCCCGTGATGATGCCGTCGGCCAAGCTCGCCTGCTCCTTGCATATGAGTTCAAGTTCTAGAGCGCCTGGAAGTCAGTTGAACGAGAGCGGCCACGCCGGGTGATGTCTGGTTTCACCCAAAGCGGACAGTCGCGAGACGCGTGTTGCAAGGGACTTAGTGCCGGAAGTGGCGCATGCCGGTGAACAGCATGGCGAGGTTGGCGGCGTCGGCGGCGGCGATGACGTCTTCGTCGCGGATCGAGCCGCCGGGCTGGATGACCGCGGTGGCGCCGGCCTCGACCGCCGCCAGAAGGCCATCGGCGAACGGGAAGAACGCGTCCGACGCGACCGCAGAGCCGATCGTGCGCGGCTCGGCCCAGCCGTTGGTATGGGCGGCTTCAATCGCTTTCGCGGCGGCGATGCGGGCGGAGTCGCGGCGGTTCGTCTGGCCGGCGCCGATGCCGACGGTGGCGCCGTCCCTGGCGTAGACGATGGCGTTGGACTTGACGTGCTTGGCGACGGTCCAGGCGAACAGGCAGTCGGCGATTTCCTGGTCGGTTGGTTGGCGTTTGGTGACGCATTGCAATTGGTCGGGGCGCACGTGGCCGTTGTCGCGATCCTGGACCAGCAGGCCGCCGGCGATGACCGCCAGCGTCTGGCCGCTGCGTAGAGGATCGGGCAACTCGCCGGTCAGCAGCAGGCGCAGGTTTTTCTTCTTGGCGAAGATGGCGCGGGCGTCGGCATCGGCGTCGGGGGCGACCACGACTTCGGTGAAGATCTGGGCGATCGCTTCGGCGGTGGCGCCGTCCAATGCGCGGTTGGCGGCGACGATCCCGCCGAACGCCGAGACGCTGTCGCAGGCCAGCGCCTCGCGCCATGCGTCGGCCAGGGTGTCCGCGCTGGCGACGCCGCACGGGTTGGCGTGCTTGACGATGACGATGGTTGGCGGCCCGTCGCGGAATTCGGCGGCGAGCTCGAGCGCGGCATTGGCGTCGTTCAAATTGTTATAGCTGAGTTCCTTGCCCTGGATCTGCTGCGTCTGGGCGATGCCGTGCGCGGGGGATCCCAGCGGGACATAGAGCGCGGCGCGCTGGTGCGGGTTCTCGCCATAGCGCAGCTGCATCTTCAACTTGCTCGCGATGGTCCAAGTTTCGGGGAAGCGCTCCTGTCGGTCGGCGAACGCGAACCATTGCGAGATCACCGAGTCGTAAGCCGCGGTCAGCGCGTAGGCCTTGGCCGCCAGCCGATTGCGCAAGTCGAGCGAGGTGGCGCCGGCGTTGGCGTCAAGTTCGGCGAGCAGCGCGTCATAATCGGCGGGGTCGGTGACCACCGCGACATGGGTGTGGTTCTTGGCGGCGGAGCGGATCATCGATGGCCCGCCGATGTCGATATTCTCGATGATCGCATCGCGGTCCGAACCCGCCGCGACCGTCGCTTCGAACGGGTAGAGGTTGACGACGACGAGGTCGATCGCCTCGATCGAATGCTCGTCCATCGCCGCGCGGTGCTGGGGATTGTCGCGCACGCCGAGCAGGCCGCCGTGGACCTTGGGGTGGAGCGTTTTCACCCGCCCGTCCATGATTTCGGGGAAGCCGGTGAGGTCGGCAATGTCGCGCACTTCGTGGCCGAGTTCGCGCAACCGCGCGGCGGTGCCGCCGGTCGATACGAGCTCGACATCGTGGCGGGCGAGGCCGGCGGCAAGCGTCTCGAGCCCGGACTTGTCGGACAGCGAAATGAGGGCGCGCTTGACAGTCACGAGGTCGGTCATGGTTTCCCTTCAGCTCGTCCGGCGGAACTGCCAACCGACTTCGCCGCCGATGCCTGACATTTCGCCGACAATCACCAGTTGCGTCGTCTTGTGGGGCTCACCGGCGCCGTCGATGAACAGGCTTTCCTCGGTGGTCAGCATCGCCCCGCGGCAGCGGAAGTTCCACGGCGGCGTACCGCGCGGCGAGCGCAGGATCGCGCCCATGCCGTCGGCGGTCGGGGTCGCCTCGACGTCGCGCGCGAGATGGAAGCGGACCGCGAACGGCACCGCCTCGCGGACCTTGCGGCGGCCCTTGGGCAGCAGCTGGTCGGCGCCGCGCAATTCCTTGCCGTCGTTGCCGAGCATCAGGCTGCGC
>JBDTMX010000009.1:0-17655 GCA_039934055.1 Sphingomicrobium sp. | reverse complement strand
CGGATCTCGGGCTTCTCCGGCGGCTCGTAGGGGCTGTCGATACCGGTGAAATTGGTGAGCTCGCCGGCGCGCGCCTTAGCGTAAAGGCCCTTGGCGTCGCGCCGTTCGGCCTCGGCCAGCGGGGTGTCGACGAAAATCTCGATGAACTCGTCTTCAGCCAGCATCTTGCGGACCATTTCGCGCTCGGCGCGGAACGGCGAGATGAACGCGGTCAGCACGATCAGGCCCGCATCGGCCATCAGCCGCGCGACCTCGCCGACGCGGCGAATGTTCTCGATCCGGTCGGCCTCGGTGAAGCCCAGATCGCGGTTGAGGCCGTGGCGGACATTGTCGCCGTCGAGCAGGAACGTGTGCTTGCCGCGCGCGACGAGCTTTTTCTCGACCAGGTTGGCGATGGTCGACTTTCCCGCTCCCGACAGGCCCGTGAACCACAGCACCGCCGGCTTCTGGCCCTTGATTCTGGCGTGGACCTCGCGGCTGACGTCGAGATGCTGGTGGTGGATGTTGAGCGCTCGCCGTAGGGCAAAGTGGATCATCCCGGCGGCGACCGTCGCGTTGGTCAATTTGTCGATGAGAATGAAGCCGCCGAGCGCGCGGTTAGGACTGGCGCCCGGGACCGCATAACTCTCGAACACGATCTCGCGGTCGGTAGCGAATTCGGCGACCCCGATCGAGTTCAAGGCCAACGTCGGCGCGGCGAGATGCTCGAGGCTGTTGACGTTGATCTCGTACTTCGGGTGTTGGACGGTGGCGGTGACGAGCTGCGTGCCGAGCTTGAGCCAATAGCCACGGCCGGGGATCAGCTCGTCCTCGGCCATCCACACGATCGTCGCCTCGAACTGATCGGCGGCTTCGGGCCCATCCGCTGCAGCGGCGATTACATCGCCGCGCGAACAATCCACTTCGTCGGCGAGCGTGACTGTGACCGACTCGCCGGCGACCGCTTCGTCGAGGTCGCCATCGAGCGTGACGATGCGTGCGATTCGCGTGCGCCGACCCGAAGGCAGGATACGAACCTCGGCTCCCGGGCCCATGGTTCCCGATGCGATCTGGCCGGCGAAGCCGCGGAAGTTCTGGTCGGGCCGATTGACCCATTGCACCGGCATCCGCAGCGGTTTAGCGGCATCGTCGGCGAGGCCGAGCGGGACGCTGTCGAGGTGCTCGATCAGGCTCGGGCCGCTGTACCACGGCGTCGCGTCGCTGGCCGCCATCACATTGTCACCGTTGATCCCGGAGACCGGGATCGCGACCCAGTCGGCGATGCCGATGCTGTCCGCGAACAGCCGGTAGTCGGCGCAAATCGCGTCAAACGCTGCCTGGTCGTAATCGACCAGGTCCATCTTAGTGACCGCCAGCACGAAGCGGCGGATGCCGACCAGATGGGCTAGGTAGCTGTGGCGCCGGGTTTGCGTCAGCACGCCCTTGCGCGCGTCGACCAGCAGCACAGCGAGCTCGGCGGTCGAAGCGCCGGTGACCATGTTGCGGGTATATTGCTCGTGCCCCGGCGTGTCGGCGACGATGAACTTGCGGTTGGCGCTGGAGAAGAAGCGGTAGGCGACATCGATCGTGATGCCCTGCTCGCGCTCGGCGGACAGCCCGTCGACCAGCAGCGCGAAATCGATCGCCTCGCCTTGCGTGCCGATGCGCTTGCTGTCCGCTTCGAGGCTGGCGAGCTGATCGTCGAAGATCTGCCGGCTGTCGTACAGCAGCCGCCCGATCAGGGTCGACTTGCCGTCGTCGACGCTGCCGCAGGTGATAAAGCGCAGCATCTCCTTGGCCTCGTGGCCGGCGAGCCACGCCCGCACGTCGCTCGCGATCAGGTCGCGGTCACCGTCGGGCGGGCGGGTCATTATCTACCTTCCGTCATTCCCGCGAAAGCGGGAACCCTGCTTCTTCTGGCCGCGCGTGGCATCGGCCCCCGCCTGCGCGGGGGTTGACACTTCATCACGCTGCGCATGACGTGGCGCGTCAAAAATAACCCTCCTGCTTCTTCTTCTCCATGCTGGCGCTGCCAGAATCGCGGTCGATCGCCCGTCCCTGCCGCTCCGAGGTCGTGGTCAACAGCATTTCGGCGACGATCTCCTCTACCGTTGCGGCCTTGCTCTCAACCGCGCCCGATAGCGGGTAGCAGCCAAGCGTGCGGAACCGGACCAAGCGACCTTGCGGCCGCTCGCCGGCCAGCGGAAAGCGCTCGTCGTCGACCATCAGGATGAGACCGTCGCGGATCACCGTCGGCCGCTCCGCCGCGAAGTAGAGCGGCACGATCTCGATCCCCTCACGGAGGATATATTGCCATACGTCGAGCTCGGTCCAGTTGGACAGCGGAAACACGCGGAGGCTCTCGCCGCGGCTCTTGCGGACATTATACAGCGACCACAGTTCGGGCCGCTGGCGCTTGGGGTCCCAGCGATGGTTGGCGCTCCGGAAGCTGAAGATGCGCTCCTTGGCGCGGCTTTTCTCCTCGTCGCGCCGGGCGCCTCCGAACGCGGCGTCGAAACCGTGCTCGTCGAGCGCCTGCTTGAGCCCTTCGGTTTTCCACAGGTCGGTGTGCAAGGGCCCATGATCGAACGGGTTGACGCCCTGCCGCTCGGCTTCGGGATTCTTGTGCACGATCAGGCGGATGCCGGGCTGGGCGGCGACCTTATCGCGCAGCGCGTACATGTCCCGGAACTTCCAGCCGGTGTCGACGTGGAGCAGCGGAAACGGCAGCGGGTTAGGGAAGAAGGCCTTTTTGGCAAGGTGCAGCATGACCGCCGAATCCTTGCCGACCGAATAGAGCATAACCGGCCGTTCCGCCTCGGCGACGGTCTCGCGCATGATGTGGAAGCTCTCGGCCTCTAGCCGGTCGAGATGCGTCAGCGACCGCATGTCTGCCTAATCCCCTGCGCGCAATCCCAAGCCATTGGCGCCGGCGCCTAGCGCCGCCAGCCGCATGCACAAATGCCTAAGCGTTCTCTTCCGCGTTGGCTTTCGCCTTGCGGGCGGGCTTGCCGGTGGATGCGGAGGCGGACTTTCCCTCGATCGCGTCGACCAGAGGCTGCAGCCCGTCGCCATATTTCTTCCAGCGCTTGACCGCAGTGTTATAGATCGGCCGCCGCACCTGGGCCACGCTGGCGGTCTTCACCGGCCGGTCGGAATTGTGGAAGTCGAGGCATTTCGCGTCCCATTCGAGGCCGAGGAACTCGATCAGCGCCTTCGCCTCCTTCTCGGTGTCGGAGACGACATTCTCATACTCGACGGTGTGCAGCACGCCTTTCGGCAAGACCTCCTGCCAATGCTGCATCAGCTCGCGGTACTTGCCGTAATAGCGGCCGAGCTCAGCCAGGTCGTAGCTGTGCGGCATGTCGTCCTTGAACAGCTTGGTGAAGCCCGACAGGCAGGTGTCGATCGGATCGCGCAGGGTGTTGATGATCTTCGCCTTGGGGAACAACAGGTGGATCAGCCCGGCGAAGAAATAATTGGTCAGTAGCTTGTCGGTGATGCGCGTAGCATCGCCCGCGCCCGCCGAAAGGGCCTTGATATAGCCCTTGCCGACGATCTCCAGCTGGGCCGGCGTAATCTTGTCCATCATCTGCGGATATTTGGCCAGCGACGGAAAGCGATCGCGCAACATCCCAAGCGCGTGGCTGAGATATTTGACCTCGCCGGCGCCGTAAATGCCAGGGTGACTGGAAATGATCTGCTCGACCAGGGTCGAGCCCGACCGCGGCATGCCGATGATGAACACCGGCCGCTCGTCCCCGATGCCGGCGAAGCTGCGGTTTTCGAACTTCTCCTTCGGAAACGCGGTGCGGATCCCGTCGAAGAACGCGAATGTTTCCTGTTCGTCATAGTGGAGCTGGGCGCGCTTCATCTTGCCGCCGATCACGAAATGCTCGAGCGCGCGCTGATGATCACCACGATCTTCAAGCGCCTTGGCATAAGCGAAATGCAGCGGCAGGAACTGGTCGGCGTTCGGATTGGCGGCGCCCTCGAAAATCGCGTCAATGCGATTGAACAGCTCGTCTTCCTTTGAGAAATCGACCAGGTCGTTGAGATTGGCGTAAGCGCCGAACATCGAGCCGTTGAGCTTGAGCGCTTTGAGGATATGGTCGCGGGCTTCATCGAGTCGCCCAACCGACTTGAGCGCGACGCCGTAGAAATTGAGGGCTTCAGGATTATCAGGGGTGGCCTCGAGCGCTCGCTCAAGAACCTGAATGGCCTCATCGTAGCGGTCGGTTTCGTGGAGCACCTGGCCGAGCAAAGTCAGCGCTTCGGGGTTGTCGGATTTCTCCGCCAAGGCCAACCGCACCGCCTGCTCGGCGGCCGCGTGGCTGTTACGCCGGGTTTGGATGCGCGCCGTCAGCAGCAACGTCTGCGGGTTCTTCGGCGCGAACTTGAGCGCATCGCCGAGAATGCGTAGCGCCTCGATGTCCTTCTTCTGCGCAAAATAGAGGGCGGCGAGGTTGTTGTGCGCCTCGACATAGCGCGGTGACTGGGCGATCGCCTTTCTCAGGGCATGCTCGGCCTCGTCGAGCTGATTGCCTTGTTGGAGCAGCGTACCGAGGTTGTTGTAGGCCTCGGGATAGCGTTCGCGATGGGTGAGCGCTTCCTGGTAGGCGTGCATCGCGCCATCGACGTCGCCGGTCAGACGCAGAGCGTTGCCGAGGTTGTTGTACGCCTCGGCCATCGCCGGCCGGATGGCGAGCGCGCGACGGTAAAAGTCGACCGCCTCGCTGAATTGCTTGCGCTCGTAATGGATGATGCCGAGGTTATTGAGCGCCTGCGCATTGTTCGGGTCGATCTCGATCGACCGCTCCAGCGCCTGGGCCGCCTCGCCGGGCTCTCCATTCTGGCGCAGGACCTCGCCCAGGTTGGCATGGATGCTCGCCGCGTGCGGAGCAAGCTTGACCGCCCGCCTGAGAGTCTCGATCGCCGCCTTGCCCTGGCCGAGAGCGTTGAGCGTTACGCCGAGAATGTTTTGCGCGTCGGCATTGGACGGGCGCGCCTCGATGATCTGGCGACAGACCTTCTCCGCCGGGCGGAACTTGCCCTGGCGAAATAGCGTGCCGGCCATTTCGATCGCCTTGGCGGGCGTGACGTTGACCCGGCCGCGCTGCGCAATGGCAATGGCCTGGTCGATCGAATCGACCGGAGGCGCCGCGGACTGCGGTGAAGCGGCGGGCTTCGGGTTGGCTCGGCCCGCGGGCCGACTCGGTTTGGTGCTCTTGGTGCTCATGATTCGTCTTTAGCCAGAAGATTGTCGCCACATAAAGAAAAGAAGAGGGAATTGCTTCCCTCTTCTCTCCTGATTTTGCCCACGCCCGGCGGTTCGAGAACCGCCTCGCGAGACCTTTAGCCGCGCTCGGGCTCCGGCGGCGGCGGCGGCGGCGGGGGCGGTGGCAGCGGGCACACATCCGTCGCCAGGATCACCGAGCCGTCCGCGCACGTCTGCGTCGCTGGCGGCGGTGGCGGCGGCGGTGGCGGCGGCGGAGGCGGCGGTGGGGCCGCATGTCCGCCGAGCGGCAGCACAATCTTGAAGTTGCCGCTGTGGCTGGTCACGTCGCCGTTGTACTCGCCCTCGTAGCTGAGCCTGAGGTCAACCGGCCCGACCTTGCCGCCGATGCTGAGGCCCCCCAGGAACGAGCCCCGCTTCTGCGAAGCCGACACGATGTCGAAGGCGCAGGTGTCGATCTGGCACATGAACGCCTCGGTGACGGTCGAGCGGCTGCTGCCGAACCGATAGCGGTAACCGACGTTCAATTCCGGAACCATGCCACCCATCTGTGTCGCCCACTTCACACCGCCGGTGAGGAAGGTGTGGTCGGACTTGCCGCCGCCGACGTGGAGGTTGGCACCGTCGAGCCCTGCCGACGTACTCTCGATGAACCCATCCATCTTGGCATGGACATAGTCGAGGTTGAGGTACGGCGTGGCGACCGAGTTGCCGCCCATCCCGATGCGGTAGCCGCCATGCAAACCCGCGGTCCACATCTTGACGTCCGGATCACCCGTGACTGTCGACGCGAACGTCCCGCCGAATGGCACCATGCTGATGTGCCGGGTCGAGTCACCGTCGTACCAGCTGTAGGTGCCCATCGCCTTCAGGTAGAACGCACCCGGATCGTAAACTCCGTATGCGCCGACCTGGTAGCCGTCAGCCTTGACGTCGTCGCCGAACCGCCGATCGCGGGTGTGGTTGTGGACCGTGCCGGCGCTGACGCCGAGGATCGCCGTATTACCCACGGTGGCATCGATGCCAAGCAGCCCGGTGAAGCGCTTCGCCTTGGTGCTGCCTGCCTCGATGTCTCCGCTGGCCTTGCGCCACTGGTAGTCGAGCTGACCCCAGATATGGATTGGCGACGAAGCACGGCACTCGAGCACGGATCCCGCAAGCGCCGGGATCTCGCAGTCGGTCGCCTTGGCGAGGAGGTCGTTGTAGTGGACGCCGAGCGACGGGAACGACTGCAGGTAGTTGGCGTAGCTTTCACCCGCGAGCTCGTTCAGCGCCGTGTTGTAGTCCGCCGGGTCGGTGATCAGGAACAGATCGCCAAGCAGATGCGCGATACCGCCGGTCAGAGACACGTCGTAGATGCACTCGAGACCCGTGCCGACTGCCGTACCGTTCTGGTTCAGGCCCGGAACTGCGTCGAACGCGAGACGCGTGAGAGCCAGGTCGACATTCGCCTGGCTGTCATAGACGCAACCGAAGTCGAGCAGCAACGAGTTGGCCGGCACCCCGTTGATGATGCACTGGTCGAACGTGCCGTTCCGGACCACGGCATCGATCACGTTGTTGTACAGCGTGGTCTCATAGAGGCCGTTGGGCGCGGCGATGTTCGCAACCAGCGTTCCAGCGAGGTTGGCAGTGTCCGCGTAGACCTGCGGATAGGTGCCGATCGGCACCTGGCCGCCGGTCGCCGGAGGCAGGTCGTAAGTGATCGTCCCAGTGGCCCCGACATTGAACGTGTCGACGAAGACATAGGACGGGCCGTCGACAGGATCGATGACGAGGTGGAAGTTACCGCCTGTGTCGATCGTCATCGTACCTTGGCCGCAGGCATTCTGCGCCGCATTATCGAAGGTCAGCGCGGTCGGGCCTCCGGCCGGCATGCATTCGGGGTTGACGATCCCGTTGAACACGGTCTCGCCGCCGGTCACGTGGATCAGGTCACCGTCCTGGACGTCGATGTTGCCGTAGATATTGCCGCCGCCAAGCAGGTTGATGACGGTGTTGTTCGGCGCAGTGGCAACGTCGATCGCCATTCCGCGATGGAATGTGGTGCCGCCATCCATCGACTGGCGAACGATGATGTCCCCAGAGTTATTGATCGTGAGGATGTCGGCCAGACCCGGCGTCGCGACGCCGTTGCCGGTCACGCGGATGCCGTAGGCCGTCGCCGGGCCACCATTCGCGGTTATTGCATCGACGTTGATGTCGCCGCTGTTGGTGATCGTCATGTTGTTGACGCCACCCGCCACGGAGATGCCGGTCGCATTGGCCGAGCTGAGCGCAACAGTCGTCACACCCGTACCGGTGCCCGTCGGCGTAGTGAACGTGCCGCCGCCCGAGGCGTTAGCTACCACGTTCAGCGTGCCCGAGTTGGTGATCGAGCCGTTGAGCGGGTTGGCATTGACCGTCATCACCGCCGTCGTGCCGGTGCCAACTGTGGTCGTGGTCGGCGCATTCTCAAGGATGATGCCCTGAGCATTGGCGTGGGCCGAGCCAGGTGCCACCGCTGTCGCGCTGACGTTCATCGTGCCCGAGTTGACGATTGTCGCCGTCTCGCTGCCGCCGCCGAAGGCGAAGCCGTTGTAGCCGATTGCCGTCGCCGTCGCGAAGCCGGTCGATGCGGTGGCGAGCGCCGCCGCATTGACGTTAAAGGTTCCGCTATTGGTGAAGTTGATCGGCAGCGGATCGACGGTCTGGTACGCGCCAGTCGCGTAGGCCTGCGCACCCGCCGAAGTGACGCCGGATGCCGTCGCGTGCGCGCCGACGTTGAGCGTGCCGCTGTTGACCATGTTGGCCGAACCCGAGGCCGCCAAGACCACCTGACCCATGCCATAGGCGCTCGCCGTAGCGTAGGCGGCGCTGGCCGTGCCGACCGCAAGAGCGTTGGCACTCGCTGTCGCCGTGCCGCTGTTGGTCATCGACGCCACGCCGGACCCAGCAGCGAACACACCCTGCCACATCGCAGTGCCGGCATAAGCATAAGCCGAAGCCGACGCGCCCGTGGCCGCGGCATTGGCATCAACCGAGATCGTGCCGCTGTTGACCATGCTAGCCGAAGCAATGCCCGCGAGGGTCGTCGCAGTCGTTCCAACGCCAACCACCGTGCTTCCGGCGCTCACGACCTGGAATGCCCCGCCGCTGGCGGAGGCCTGCGCGTAAGCGTGGTCGACTGCAACCGCAGCGGCCGACGCTGCGACGCTGATTGTGCCGTCGTTGTCGAGGGTGGCCGATGCGTCGCCTTGGAGAGCGGCCGTGTTATAGACTGCGAAGGCGGTCGGGGTTGTCGCCGTACCGAGGACCACCGGGCCCGCGCCGGCGATCTGGGCCACGCCATAGCCGGCAAAGGCCAGCGCCGTCGCCGCCGCTGGACCGTCGGCATTGGCCACCGCCGCCACCGCAATCGTGCCGGTATTGTCGACCGCCACCGAAGCGTCGCCGCCATGGGCGACCGCGAATTGGCCGGCCCCGACGCCCGCCGAAGCGCTGGCGAAGGCGTTGCCGTAGAACGTCGTAGCCGTCGTGCCGACACCGACGATGCGGCTGCCCGCATCGGCCGAGGCGGCCGCGGAAACCATGACCGTCCCGTCGTTGGTCAACGATGCCGAAGCATTGCCGCCATCGTAGGCCGTCGCGTCTTGCCCAACCCCAATGCCGGCATAGGCTTGAGCCGAGGCGCTGCCGCCGGTGCCGTTGGCAACGGCATTGCCCGCGACACTGATGCTGCCGCCGTTGTCGAGCGAAATGCTGGCGTTGCCACCCACCGGAGTCGCGCCCGTGCCGTAGGCCGAAGCGAATTGCGAAAGCCCGTAGCTCGCGCTCGCATAGGCGTTCGCGCTCTGGCCCGTCGCCGTTGCGCCCGCCAGGACCGCGATCGCGCCGTCGTTGGTCGCCGCAATGGTGGCGTCACCGCCGCCATGAGCGGTCGCCGACTGGTAGATGCCGTCGACATAGGCAGTGGCGTAAGCGACATCGTTGGCCAGGGCCTGCGCATTTGCGCCGATCGTCAGCGTGCCGCTGTTCGACAGGTTGATGGTCGCGTTGCCGCCGCCGCCCGCCCAGGCGTACTGGCTGACGGCCTGCGTGTTGCTTGCGTAAGCGGTGCCGTCACCGACGGTGCCGTTGGCGCTGGCGTTCGCGACGATGGTGTTGTCGCCGGCGAGGATGAGCGACGCCGAGGCGTTGCCGCTGGTCGCGGACGCGACCTGCAGGATGCCGGTATCGACAGAGGCATAAGCGTAGGCCCTCGTGCCGGCCGCCGAAGCGGTCGCGTGGATGTCCACGCCGCCGGCCTGGGACTGCCAGGCGCGGGCATCGCCGCCGCCGTACGCGAAGGCGCTCTCCCAGACGGCGCTGCCGTAGACCTCGGCATAAGCCACGGCCGAACCGCCGATCGTGACCGCGCGCGCCAGGGCGCCGACGTCGATCGAGCCGTCGCCGGTCAGATACGCGTTCGCGTCGCCGCCGTCGTAGGCATAAGCCTCCACGCCGACTGCCGACGAATTGTACGCATAGGCAGCGGCGTCGCCGCCGGTCGCTTGCGCGCTCGCCACCGCCTGAATGCTGATCGTGCCGTCGTTTTCGAGGCCCGCATCAGCGTTACCGCCGACGCCCGCACCGGTCGTGCCATAGGCCGATGCGCTAACGAAGATCGCCTCATCATTGTCCGCAGAGGCATAGGCCGACGTACCGTTCGCATGCGCAATCGCGTTGATCGAGATATTGCCGTCGTTGACGAGCTCCGCTTCCGCGTTGTTGCCGCCGCCAGCCTCCGCCGTCTCGAAGATGCCGTAATAATTGAGGGCACGTGCATAGGCGTAGGTGCTGGCGTCCGCGTTGGCGATCGAATGGATGTTGAGGTCGCCATTATTGGTGATTCTCGCGATCGCCTCGCCATCGCTGGCATAGGCTTCCTGCCATACGCCCTCGTTCAAGTAGGCGTTAGCATAGGCGTCGGCGCTCGTGCCCGTGGCGTTCGCGGTGGCGTTGATGTTGTTGGTGTTGTTCAGCGTAATCGACGCGCTGGCGTCGCCGCCATAGGCATTTACATATTGCTGGATGGCATAAGAAACGGTGGCGTATGCAGTCGCCGAGGCTCCGACCGCGTTGGCGACCGCGCTGATGTCAATCGAACCCTGGTCGAGCGCCGCGGACGCGTTGCCGTCCCAGGCGCTGGCGGACTGGTAAATGCCATATTCGACGTACGCGCTAGCTTCGGCATAGTCAGCCGCGTTGGCGTTGGCGACCGCGCCAATGTCTATGCTCCCGGTGCCGGTCAGCGACACGCTCGCGTCGCCGGTGCCCCAATTGTAGGCCTCCTGATAGATGCCCTCGTAGACCGTGACGTCGGTCGCATAGGCGTTGCCTGCCGTCCCGTTGGCGTTGGCGACCGCGTGGATATCGATCGAACCATCGTTGGTCAGCGACGCGTTCGCATCGCCGCTGCCGCCCCACTTGAACGCTTCTTGATAGATTCCAACGTCGACCGTAGCGTTCGCCGAATAGGCGGAGGCACCGTTGGCGCTGGCGAACGCGGTGATGTTGACCATGCCGCTGTTGTTCAGGCCGACATTGGCGTCGCCGCTGCCGCCCCCGACACTGGCGTATTGGTAAATGCCGTCATTGATCGTCGCAAAAGCTTCAGCCGAATCCGCCGCGTTGGCGACCGCGTTGGCGCTGATGCTGATCGTGCTGCTGTTGACGATCGTGGCCGTGGCGTTGCCGCTGCTCGCATAGGCGCTCTGGTAGATCCCATTGGAGACCGACGCAGTGGCCGTCGCATCGGACGTCGTCGCGTTGGCGTTCGCGTTCGCCGCAATGGTAATCGGATCGGCATTGTCGATCGATACCAGCGCGTCACCGCCGCCATATGCGTTGGCGCTTTGATAAATGCCGTCGGAGACCGAAGCAAAGGCCGAAGCAGTTCCGCCGTTGGCGGTCGCATTCGCAACGATGGTGATGGGCGGAGCGCTTACCAGCGTCACCGACGCATTGCCGCCGCCGTTGGCGTCCGCCTGTTGGTAGATCGCGTCGCTGATCGTGGCGCTTGCATAGGCACCGGCGCTGGCGCCGGCATTGGCGAGCGCATTCGCCTCGACGTCGATGCCGCCATTGTTGGTCAGCGAGACGGTCGCGTTACCGTCGCCGGCGTTCGCGTATTGGTAGATGCCCGTCGTGACATAGGCATAGGCATTGGCGTAACCGCTGGTCGCGTTGACGATGGCCGTCGCATCCATGCTGATGAGGCCGCTGTTGGTCAGCGACACCGTCGCGTCATGGTCGGTGCCGTTGGCTCTGGCAGATTGGTAAACGCCGGTGTCGATCGTCGCATAGGCGCTGCCGTAGGAGCCATTGGCGCTGGCGTGCGCCTGCTCGGTGATCGCGCCCTGGTCGATCGCAACCGACGCATTGCCATTCCCGGCACTGGCGTACTGGTAGATTCCATTATCGATCGACGCGGAAGCCTCCGCGTAGGTCGCCGCATGGGCAGTCGCCCTTGCCGTGATGTCGATGGACCCGGTGCCGGTCAGCGAGACGCTCGCGTCGCCGGTGCCCCAATTGTAGGCCGCCTGATAGATCCCGTCATCAACCGTGACTTCGGTCGCATAAGCGGCACTCACCGTGCCGTTGGCAACAGCGGTCGCGTGGATGCCGATCGAGCCGCTGTTGTCGAGCGTAACGTTTGAATCGCCCGCGCCGCCCCACCGGAAGCTTTCCTGGTAGATGCCGTTATCGACCGAGGCATTGGCGCTATGGGCGTAGGCGCCGCTGGCGCTGGCGAATGCCGTCATGTTGATCGTGCCGCTGTTGGTCAGCGAGACATTCGCGTCGCCCGCGCCCGTAGTGTGGTAGGCATATTGATATATGCCGTCCGAGACGGTCGCGAAGGCATTGTCCGAAGACCCGCCCCTGGCGATCGCGCTTGCATTGAGCGTGATCGCGCCGCTGTTGTCGAGCGAGACCGACGCATTGCCGGCGCCCCAGTTATAGGCGACTTGAGAAATCCCGTCGGTGATGTTCGCCGTGGCCGTTGCGCTGCCGACGTCCGCGAAGGCGGTGGCCGTCGCATTCAGGTTGATGGCTCCGCCATTGTTATTCAGGCTGACAGCCGCATTGCCGGCGGTGCCGACAGACGCATATTGGTGAATTCCGTCGGTGACCTGGGCATAGGCGTCGGCGCTCGACCCCGAAGCGTTGGCTTGCGCGCTGAGGTCGATCGTGCCGGCGTTGTTGTTGAGCGTGACGGTGGCATTGCCCGAGTTCGCATTGGCATATTCGTAGATGCCGTTATCGATCGTCGCATTCGCGCTCCCATGGGCGCTGCCGAATGCTGTCCGAGCGTCGGCGGTTGCATGAATATTAATCGTGCCGAGATTGGTCAGCGTCGCCGAAGCATCGCCGAGAGAGTTATTGATCGCGCCCTCGATGATGCCGTTGTTAACCGACGCGCTGGCGGTGGCGAAGCCAGCGACGGCGCTCCATGCATTTGCGTCGGCGTTGGCGCCGATGTCGATCGTGTCATTGTTCGTCAGATTGACCGACGCATTGCCCCACCCGTTCTCGGTGGCATATTGCGCAATTCCGCTGTCGACGGTTGCAGCGGCAACGGCATTTCCGCCGACCCAGGCATACACCGAGGCGTCCGCGCCGACATTGATCGTGCCATTGTTGGTCAGATCGGCAACCGCATTGCCGATGTCGAGCACGCCAGCCACGGCGTTCTGGTAGATCCCGTTGGTCACATTGGCGTGTGCGCTGGTGGCGCCGACTGCCGAGCCCCAGGCGAGAGCATTGGCTCCGACGTTGATCGTGCTGTCGTTCGTGAAATTGGCAACGGCGTCCCCACTCCACGTCGAAATGGCCGTGTTCCTGATGCCGTAATCGACGACCGCATTGGCCTTGGCGGTCGCGCCCGACCATGCGTCGGCGGTCGCGGAAATCGTCAGGGGAGCGTTGATATTGACGTTGGCGGTAGCGTCGCTGCTGGCGGAGGCATATTGCTGGATCGCGGTGTCGACGGTCGCATTGGCCGCCTGCGGGCCGGGGCCGTCTGCCGATGCCTGCGCGGCCACTGTAGCGGTATCGGAATTGAGCAGGTTAAGTGTGACCAGGTTGCCGAAACCAGCGTGGTAGATCTGGCCATTTGCGGTGGTCGTGACGTTCGCGTTCACTACACCGGAGCCCGTGGCCGTCTCCCCGAAGAAGCACGGTCCGATCGCGCAAATGTCCAGCGTGTCGTTGACGACAGGAGCGACGGTCGTGTCGTTGATGCCGGGAAAATCGTTTGTGGCCGCATAAGCGGGAACCGCCATTCCGAGAGCCGTAATGGAAACTCCCGTTAGAAGCGCGATACGCCGGCTGTTCGTTTGCATCGATATTCCCCTGTTTTGCCGCGGCCGCGGGCTTATTGATACTTCGGTTGCTCCGGGCCTTTTTGGACTGCACCTCGCCACCCTGAATGGCGAATGCAGCTCGAGCCCCATCCGGTTCGAAGCATTTCCGTGATCATGGCATATCCATGCAAGCGACGAAAAGCAAAGCCGAAAAGTTGATCCCAATTGCAAAATGTATGGATTGGGCCGGTGAACTGTGTCGCTTGGGCCACAATCTGGTGGCCACGGTCGTGCTGAAAATACCCGCGCGCGCGACACGCGCGCGAACAGCAAAACCGCGGCCTAGCCGTTTGCTCGCCGCTCGCAGGTTCAGTCGCCAGCAAGCTTGATTGGGTGACAGGAGCGAAGTGTCGACGTCGCCGACTCGATTCGTTATCGACTCGGCGAGCGTTTGATTCGCGAGAGAAATTCCAATCAGGGAGATAGAAGTGTCGCATCCGTTCCTTTCGATTGCCGCGGTGGTTGCGGTGTCCGCAGCCGTACCGGCCTTTGCCACTCTGCCATCGGCCACTATGTCATCGGCACCTCTGCCGTCGGCCGCGCTACCCTCGGCAGCGCATCCGCTGCGGCTTGCCGCCATCCAGGCGGCCGGCAAGCCCGCACCGGGGCCGACGACGCGCAACGACGTCATCAAAGCGTCCCAGACGAATTTTCAGAAGGTCGACACCAACCATGACGGCTTCCTGTCCAAAGCAGAAATCGACGCGGCCCAAACGAGCGCCCAGCAGCAGGCTGCGGCCAATATCGCCCAGCGCATGACGCAGGAATTCACCAAGCTCGATACCAATCATGATGGACAGCTGAGCCTCGCCGAGTTCCGCGCCGCGGCTCCCGCCGTGCGCCCGGCCGCCACCAACGCGGGCACCACTGCGCTGCAGAAACTTGACACCAACAAGGACGGCAAGATCAGCCTCGACGAATATCGCGCGCCGATCCTTGCCGGCTTCGAAAAGGTCGATGCCAACCACGACGGCACGATCACCGCCGACGAGCGGGCGAAGGCCCAGGCCGCGCGCGCCGCTTCCAACAGATAGGCCGGCCTGTCGCGGGCGGCAGGCCATTACGCCGCCCGTCGCTTGGGCCGCCCGGCGGGGCGGCGGCGTCAGCTGACGCCGCGCCGCGTTCCCGTCGGGAACGCTCCCGCCCAACTAGACATCGGCCGCGAATTCAGCGCGGCAGTGACGCTCGATAAACTCGTCGTGCCGCGGCATGGCCTCGGCCGCCGCGGCGATCCTCTTGACGAGCATATCGACGCGCTCGGCGGCATTGGCCTGCGGCCGCGCATCGGCGATCGGATGATAGCCCTTGGCATCAATCAGCTGGCCGACGAGCACGGCAAACCAGCTCGGCCGCTGAAACAACTCGTCCGGTTCAACCAGCAATCGGCCGGCCGACCGAAAATGATCAATCTTGTGCTGCAATCTGTCGGGGGGCGGGGTCGCGGCCATTTGCTTCCAGAGCGCTGAATCCGTCCTTTGGGTCGCGTGATAATGCAGGACGATAAAGTCGCGCACGGACTCCCACTCCGCGCGCGTGACACGGTTGAATTCGTCGATCGTCTTTGGGTCGAAGTCGCGCGTCGGCAAGAAATAGATGAGCCGCAGGATCGATGATTGGACCAGGTGGATGCTGGTCGATTCGAGCGGCTCGAGAAATCCCGCTGCAAGCCCGAGGGCGACGACGTTTCCGACCCAGACTCGATTGCGCATCCCCGCCTTGAATTTCAGCAGTCGGGGCTCCGCGAGGGGCGGGGTATCGACATGCTTGAGAAGAATGTCGGCCGCTTTATCCTCGTCCATCAGCGCGCTCACGAACACATGCCCGTTGCCAGTGCGATGCTGGAGCGGGATCCGCCACTGCCAACCCGCTTCATGCGCGGTCGAACGTGTGAACGGGGTCATGCCGTTCTTCGCTCGCTCAGTCGGGACGGCGAACGCGCGGTCGCATGGCAGCCAATGGGACCAGTCATCGAAGCCGGACTTCATCGTGCCTTCGATCAGCAGCGCTCGAAAGCCCGAACAGTCGATGAACAGGTCGGCCTTCAGGGTCCGCCCATCGGCAAGCTTGACCGACCGCACATGACCCGTTTTCGCGTCCTGCTCGACATCGACGATCCGGCCCTCGTGACGAACCACGCCCTGCGCTTCGGCGAACTTCCGTAGGTAAGCCGCGTAAAGGCCCGCATCGAAATGATAGGCATAGTCATAGGTGGAGGTTACCCTTCGGCCCTTGGTGGGCAGGCGGAACCGCCCGCGCGATCCTGCCGCCCACGCCATCGAAAGATCGTTCAGATTTGGGGCCGATCCCTCGAGCTTAAGCTTGAGCCAATATTGGTCGACCGGGACCGCGTCGAAGTCGATACCGAACGGACCGAACGGATGGAAATAATGATGCCCCTTCCGGGCCCAGTTCACGAACTCGATCCCGAGTTTGAACGAGCCGCCGGTTGCCTTCACGAACTCGCGTTCGTCGAGGCGAAGCCGCTTGTTGAATTTCTTGATCGCCGGAATGGTCGCTTCGCCGACGCCCACGGTTCCGATTTCCTCGGATTCGACGAGTTCAATCGAAACGCCTTCGGTGATCGCATTGGCAAGCGCGGCTGCTGCCATCCAGCCGGCTGATCCGCCGCCGACGACAAGCACTGATCGTATCGGATTCTTTAGCATCGGCAGGCTGGTCCCTCTTTCCTCAATTCCCAACCAAGCGCGTGTAGTGCGAGGCACGCAGCTGTCCAGCCTCCCGCGCCTTCAATAGGATCGGCGAGAAAGCTGGCAGAGGAAGCCACGCTACTCTAAGGACAGGTCTACCCTGGGGAGCCGAACGATTTTCGGCTGAGATCGGCAAGCCATGCCGGAACCCATCGAACCTGATCCGGCTGACCCCGGCGGAGGGAGTGGACGCGCGCAGCCAGTCCGGGGGACTGGTGAGCACGGCCACCGGCCCCTCCGAAAATGGAGGAGTGGTGATGATAACCGCAACGATTCTTACGCTGCATCTCGCTGTCCTGATCGGCCTCTACGAGTTCTCCGCCGGGCTGGCGGGCCTGACCGGCCGGATCAGCTGGGCCGCGATGCTCGACGAGTTCGAGCGATCGCCCGCACTGACTTTCGTCACCGGATTCATGGCCTTCGCCATCGGCGGAACGCTGGTCCTGGTGCATTGCATCTGGACCGACCTTCTGGCCGTGATCGTCTCCCTGATTGGCTGGATCGCGCTCGCCGAGGGATTGCTGCTGATGATCGTGCCCGGCCCGCTGCTGGCCTTTTCGCGCCGGCTGGTCGGCAATCAGAAGCTGGTCTCACTCATCGCCGCTGCATTCGGCCTGATCCTCATCGCCCTCGGCCTCACCGGCCGCGTGGCCTAAGACAGAAAGCAAGCACCATGGGCGACGCGCCAGCAAGAACCGAACTGAAAGTCACCACCGGACCGATCCGCGGCAGCCGCAAGATCTTCGTCGGGCCCAACCGCGTCGCGATGCGCGCAGTCGACCTCGAGCCGTCGTCGGGCGAGCCGCCGGTCACACTCTACGACACCAGCGGGCCGTACACCGACCCGGACATGCGCATCGACATCATGGCCGGCCTGCCCGAATTGCGCGCGCAATGGATCCGCGCCCGCGGCGATGTCGAGGAGGTCGACCAGCGCGAGGTTCGGCCGGAGGACAATGGCCAGCTCGGCCCCGACCGTTCGGGCGGTGTCGCCCCCTTCCCCGCCGTCCGCAAGCGCGTGCTCCGCGCCAGGCCCGGCGCCAACGTCAGCCAGATGCATTACGCGCGGCGCGGCATCATCACGCCCGAAATGGAATATGTCGCCACCCGCGAAAATCTCGGCCGCGAAGCCGCGCTCAACACCCCGCGTGATGGCGAAAGCTTCGGCGCCGCGATCCCCGATTTCGTCACCCCCGAGTTCGTCCGCGACGAGGTCGCTCGCGGCCGCGCGATCATCCCCAACAACATCAACCACCCCGAGAGCGAGCCGATGGCGATCGGCCGCAACTTCCTGGTCAAGATCAACGCCAACATCGGCAACTCCGCCGTCGCCAGCGACGTCGCG
>JBDTMX010000008.1:0-20511 GCA_039934055.1 Sphingomicrobium sp. | reverse complement strand
GCCGCTATGTCGTCGAGCCCAACGTCAAGGACGGCAAGGGCGGGCTGCGCGACCTTCACACTCTCTACTGGATCGGCAAGTACGTCCACGATGTTGAACGCCCGTCGGACCTCGTCGGAGCGGGCCTGCTGACTGCCACCGAGTTTGCCAGCTTCGAGCGCGCCGAGCGCTTCTTTTGGGCGGTGCGCTGTCACCTCCACCTCGCCGCCGGGCGCGCCGAGGAGCGGCTCGGGTTCGACCATCAGCGGCACATCGCGCAAGTGATGAACTACGCCGACCGGCCGGGGAAATCGGCGGTCGAGCGCTTCATGCAATTCTACTTCCTGAACGCCAAGGCGGTCGGCGACTTGACCGGGCTGTTCCTTGCGCAGCTCGACGAGCAATTGGGCAAGAAGGGCTTTCGCTTTGCATTGCCGACCATTCGCCGTCGGCCGAAGCGCTTGAATGGCTTCACCCTCGACCGCGGCCGGCTGTCGATCCCGTCGGACGCGTTCCTCGCCGAGGATCCGGTGCGCCTGCTCGAGCTGTTTGCGCTCGCCGCGCACGAGCGGCTCGAGATCCATCCCAATGCGATGCGCGCCGCGACCCGCGATGCCAGGCTGATCAACGGAGCCGTGCGTGCCGATAAAAGGGCCAACGCCTTGTTCATGGACGCACTGACCAATGTCGACGCGCCCGACGCGGTGCTGCGCTGGATGAATGAAGCCGGCGTGTTCGGCCGCTTCGTCCCCGACTTCGGCCGCGTGGTCGCGCAAATGCAATTCGACATGTACCACCATTATACGGTCGACGAACATTCGATCCGCGCCATCGGCCTGCTCGCTGCGATCGAGCGCGGCGAGCTCGCTGATGACCATCCGCTGGCGACCGCTTTGTTCCGCCAGATCGCGTCGCGCCGGACGCTCTACGTCGCGGTGTTGCTGCACGACATCGCCAAGGGCCGCGGCGGCGACCACAGCGTCATCGGCGCCGAGATCGCGTGGAAACTGGGCCCGCGCTTTGGGCTCGACCCGGCCGAGACCGAGACCGTTTCCTGGCTCGTGCGCTATCATTTGCTGATGTCGGCGACGGCGTTCAAGCGCGACCTCGCGGACCCCAAGACGATCGAGGATTTCGTATCCCAGGTGCAGAGCCCTGAGCGGCTGCGGCTGCTGCTGATCCTGACCGTGGTCGACATTCGCGCGGTCGGACCCGGCGTGTGGACCGAGTGGAAGCGCCTGCTCCTGCGGACGCTGTTCGATGCCGCCGAGGAGCGGCTGCGGCTGGGCCACAAGCAGCGCGGCCGGACCGAACAGATCGCCGCGCGGCAGAAGGAGTTGGCGCGAGAGCTCGGCTGGAAAGCTTCCATCGCCCGGGCTTATGCGCGGCGGCTGCCCGATGCCTATTGGCTGGCCGAGCCGCTCGAGTGGCAGGTCGCCAATGCGCGCCAGGTGGCCATTGCCGAAGCCCGTATCGGCGAGCCTGTTCCAAGCGTTGTCGCCGAGAACGATGCCGACAGCAACGCCACCCGCATCAGCGTTTTCACGCCCGACCGCGAGGGCCTGTTCTTCCGCATCTGCGCCGGGCTCGCGGCGGCCGGCGCGAACATCATCGACGCGCGCGTCCACACCACCCGTGACGGCATCGCGCTCGACAATCTGTTGGTCGTCGACAGCCAGGGCCGCGCCTATGCCGACAAGCGGCTACGCAACCGTCTGGTGCGGTCGGTCGAAGCCGCGCTCGGCAGCGGGCAACCGCCACGGCTGCCCACAGCAGTGAGGAGCGGGCCGCGAGCTGCCGCGTTCCGGATTGCGCCCTCGGTGGTGATCGCCGAGCACGCGTCGAGCCGGACCACGGTGGTCGAGGTCAACGCGCTCGACCGAATCGCGCTGCTCGCCGCGCTGGCGCGCGCGATCCACGACTGCGGACACCGCATCCATTCGGCCCACATCGCCACCTACGGCGAGCGCGCGGTAGACGTCTTCTATCTGACTCGGGCGGACGGCAAGAAGCTCGATGCCGACGAAGCCACCGAGCTGCGCGCGACACTGCTGGCCGCGGCGCGGGAGCGTGACGCCGCCCACGCCGCCTGACCATAAAATGAAACGGGCCCCGCCGTTCGGCAGGGCCCGGTCACTCAATCAGCCAATTGCAATCAGCCGCGCTCTGGCTCCGGCGGCGGCGGAGGCGGCGGAGGCGGCGGCAGCGGACATGCATCCGTCGCCAGGATCACCGAACCGTCGGCGCAGGTCTGGGTTGCGGGCGGCGGCGGCGGCGGAGCCGGCGGTGGCTCGTAGGCCGGCGGCGCGGCTCGGCTCGGGCCGAACTTGGCGCGCAGCGTCAGGCCGTAAGTCCGCGGCTCGGCAAGGAACGCGCCGTAGAGCTGGGTCGAACGGGCGTAGAAGCCCTGCTCGACGCCGCGCTCGGTGCCCGATCCCTGGATCGGTGCATCGAACGCCACCTGCATATAGTTCTTGTTGAACAGGTTCTGTGCCCACAGTTCGACGGCCCACGCCTGGTCTGGGCCACGCACGCCGATGCGCGCATTGACCACGGTGAAGGCCTTCTGGACCTTTTCAAGATCGAGGTCCGAACCGGTGTTGATCTTCGACTGGTAGCGGAAGTCGGCGTAGAGCAAGCCGTGCAATCCGCCGCTGCCAAGCCGCGGAGTCCAGGCCGCCGAACCTGTCACCGCCGCTCCGGCGCTGTTGGAAACGCGGCGCCCCGGCAGCTGGAACAAAGCGTTTGTCAGCGCCCGGCCGTCCGCGCCGACCAGATTGTCGCGGTACTTGGTTTGCACGAACGTCCCGCCGAGGTTGAGCGCCACTTCCGGGATGATCCGCGTGAACAGCTCGACCTCGAGGCCGCGGCTGCGCACGCCCGGCTTCAGCTTGCCGGTGCAGGCGCCGGTCGCCGCACTATTGTCGGTGTCGGCGCCGCCGAGATCCTCCGAGCAGGCGTTGATATTCTCGACGATGAAATTGAGGCCGTTGAACGTGTTTAGCTGGAAGTTTTTGAATTCCTGCTGGAACAAGGCGACGTTGAGGTCGATGCCGCGGCCATTGTACTTGGCGCCGAGCTCGAATGCGTCATTGCTTTCCGGCTTGAATGTCAAGTCGTCGTGGATGTTGGCGGCACCGGTCGCCGCACAGCCGAGTTGTACGGCTGTCATGCAGATCGCGCCATTGCCGCCCCCGCGGGCGAGCGCGGCGCGGTCGAGGTTGTAACCACCGGCCTTGTAACCGCGCGAATAGCTCGCATAAGTGAGCAGGCTGTCGACTGGTTTCCAGCTCAGCACCGCGGTTCCCGACAGCTTGCTCTCCGATTTGTGGTCGCTGCCGGTGAACACCCCGCCCGGAATCCCGGGTGACACGCACGGCAGCGACTGCAGGAGCGCGAGTGGGCTCCGCGAGATGAGGGAGCAAAGCGAGTTATTGTCCCGCAGGTCCGCGCTCAGCGTTTTGCGCTCATGGGTGTAGCGGGCGCCGACCGTGAGTTTGACGTTATCCGTTACCGAGAAAATGTTGTGGGTGAACAGCGCCCAGTTGCGGCTGCCTTGGTTCCACGTGTCGTCAATCGCAATCCCGTTAAGGCCCAGCAACGGCTGACCAAGCGCCGCCGCAAGTGAACCGAAACCAGGCCGGGCCGGGTTGGCAATCAATGCCCCAAGCAACGGAATGCTGGCACGGCGCGGGTCCCCGACCGGCAGGGTGTTGAGGAAGGCGATCGTCCCCTGAACAACCGGGACATTGATGCAGGAACTGCTTGGGTTCGGCGAAGGGGCGAGTGCGGACGGCAAGACCGAGGCGAACAGAATGCAGTTAGCAAAGCGCTCGTAATCCTGGCCGTAGGCGAGGTTGTCGTCGACCCGCAGTTTTTCGTCGGCGTAATAGCCGCCAACCAGCCAGTCGAGCTTGCCGCCGAATGCCTCGCCCTGGAGCCGCAGCTCCTGCGTGAAGGTCTTGAACCGGTTGAACGCACTGCCGTCGTCATCGCGGTAAAGGATGTCGAGATTGTTGAAGTCGGCGTCCTGGCCGCGGGTATATTTGTTGTAGCGATAGGCGGTGATAGAGGTCAGCTCGGCGCCGCCGAAGTCGTAGACCAACTCGCCTGATACGCCGCCGTCCTTGACGTCGGAACGATAGCTGCGGCCGGGCGTGATGGCGGTGTCGCGTGCGTACGTGTCATCGCTGATGATGGCGCCGAGCGCCCGCTCGATCCCGGCAATCGTCGATGGCTGCTCGCCTGCGGCTGTGAAATCATGCGCGTGCAGATATGCTGCGCCACAGCATTCCTCGTTGCGCTTGGCGTAATCGGCGATCAGCCGGAACGACAAATTGTCGTTCGGCTGGAACAGTACCTGGCCCCTCAGCAGCCAGCGATCGCGGTTGTTGAGGTCGCGACCGGAAATCACGTCGTGGAGAAACCCGTCGCGCTTCATGTAGACGCCGTCGAGGCGCAACGCGACCGAGTCGGAGACCGGGCCGGTTGCGCCGAGCTCGACCCGGCGCAAGTCGAAATTGCCGATGTCGAGCTGGCCATAAACCGACGGCTCGAAGCGCGGCTTGGCGGTGATGATCGAAATCAGGCCGGCGGATGTGTTACGGCCGAACAACGTGCCCTGGGGCCCGCGCAGGACCTCGATCCGGTCGACCGCGCCAAGCTCGGTCAGGCCGACACCGGTGCGCGAACGATAGACGCCGTCGATGAACACACCGACCGAGCTTTCGAGACCGGGGTTGTCGCCGACCGTGCCGATGCCGCGAATGCGGGCGACGCCGGCGCCGGCTTCGGACGAGGTCGAGGAGACCAGCAGCGATGGCGACAATTGGGTCAATTGGCGGATGTCGCTGGCACCGGAATTCCTGAGGGTCTCGGCGGTAACCGCGCTGACCGCCATCGGAACGTCGGACAGCGCTTCGTTACGCCGAGTAGCGGTGACGACGATGTCGCCAACGTCGACCGGCTGTTGTTCATTTGCCTTATTGTCGACAGCCGCCGCCTCTGCGGTCGCTCCATCAGTTGGATTCGCGGTTCCCTGATCGGTATCGGTTACTTGCGCCTGCGCCGGAACGGCGAGTGCGGCCAAGCCTGCTGACAACAGCCATACGGATTTGCGCATTATCGACTCCCCCTGCCAAACGCTGCGCGCGAGAAGCTAATCCACAAGTTCGGCCAAAGGAAGCGAGCGCCACAATCCGCTGCGACAATGGCACGGAGTTGCTGCACAATTGCAACAATCGCCGAATTTTTTGTTGCTTTCCGTAACGGCAAGGTGGCCGGCGACTTGGGTCGCCGCCAGTACAATCAGCTCGAAGCATAGCTTTCGAGATAGAAGCAGCGCCGGCAGCGGTAGGTTGCGACCTCGACCTGATCGAGATGGCGCAGCTTGAGGCCGGTCCAAATGCTCTTTCGCGGCACGCCCCCAACCCACTTCGGAACCGTCCGGGTGCCGTAGCCCTGGTCGATCATGTAGCCCGGCTCCATGCCCGATGAGCAGCGCGGGCAATTCAACGACCGGTTGAACTGCTCGCTGCTCACTTCGGCGCGAGCACCATCAGCATCTGGCGGCCTTCCATGCGCGGGTGCGCTTCGACCTTGGCCAAGGGCTCGGTCTGTTCCTGAACCCGACGCAGCACCGCCATGCCCAATTCGCCATGCGCCATCTCGCGGCCGCGGAAGCGCATCGTCACCTTGACCTTGTCGCCCTCCTCGAGGAACTCGACGACCTTCTTCATCTTGGTGTCATAGTCGTGGTCGTCGATGTTCGGACGCATCTTGATCTCCTTGATCTCCTGCGTCTTCTGCTTCTTGCGCTGCTCGTTGGCCTTTTTCTGCGCCTCATATTTGTAGCGGCCGATGTCGAGGAACTTGGCGACCGGCGGATCGGCGTTGGGAGAAATCTCGACCAAGTCGAGCCCGACTTCGGCTGCCTGCTCGGCGGCTTCGCGGGTATACATCACGCCGAGGTTTTCGCCGTTTTCGTCGATCACCCGCACTTTGGGGGCGGTGATGAACTCGTTGTAGCGGGGGCCGGACATGGCCGGCGGCGTCTGCGGGCGGCGCGGATAGGGCGGGGGTATAGCTTGGTCTCCAATTGGTGGTCTGACCCCCGGAGTTAGGCGGTTGGGCGGTGGATGAAAAGGGCTGCACCCCGACTCGCGAGTCGTTTTTGCAGCGACCTGTGGCGATGCGGCGTCAGGGCGAGCGGCAAATCCCAAGCCATTTTCGCGGTTCTTTAATGGTCCGGGCCTAAGCAAGGGGGATGGCCAGTATTCCGCGGCGCGCCGCCGCAAGCGACGGGATCACCGTCGCCGGCGATTTTGCGGCGACCGTTCCAGTGATTGCGGTACTAGCGCTTGCGCTGCTCCTTGCAGCGCTCGATCCGACGGTATTCGTCGGAGGCGGGACCGACGATCTGCATTATCTGAATGCGGCCACCTGCATCGCCCAACACGGCTATTGCGTGCCTTATGACCATTGGTCGACCCGCCTGCCCTTTGTGCTTCCGATGGGCGCCGCAATCGCCGCATTCGGCAAGACGAGCGCAACACTCGCCATCGTCCCCGGCATTTACAGCGCCGCGGCGATCGTGCTGTTCGTGGTCCTGGTTCAGCGGCAATTCGGCAAGCTGGCTGCTCTCGTGGCCGGCACCCTGTTCGTTGCAACCCCGGTCATTTTCCAGAGCCTTGTCCGCGTTGGGGTGGACATCGCGGAGCTCGCGTTCCTGCTCGCGGCGGTGTTCTGCCTGCAGTCGCGAGTCAGGACCGGTGCCTGGCTGTGGTCGTTGCTCGCCGGCCTGGCCCTCGGGCTGGCGATACTAACGCGTGCCACGTCGATCGTCGCGCTTCTGCCATTCGCCGTGGGTATTCGATTGCTGCCCGTTCAACGGCGCGATTGGGTCGCATTCGCGTTCGGCGCGGCCTCGGTTCTCGTCGCGCAGGGTTTCGTCGATGTGCTGCTGACGAGTGACGCATTCCACCATTGGCGGCTCCAGCTTGGCCATACCCGCATTCCCTCCTCGGAGTTGCCGGCTGCCGCGGCAGCAAGCGGCGGCCCGCTGTTCAACCCGACGATCATCGGTGCATGGAAACCGTCCTCGGGGATCTCGATCCACTGGACCGTGGACGCACTGGTCAACCTGATCGCCAATCCCGCGATCGGGCCCACGCTCCTGTTCTCGCTTCTTCTCATTGTCGGCGGCCGCAAGACCCTCGACTGGAAAGACCCCCCGGCGCGCGTCATGATCTTCATGCTGGCGTCAGCGGCCTTATGGTTCGCGGCCCTGGTCTTCGCCTTGGCCGTGGATCCGAAGCCGCGCATGTTCACGCCAATTGTCGCCGTCGCCTGCCTGTGTGTCGGCGCCCTCGGTGCCGCTCGGATGCGCGGCAAACAGCGGTTGATGCCCGTCGCATGCCTGCTCACGCTCACGGCATGCGGCGTCGTCTCGGCCAACCGGTCCGTGAGGCTGGAGCCGGCTTCGGAGCTTGCCGAAAAGTGGCTCGCCGATCGCTCCAGGCCGCTCGCTATCGAGGATTCGACTGCCAAGTTTCTCGCTTTGGTCCCGGCCGCAGCGAGCGCCCCGATATTCCCTCGGAATCCCGCCACACGAGTCCTCTTGCTTGGCATGAACAGTTGCGGCGAGGCCGCGGCGAAATCGAAGCTCGCGGGCTGGCACGTTGAACGCTCGGCAGCTTTCCGGGGGACACAACCGGTTGGCTTCGGGAGCGCCGACCAGAGCAACACGCGGCTGGGCGAGCCGGCGGTCGTGCTCTGCATCCTCACCCCCCTAAGCCGCTAGTTCAGCCGGCCTGTCGTAAATCGGGCGGGACAGCCTCGGCGGCGATCATCGTCACGGCCTGGTCGAGGCTCATCATCTGTTGCCGCTCCTCGGTGTCCATTCGCCGCAACGCTACGGTACCTTCGTCGGCCTCGCGCTTGCCGACGACCAGCAGCAACGGGACCTTGGCCAGGCTGTGCTCGCGCACCTTGTAGTTGATCTTCTCGTTCCTGAGATCGGCCTCGACCCGGATGCCGGCTGCACGGAGAGCGGCAGCAACTTTGCCCGCATAATCATCCGCTTCGGACACGATTGTCGCGACCACCGCCTGCACCGGCGCCAGCCACAGCGGAAATTTACCCGCGTAATGTTCGATGAGGATGCCGATGAAGCGCTCGAAGGTGCCGATGATCGCGCGGTGGAGCATCACCGGCCGGTGGCGGGCGCCGTCCTCGCCGACATAGCTCGCGTCGAGTCGTTCGGGCAGCACGGTGTCGGTCTGCATCGTGCCGACCTGCCAGGTGCGGCCGATGGCGTCGGTCAAATGGAACTCGAGCTTGGGCGCGTAAAATGCCCCTTCGCCCGGCAGTTCTTCCCAGCCATATTCGGGGGTGTCGCGCCCAGCCACGCGAACCGCATCGCGCAGCGATTGTTCGGACCAGTCCCACATCTCGTCGCTGCCGAAGCGCTGGTCAGGTCGAAGCGCGAGCTTGATCGCGTAGCTGTCGAAACCGAGATCGCGATAGACGCTGTCGAGCAGGTCGCAGAAGGTGCGAACCTCTTCGATCAGCTGGTCCTCTCGGCAGAAAATGTGCGCGTCGTCCTGGGTGAACTGGCGCACCCGCAGGATGCCGTGCAGCGCGCCGTGAGGTTCATTGCGATGGCAGCAGCCAAACTCGGCCAGCCGCAGCGGCAGGTCGCGGTAACTGGTGATCCCCTGCTTGAACACGAGCACATGCGCCGGGCAGTTCATCGGCTTCAACGCCATCAGATCGGCGTCGGCCGAAACAACTGGCGAGTCATCGTCGATGCCTTCTTCTGGAACATGCGGAATCTCGTCGGGGACGACGAACATGTTCTCGCGATATTTGCCCCAGTGGCCGCTCTTCTCCCACTGCTTGGCATCGATCAGCTGCGGGGTCTTGATCTCGAGATAGCCGGCGGCATCGAGGCGGCGGCGGATATAGGCTTCGAGCTGGCGCCAGATGAGATAGCCCTTGGGGTGCCAGAACACCGAGCCTTGCGCTTCCGCCTGGAGGTGGAACAGGTCCATCTCCTGGCCGATCTTACGATGGTCGCGCTTCTCCGCTTCCTCGAGCCGGACGAGATAGGCGTCGAGCTGCTTCTTGTTGAGCCAGGCGGTGCCGTAAATCCGGCTCAGCATCGGGTTCTTGGGATCGCCACGCCAGTAGGCGCCCGACACCCGCGTCAGCTTGAACGATTGCGGGTCGAGCTTGCCGGTCGAGGCGAGGTGCGGCCCGCGGCACAGGTCCATCCAGGCGCTGTCGCCCTGGCCTGACCGGTACATGGTGATCGTCTCGCCCTCGGGCAGTTCCATCACCCATTCGGCCTTGAAGCTCTCGCCCGACTTTTCGAAGAAATCGCGGACATCGGCGCGAGTCCATTCCTCGCGGATCAGCGGCTCGTCACGCGCGATGACGCGGCGCATCTCCTCCTCGATCGCGGGGAGGTCCTCTTCGGTGAACGGGCCGCGGCCCGGCGCCGGCGCGAAGTCGTAGTAGAAACCGTCGTCGGTCGCCGGGCCGAATGTAATCTGGGTTCCCGGAAACAGGCTCTGCACCGCCTCGGCGAGCACATGGGCGAAATCGTGGCGGACAAGCTCAAGCGCATCCTTTTCGTCGCGCGACGTCACCAGCGCCAGCGCGGCATCGCTTTCGAACGGCCGATGCAAGTCGCGCAGCTCGCCGTCGACCTTGGCCGCAAGCGCAGCCTTGGCCAGCCCCGGCCCGATCGCCGCCGCGACGTCGGCCGGAGTCGAACCCTCGGGCATCTCCCGAACCGAGCCATCGGGAAGCGCGATCTTGAACATCCTGGTCATTGGAAAGCGGCTCTAGCCGCCGTCCGCCGCTCCCTCAACCGGTTGTTCGACTCAGGAGCGGGTAAAGGTCACTTGACAACCTTGAGGAGGCTGTGTAAAGGTGACTTTGCAAATAGGAATGGAGACTTTACATGGCAAAGAGCGGACCATATCGGACCTATAATTATCGCGTCATCTGGCTTAGCTTGCTTTACGCGCTGTTTCTCATCGCTGCGGTCTACGGCTTCAAGCACCACCTGCTGTCCGGCGGCCTCGCTTATGTCATCGCCGTCCTCCCCGCCCTCCCCATCATCGGCATTTTCGCAGCGATCGGCCGCTATCTGGTCGAGGAGCAGGACGAATATGTGCGGATGCTGATGGTCCGCAAGACCTTGTGGGCGAGCGGCTTCGCGCTCAGCCTGGCGACGATCTGGGGCTTCCTCGAAAGCTTCGGACTCGCCGGGCATGTCGACGCTTATTACATCGCGGTCGCCTGGTTCTTCGGTCTCGGGCTCGGCGGCGTCATCAACAAGCTCACGCTCAGCGACGCTGGCTGCTGATGGAAAACAGCCTGAAAGTGCTCCGCGCGACGCGCAACTTGAGCCAAAGCGATCTCGCCGGGAAGCTCGAGGTTTCGCGCCAGAGCGTCAATGCGATCGAGACCGGACGCTACGACCCCTCGCTACCGCTCGCCTTCCGCATTGCCGAGCTGTTCGACCTGCCGATCGAGGAGATCTTTGTCTCGCCGACCCGGCGCAGCTCGAAAGCGATCTAGTCTGGCGTCAGTCCGAAAGAGCTTCGTCGATCAGCGCCTCGGCGCGAAGGAACAGCTGGGTATCGACGATGACTCCCGACGCGTGCGCGTTCTCGATCACCTGGGCAGGGCGCGACGCGCCGATGATCGCCGAGGCGACATTGGGCTCGCGCAGCACCCAGGCAAGCGCGAACTGGGGCAGCGTCAGCCCCGCTTCCTCGGCGATCGGCTTCAATTGCTGCACGGCGCGAAGCAGCTTGGGCCGCATCAGCCGGTCCATGTAGCCACCCATCTCCTCGCTCGCCGCGCGGGTGCCCGGTGGCGGCGGCTGGTCGGGGTCGTACTTGCCGGAGAGCACGCCCTGGCCGAGCGGCGACCAGACGATCTGCGAGATGCCGTTGGCGGCGCACAGCGGGATCACCTCCGCTTCCGGTTCACGCCACACCAGCGAATATTGCGGCTGGCTGGAAACGAATATTGTGACACCGGTCATGTCCAGCGCCGCTTTGATCCGATCCGCCGGCCATTCGGAAAAGCCAATGTAGCGCACCTTGCCGCTGTCGACCGCGCGGGTCAGTGCCGCCATTGTCTCCTCGAGCGGGGTGTCCTCGTCGTAGCGGTGGCACTGGTAAAGATCGATGACGTCGACCTGGAGCCGCTTGAGCGACGCATCGAGCTGCTTTTCGACCTGGCTCGCCGAAAGCCCGCGGTCTTCGTCGCTCATCGGGAAATAGAGCTTGGTCGCCAGGACATAGCTGTCGCGCGAGCGTGATTTGAGCGCGTGGCCAAGGAAGGTCTCGGCGGCGCCCCGGCCGTAGACGTTCGCCGTGTCGATGAAGTTGATGCCTTGTTCGAAGGCCGCATCGAGGCAGGCCCGGGCGGCATCGGCCTCGACTCCGACGCCGTAGGTCAGCCACGAGCCTAATGAGATTTCCGAAACCTCGAGATCGCTGTCGCCAAGCTTGCGATATTTCATGGCCGCCTCCTCGCCGCATGCTCAACCAGCGCGCAAGCACCTCGTTCCGTGATCATTGGGTGATCAGCAGCGGGCAAAGAAAATCCCGGGCGAAGCAGGTGCCTCGCCCGGGAAGTTGGATACGCTTTATGCTGTCTGAAGCTTTCGCGCTTTAGCCACGCTCGGGTTCCGGCGGCGGCGGCGGCGGCGGAGGCGGCGGCAGCGGGCACATGTCGGTTGCCAGGATCACCGAGCCGTCGGCGCAGGTCTGCGTCGCTGGAGGCGGCGGAGGCGGCGGCGGCGGAGGCGGCGGCGGCGGCGGCGGCGGTGCCGGCGGCGCGAAGTTGTAGATCAGGCTCAGCAGCAGGCTGTGCGAGCTGAATCGATTGCTCGCATCGAACGTCGCAGTGCCGCCGCTGCCGTTACCTACACCGGAGAAGGCGAAAGTATCATTGAAGTTCAACTTTCCGGTGCGGAAGTAGCGATACTTCAGGCCGACATCGATCTGATCGGACAGAGCGGTGCGGACGCCCGCAATACCCTGATAGGCCCAGGCGCTGTCGCTATCGCCGAACTCCTTGACGCGGGCGCGACCGAAACCGCCGCCGATATAGGCGCCGAAGCCGGAATCGCCAAAGTCGAGCAGCGCATTGCCCATCAGCGACAGGACCGAAGCATGGCCGTTGACGCCGAAACTACCGCTGGTGAAGGCGGTGCCGGCGCGCGTGTTGAACGCCGTCAAAAAGGCCGGATCAACAGTGATGCTCTTGGCCTTGGCGCGCTTGTACCCGCCTTCGGCCTCGAGCCGGAACATGCCGAAGTCGTAACCGGCGATGAGATCGACGTCGTAGCCCTTCTTGAATTTGACCCGGGCGAAGCGGCTCGGGGCAATGTCGGTCACGAGTGGGTTGGTAAAGTCGACCGATCCGTCAATGGTCTGGCTCTTGGGGAACAAAATGCCCCCCTCGACGCCGACGTATCCGCCACTGTCCGCAGCGACCGCAGGTGATGCAATCGCTGCCGCGGCAACTGCCGCGAGAAGATATTTGCGCATGTAAATTGTTCCTTTTCGCACTTGATAGCGGCCCCCTAACCTCCCGGATCGAGGAAAGTTTCAGAGTTGCAACGGCTTCGGATGATTGACCGGAGAACTGATGCAGAAAACACACAGTAGGAGGTTGCGTGCGTTCCGGCTTAAGTCGCTTCGATGACCAAGGACAGCCGGCCCGACATCGCCTATCTTGACGGCCGCGGTGGGCGCCGCCTCGCCTACCGGCTGCGGCCCGGCTCGGCGCCGACCCTGGTGTTCCTGCCCGGCTTTGCGTCAGACATGGACGGCGCCAAGGCGGTGGCACTTGACGCCTATGCTGCGCGCCGCGGGGCGGCGATGCTGCGGTTCGACTATTCGGGCACCGGCTCGTCCGACGGGAACTTCGCCGACGGCACCCTCGACCGCTGGCGCGACGATGCGCTGGCGGTAATCGATGCCCTGGTCGAGGGGCCGCTAATCCTGATCGGCTCATCGATGGGTGCGTGGATCGCCCTCCACATTGCCCTCGCATTGCCGGGGCGAGTCGCGGCGCTGGTCGGAATCGCCGCCGCACCGGACTTCACCGACTGGGGATTCAGCGAGGAGCTGAAAAGAGAGGTACTCGAGCACGGCAAGATCGAGCGCCCGGATCGTTACGGAAGCGAACCGTATACCACCACCCGCGCCTTCTGGCAGTCGGGCGAAGCGATGCGGCTGCTCGACGCTCCGATCGCCGTCGACTGCCCGGTGCGGCTGGTCCACGGCGATGCCGATGCGGACGTGCCGCTGGCGGTGGAGATCAGGCTGATGGAGCAATTGCGTTCAGCCGATGTCCAGCTCAACATCGTCAAGGGCGGCGGCCATCGCTTGTCGGAACCGCACCAGATCGAGGCGATCGTGCGAACCGTCGCCGCTTTGTTGGAGCCCAGCTGAATGATCCTGCTTATTGCCGCCGCCCTCGCCGCCGCCCCCCCCGTGCCCGCTCCGGCCCCAGCTCCGGCCCCAGCTCCGGCCGCGACGTGCCCCGACGTCGTCACGCCCGAAGCGTTCGTATGCCGGGCACTCGAGGCCAGCAGCGCCGGCCAGCCCGACGCCGCCGCGGCCGCGTTCGAGCAGGCGGCGGCCGCCACGGCCGTCAAGGATCCGGCCAAGGCGCGGATGCTCGCCGCTGCCGGCAACATGTGGATCAACGCGGGCCAGCCGGGCAAGGCGGCGCTGGTGCTCGACCGGGCGCTGGCCGGGACGGGCCTGGAGGCCGAGCAGCGCGGCGAGGCCTTGCTCGACCGGGCGCGCGCGGCCGAAGCGCAGAACGACCTCAAGATGGCGCGCGCCAAGCTCGCCGAAGCGGCCGCGACCGTCGCCGACGACCCGTTTTACTGGTATTTCTCGGCCGCGCTGGCGATCCGCGAGCTCGACAAGCCGACCGCGCAATATGCCATCGGCAAGGCGCTGACCCTCTCCCCGGCCGACCCGACGATCCTGTTCGAAGCCGGCCACGTCGCCCATTTCTCCGGCGACGATATCGACGCGCGAAGCTATTGGAGCCGGGCCGCGGCGGCGGACGCCAACGGCCGGATCGGCAAGGCGGCGAAGGAAGCGCTGGCCATGCTTCCAGTCCCGTTGACCTTTAAGGCGGACCCCGTGACGACCAAGGAGCCACCCGTTAAAGGGAATTGATGCGCTTTCTCCATGCGATGCTGCGGGTCGCCGACCCCGACGCCACAATCCGCTTTTTCCAGCTGCTCGGACTCGAGGAACGGCGGCGGCGCGAAGTGCCGCAGGGGCGGTTCACGTTGATCTTCCTCGGCGTTCCCGGGGACCCCTGTGGCGATGGTGGCGGCGAGGTCGAGCTGACCCACAATTGGGATGAAGGCGAGTATCCAGGCGGGCGCAATTTCGGCCATTTGGCTTATGCAGTCGACGACATCTACGGCTTGTGCTCCCGGCTGATGGAGGCTGGCATCACGATCAACCGCCCGCCGCGCGACGGCCACATGGCCTTCGTCCGCTCGCCCGACGGGATCTCGGTCGAACTGCTGCAAAAGGGCGACGCCCTGGCCGCGGCCGAACCGTGGGCATCGATGCCCAATACGGGCGAATGGTGATGCTCGAGATTTTCGCGGTTCCCGCGCTTACGGACAATTACATCTGGCTGGTGCGCGACGATACGAGCGGCGAGACCGCGGTGGTCGATCCCGGCGACGCCGCCCCGGCGCTGGCCGAAGCGGAGCGCCGCGGCTGGCCGATCACCCAAGTATGGAACACCCACTGGCACCCCGATCACACCGCCGGCAATGGCGCCATCAAGGCGGCGAGCGGAGCGACGGTTTCGGGACCGGCGGCGGAAACGATCAAGGTGCGCGACGTCGGGCTGGCGCAAGGCGATGAGCTGCGCATCGGCGACCACCAGGGGCGCGTGATCGCCATCCCCGGCCACACGCTCGGCCATATCGCGCTGGTCTTCGAGGACGCGCGCGTGGCGTTCGTCGGCGACACCTTGTTCGCGATGGGCTGCGGACGACTGTTCGAAGGGACTCCGCAGCAGATGCACGAATCGCTGCAAAAGCTGGCGGCGCTGGCCGACGACACGGCGTTATATTGCGGGCACGAATATACCCTCGCCAACGCGCGCTTCGCCGCCCACGCCGAGCCCGGCAATGCGGCGATCGCGGCACGGCTCGAGGCGGTCGAGCGCCTGCGGTCCGAGGGCAAGATCACGCTGCCGACGAGCGTCGCCGAGGAACGCGCGACCAACCCCTTCGTTCGAGCTTCGGACTGGCAGCAATTTGCGCGGCTGCGAACGGCCAAAGACAGCTTCCGTTAATCCGGGCGGGCGCTGATGGAACGACCACAACTGCATTCACTTTTGCATTAAAGGAGGTTTGCGATGCGGTGCATGTCTCTCCTTCTGTTGACGGCGGCGCTCGGCGCCTGCTCGACCGGCCCGCAACCGGGGCGGAGCGCCAAAGCCGAGGCCCACCTCCAGCAGCTCCTGGCCGGCAAGGTGGCGGGCCCACCGGTTTCCTGCCTGCCTCATTACCGCGCCAACGACATGGTGGTGGTCGACGACAACACGATCGTCTTCCGCGACGGCAGGACCATATACCGCAACGATTTCAATGGCGGGACCTGCTCGCAACTCGGCGGCGGATTTTACGCTTTGCTCACCCGGCAATTCGGCGGGACGGGCCTGTGCCGCGGCGATATCGCCGAGGTGGTCGACACCAGCAACGGTTTCGTCGTCGGCAGCTGCGTGATGGGCGACTTCGTGCCGTACACGAAGGCCAGCTGAGACCCAGGCCAGCCTATTTGGGGTAGAGCGCGTCGAGGCGCTCGCCGTAGACGCCTTTAAGGACGTGGCGGCGGATCTTCATCGACGGAGTCAATTGCTCGTTCTCGATAGTGAACGGGCCGTCGGCGACGATGAAGCGGCGGACCCGCTCGACGATCGACAGCTCCGCATTGACGCGGTCGACGGCGTCCGTCAGCCGCTGCTGAAGGTCCGGATCGTCGGCATATTCGGGCTCGGGAACCAGCAGAGCGACGAGGTGCGGGCGGCGGTCGCCGTGGACCATGGCCTGGGCGATCTCGGGCTGGAGGGTGAGCATGCCCTCGACCCGCTGGGGCGAGACGTTGTCGCCCTTGTCGTTGACGATCAGGTCCTTCTTGCGGTCAGTGATCACGATCCGCCCCTTGTCGTCGAGATGGCCGACGTCGCCGGTCGCCAGCCAGCCATCCTTCAATACCCGCGCGGTTTCCTCGGGATTGCGCCAGTAGCCGTGCATCACCAATTCGCCGCGAACCATGATCTCACCGTCTTCGGCGATGCGCACCTCCGTGTCCTTCACCGGCGGACCGACGGTGTCCATGCGGATGCCGGCGCCGGGGCGGTTGCAGCTGATCACCGGCCCGGCCTCGGTCTGGCCGTAGCCCTGCAACAGGGTCAGGCCGAGCGAGTGGAAGAACAGCCCGACCTCGGGGTTGAGCGGGGCGCCGCCCGAGACCATCGCCTTGATCCGGCCGCCGAACTTCGCCCGCACCTTGCGCCGCATGGTCAGCGAGAGAAGGCCGTCCATCGGCAAGTCCCACGGCTTGACCCGGCCCTGGTAGCGGCTCGACCCGATCGATAGCGCGCGCATCAGCAGATAATCCGACAGGCCGCCCTTCTTGACGGTCTTGAGGATGCGTGCCCGCAGCATCTCGAACAGGCGGGGGACCACGACCATGATCGTCGGGCGCACCTCCTCGATGTTGGCGGCGAGCTTCTCGAGGCTCTCGGCATAATAGATCTGGGCGCCGAGCCCGACCGGGAAATGCTGGCCGCCCGAATGCTCGTAGGCGTGGCTGGCGGGGAGGAACGACAGGAATACCTCGTCGTCCCAGCCGAAGTCGGTCGAGATGATGTCGGCGGCGCCGGCGATGTTGGCAAGAATCGCGCCGTGGTGCTGCTGGACGCCGCGTGGCGCGCCGCCGGTGCCGCTGGTGTAGATGATGCAGGCGAGGTCGGAGCGCTTGACCGACACCAGGCGCCGATCGAGCGCCTCCATGTCGGGCTGTCCGGCGACGAGGTCGGTCCAATGGTGATAATCGACGTCGTCAGTCGCCTGGCCGGTGCGGATGTCGGCGATGCCGATGATGTGGTGACATTCGGACGCGAAAAGCACCGCCGGGACCAGCGCCTTGGCCAGCTTCTGGCTGGAGACGATCACCGCCCTGGCGCCCGAATTGCCGAGGATGTGCGCGTGATCGCGCGTCGTGTTGGTGATGTAGGTCGGCACCGTGACGCAGCCCGCCGCCATGATTCCGAGGTCGGCGATCAGCCATTCCGGCCGGTTCTCGCTGACCAGCATCACCCGGTCGCCGGGCTCGAGGCCGATGCGCTTCAGATTGTCGGCGAGCGCCGCGACCTGGCGGGCGGCTTCGCGCCAGCTGATCGGCTGCCAGGCGTCGCCGCGCTTGGCCCACAGGAACGGCTGGTCGCCCTTGTCCGCGGCGCGCGCGAGGAACATCGACACGAGATTGGGGAAGGATTCGAGCTGGCGGGCCATCAGTATCTCATTGGCCAAGCACCGCGCCTTCGCTGCGCGGGTCGGCCGCGCCGGACCAATGGCCGTTCACGCGCTCGATGGCATTGGCCTTGAACGTGCCGGGATCGCGGAAGCCGATCTGGGCGTGGCCGAGCGCGTTGAGCTGGGGGATCATCGCTTCGAGGAAGGTGCCGCGCTCGACGAACACAGTGTCGCCGGGCGCGTAGAGGGTTGGCAAGTCGATCGCCTGCTGGGCGGTCAAGTGCCAGTCGACGACACCGATGATCGTTTTGGCGACCTGGGCGATGATGGTCGCGCCGCCGGCCGCGCCGACCGCCAGTCGGACCTTTCCGTCGGGGCCGTAGACGATGGTCGGACTCATCGAACTGCGCGGCCGCTTGCCGCCCTCAACCCGGTTGGCGACGGGCACGCCGTTGACGGTCGGCGTGAAGCTGAAATCGGTCAGCTCGTTGTTGAGGTAATAGCCGCCGACCATCAGCCCCGATCCGAACGAGCTTTCGATGGTCGAGGTTTCGGATGCGACATTGCCCCAGCGGTCGACCGCGACGAAATGCGAGGTTCCGGCCTCGGCGGGTTCGACTCCGGGGGCGGCGGCGGGGGCGCCGGCGGGGGTGCCGGCGGTGACGGCGGCGAGCGTCTTGTCGGGCGCGATCAGCGCCGAGCGGGCGGCGAGATAGGCGGGATCGGTGAGGCCGGCGACGGGCACCCGGACGAAGGCGGAATCGGCGAGATACTGGTCGCGGTCGGCAAAAGCGAGCCGCATCGATTCGGTGATCAGGTGCCAAGATGTCGGCGACTGCGGCCCAAGGCGCGCAAGGTCGAACCGCTCGAGCTGCTTCAAGATTTCGAACACCGTCGTCCCGCCCGACGACGACGGGCCCATGCCGCAGACGCGGTAGGCGCGATAGGTGCCGCACACCGCCGCGCGCGGCTTGGCGTCATAAGCGGCGAGGTCGCCGGGGGTCATGTGCGACGGATTGCGCGGAGAGCCGTCGACCGTGGCGACGATCGCCTGCGCGTTAGGCCCGACGTAGAAGCTGTCCGGACCGCGCGCGGCGAGTTGTTCGAGGAGGCTTGCAAAGGCTGGATTACGAACCAGCGTGCCGACGGCGAGCGGATTGCCGTCGGGGGTGTAGAACAGGGCGCGCGCCTCGGCCGACAGCGCGCCCGTGCCGCGGTTTTTGTCGAGCGAGTTGTGGAGGCGCGGGGTGACCGCGAAACCGTCGCGGGCGAGCCGGATCGCGGGATCGAACAGGCGGGCCCAGGGCAGCTTGCCATGGTCGCGGTGGGCGAGCGCCATCAGGCGGACGTTGCCGGGCACGCCGACGCTCTTGCCGCCGGGGATCGCCTCGCCGATGGCCATCGGCTGGCCGTCCCTGAAGAACCAGGTGCCGGTCGCGGCGGCGGGAGCGGTCTCGCGCCCGTCGTAGGTCTCGGGCGAGCCGTCGCCGTCTTCGTAGAGGAGATAGCCGCCGCCGCCGATGCCCGAGCTTTGCGGCTCGACGACGTTCAAGGCGAGCAAGGTCGCGAACGCCGCGTCGGCCGCGCTGCCGCCGGCGCGCAGCATCGCGACTCCAGCCGCCGCGGCGCGCGGGTCGGCGGCGCTGACCATGCCTGTCCCGAGCGAAGTCGAGGGGCCGGGTTGAGCGACGGACGGGGTGGAGGTTGTCGCGCAGGCGCTGAGGCCGAGGAGCGCGGCGAGGAACGCTAGGACAGGCTTACGCATCGGCCGCCCGCTACTCGCTCCCCACCGCCTCGGCAATGCTGGCGAAGCCGGCGCGGTCGAGGTGCCGGGCAAGGCCGGCGGCGATGCGGCGGGCGATGCCGGGGCCTTCGAAGACCATCGCGGTGTAAAGCTGGACGAGGCTGGCGCCGGCTCGGATCCGCTCCCACGCGTCGTCAGCACTGGAGATCCCGCCGACGCCGATCAGCGGGATCTCGCCGCCGCTGGCGCTGCGGAACCGGCGCAATGCGTCGAGCGCGAGCGGTTTGAGCGGCTGGCCGGATAGGCCGCCGGATTCGGCCGCGTGGCGCGACGTGAGTGGCGGGCGCGACACCGTGGTGTTGGCGACGATCAATGCGTCGATGCCATGGTCGATCGCGGCGCGGACGATCCGTTCGGGGTCGCCCTGGTTCAGGTCCGGCGCGACCTTGAGGAAGATCGGCTTGCCAGTTCGGGCCTCCCCGACCGCCGCCAGCAGCTCATCCAGCGCGCCTTCGTCCTGAAGCGCTCGCAGGCCCGGCGTATTGGGCGAGCTGATGTTGACGGCCAGATAATCGGCCACTGGGGCCATCGTCCGCACGCCGGCCGCATAGTCGGCAACACGATCCGATGAATCCTTGTTCGCGCCGATATTCACGCCAACGATACCCTTGTTCGCGCCCGTGATCGCGTTCCGCCCGCTCCTTTTCAGCCGGTCCAGCGCCGCCGCCTGCCCGTCATTGTTGAATCCCAGGCGGTTGATCACCGCTTGGTCCGCTTCCAACCGGAACAGGCGGGGGCGCGAATTGCCCTGCTGCGGACGCGGCGTGATCGTTCCGACTTCAACATAGCCGAACCCCAGCCCCAGCATGGCGTCGGAAACCTCTGCATTCTTGTCGAACCCGGCGGCCAGCCCGACCGGATTGGGAAAGCGCAGGCCCGCGACTGTCGTCTCAAGCGAAGGGGTCCAAGGCGGTTCTGGAGTGAATGCCGTACCGGAGCGCAATTTCAGAAGAGCGATCGTCATGCGATGCGCGGTCTCGGCGTCGAGCGCGAAGGCCAGAGGGCGGAGGAACGGGTAAAGCGCCATGCGTCAAAGCGCCTAGACGGTTGCAGTTTTCCCGCCAAGCGCCTAAATCGGACTGGAAAGCTCCGATTACCATGCGACTCACCCACCTTGCCGACTATGCGGTCGTGCTGATGACCGCCGCCGCCCGCCGCGGTG
>JBDTMX010000007.1:0-3797 GCA_039934055.1 Sphingomicrobium sp. | reverse complement strand
AGTGGACGGTCAGCGGGAAGAAGTCCTGGCCCGGCTTGACGGTCTTGGCGGCAGTTACCGCGCAGAGGACAACGGTTTCGCCAAGGGTCGCGAGAACCGCGCCGTTGGCCTGGCGGGCAACGTGGCCCGTTTCGAGCTTCAGCGTCTTGCCGCCGAGATCGATTTCTACAGTCTTGATATTGAACATGTGTTTTCCTTCACCCGGCGGCCGAATGCGCACCGGGACATCTTGCAGGCAAGCCGGCCTGCAGCGGTTCGGGGCGTTGAAATGGCCCCACGGACTCCTCGCCGAATTGCGAGGCTTCCTTGAGCAAAGGGCACCCGCAGGCCCCCCCTCAAATTATTTACGCAGACCCAATTTGGCGATGAGGTCGGTGTAGCGCTTCTCGTCCTCGCGGCGGAGGTAATCGAGCAGCGAGCGCCGCTTGTTGACCATCATCAGCAAGCCGCGGCGCGAATGGTTGTCCTTCGCGTGGGTCTTGAAATGCTCGGTCAGCGTGTTGATGCGGCTGGTGATGATCGCGACCTGGACCTCGGGCGAACCCGTGTCGTCGGAACCGCGGCCATGATCCTTGATCAGTTCGGCCTTGCGTTCGGCAGTAATCGACATCGTCAAACTCCTCTTCAAAGGTTGAACCCGCGAACGACCCGGAGGCCGCCTGCCGAAGCTTCCACCAGCGCCACCGGACGATTGTCGTCGGTGGCGAGAAGAAGCCCCGGCGTCGCGGGGAAACCGGCAAGCGTCTGTCCATGTCGGAGCAGCTGGGCTTGGCCGGGGGTGACGGGGAGGGCCGGGATGTCGTCCAGCGCCGCGGTTAGCGGAAGTACCGCCCCATCGAATTGCCGCGCCTTAGCGACTTCGGTCAAAAAGTCCAGCGAAATGGCCCGATCGAGCTCAAACGGCCCGGCGCGCGTGCGGCGCAACATGGTGACGTGGCCAACCGTGCCGAGCGCCTGCGCAATGTCCCGCGCGAGGCTGCGGATGTAGGTCCCCTTGGAGACCGTGGCCGAGAGCGTCGCCTGGTTCGCGGCGCATTCCAGCAGCCGCAGCTCGTGCACTGTCACAGTCCGCGGCTTCATCTCGACCTGTTCGCCGGCGCGCGACCGCTCATACGCCGGCTTGCCGCCGATCTTGAGTGCCGAAAACGCCGGCGGGACCTGCTCGATCGCGCCGGTAAAGCGCGGCAGCACCGCTTCGACCTCGTCCAGCGTCGGCCGGTGGTCGCTGGTCTCGGTGACCTGGCCTTCGCCGTCGAGCGTATCGGTCTCCTCGCCGAAGCGGATGGCGAACGCATAATCCTTGGTCGCATCGAGCATCCGCCCGGCGAGCTTGGTCGCCTCGCCCAATGCGATCGGCAGCACGCCGCTCGCCAGCGGATCGAGCGTTCCGCCGTGGCCGACCTTGGTCTTGGGCTCGCCGGCTTCGCGCAGCAGGCGCTTGACCGCCGACACCGCCGAGGTCGAGCCCAAGCCGACCGGCTTGTCGAGGATGATCCAGCCGTGGAGCATCACACGTTGACGCCGGTCATTCCCAGCAGCCATCCGGCCAGGCTGTTCACGATCGGCGAGACGATCCGGCGGACGACGTCGGCATTGGGCGAGATCATCGGCAGCACCAGCAGCAGGAAGATGAACACCAGCAGCGAATAGCGGCCAAGCTTGCCGAAGCTCACCGCGGCGCGCGGCGGCAGCATGCCCTGGACGACATGCCCGCCATCGAACGGTGGCAGCGGGATCAGGTTGAAGATCGCGAGGAAGAGATTGATCAGGACGAAATTGATCGCATTCTGGGCGATGAACACCGCGGTCGGACTGGCGACCCCGCCGGCGGTCCACACCGTCGCGGCGAGAACCAGGCTGCCGATGACGGCGAGAGCCAGGTTCATGCCGGGCCCGGCCAGCGCCACCAGCACCATGTCGCGGCGTGGATTCCGCAAGCGCCGGTAGTTGACCGGAACCGGCTTGGCCCAGCCGAAGATCGGCGCATGGGCCAACGCCAGCAGCATCGGCAGAATGACGGTGCCGAACGGGTCAACATGGCGGATCGGGTTCAAAGTCAGCCGCCCCTGCTGGGCGGCGGTCGGATCGCCGAGCCGCCGCGCGACCAGCCCATGCGCCACTTCATGGAACACGATGGCGATGATCAGCGGCACCAGCCAGACGGCGATCTGGTAGAGAGGATTTCCGTTCATCATATGGACGTGGGGGTCGCCGCGAAGGCGGTCAAGTGATGCGTTCGAGCCCGAGACTGAGCTGGTCCGCTTCACCTTCGCGCCCAAGCGGCGTTCGCGGGTGGAATCGATTGCCGTCTCGGCCTAGGTGACCGCCAATGGAGCTTCCGATCAACCGGCGCTGGAGAGTGTTGCTCAAGCGCCACGGGCCTGCATCCGCCGTCTGGCGCCGCCGCATCGCCATGGGCCTTGGCGCAGTGACGATCGGCCTGGTCGCCTTGTTGTTCGCGCGGCTGGCGGACGAGGCCAGCCTCATGTTCCAAAACGTGGTTCACGCCGCCTGGTGGCTGCCGATGCTGGTCACCCCGCTCGGCTTTGTAGCGATTGCCTGGATGACGCGGACAATGGCCCCCGAGGCGGTCGGATCGGGAATTCCGCAGGTCATTGCTGCGACGCATGATCCCAAAAAGTCCCTGCGGACGCTGATCTCACCCCGGATTGCAGCGGTTAAGGGCGGTTTCACGATCATCGCCTTGCTGTGCGGCGCATCGGTCGGGCGCGAGGGACCGACGGTCCAGATCTCCGCCGCAATCCTGGGCTGGTACAGCCGATTGCTGCGGGCCCCGATCCGCGCGTCGATGATCATCGCCGGGGGTGCGGCCGGGGTTGCCGCCGCGTTCAACACGCCTTTGGCCGGAGTCACCTTCGCGATCGAGGAACTGGCGGACGCTTACGAACAAAGGGTCGCCTTGCTGGTCATGACGACCATCCTGATCGCCGGCATCGTCAGTCTCGGGCTGGCGGGAGACTATGTCTATTTCGGCGCAGTCGCGGAGCATATGAAGTTCGGCGCCGTGCTCCGGGTCGCGCCGGTTGCGGGCGTGCTTGGCGGATTGACTGGCGGCCTGTTCGCCCGCGCCGTGCTCAATATCGAGCCGGCGCGCGACCGCTGGCTCCCGTGGATGAAAGGGCGGCCGATAATCTGGGCTCTTGCCTGCGGGATGATCGTCGCTGGCCTTGGCGTCGCGACCGGCCTGACCTGGGGCACGGGCTATTCGGCGGCGCGCGCGATCATCGACGGGACCAATGTCGCTTACTGGTTCGGCCCCGCGAAGTTCACCGCGACCCTGGCGACCGCTGCGTCCGGCCTTCCCGGAGGAATTTTCGCGCCTTCGCTGGCAACCGGCGCCGGGTTGGGCGCGCTGTTGCGACCAATGTTTCCTGGCGATCCCGGCGGCGCCGTCGTGCTGCTCGGGATGGTCGCTTATTTCACCGGCGTTGCGCGCGCTCCCCTGACCGCCGTCATCATCATCGTCGAAGCGACGGCTAGTCGCGGCCTCATCCTGCCGCTGTTCCTGTCGGCGCTGATCGCGCATTCGGTGTCGGCCCTGGTGTGCAAGCAGCGCCTGTATCACGGCCTGGCGCGACCTTGGCGAACGGCGCTTGGTACCCCAGCGGGGAAGTGATCCCCTCGCTCACATTCTGACCGCTCGTCTTCGGTCACAAATCTGCTGCGCATGGGAAATACTGGCCCGTTGGTCAGCGCGAACGGCACATTGAGCTAATGTCCGCTTTCGACCCATTGCGGACAGTACCAAAGCTCGCGATGATATTCAGGGGGAAAGA
>JBDTMX010000006.1:0-5848 GCA_039934055.1 Sphingomicrobium sp. | reverse complement strand
GAGATGTGGCGCGCGGCGCGGCTGGTGGTCGACACCGGCATCCATTCCAAGGGCTGGTCGAAGGAGCAGGCGGTCGCGTTCATGAAGGACAACACCGCGCTGACCGACGCCAACATCGACGCCGAGGTCAATCGCTACATCTCCAATCCCGGCCAGGCGCTGGCCTACAAGCTCGGCGAACTCAAGATCCGCGAGTTGCGGACGCGGGCGGAAAAGGCGCTTGGCGACAAGTTCGACCTTAGGCGCTTCCACGACGCGGTGCTCGGCCAGGGGTCGGTACCGCTGGATGCGCTGGAAGCACAGATCGATGCCTGGATCGCGGGCGAGAAAGCGAGAATCTAGCCGGCTTTATTGCTCCGGAGCGGTGCCTTCGGTCGCGGCTTCGTTCGATTCGGCGCGGGCTTGCTTGATGACCTGGCTGAGGCAGCCCGTGAAACCGGCCGGTCCGACCGGCGAGCAGCTGTTGATCCCGGTTGCTCCCACGGTCTCGAGCGCCCGTGCTTGGTTGGCCCAGGCCTGGCGAGTCTGGCGTGGCCCGCTCGGGCGCATCTTCTCGGGGATCCGGTAGCGCTCGGTCTCGGGCTTGCGCGCGCAGACCACGACCTGGTCGTCGGTCGAGCGCGGGCACGGGTCGGTGCCGAAGACGATGATCTCGCTAATGCGATCGCTGTTCTGGGCGGCCGCGGGCCCGGGAAGCGCGGCGAGGCCGCCAGCCAGGGCTGCGGTCGCGGCGAGCGGGAGGATCAGTTTCGTCATGTCCAACGACATCCTTTCAAGCGCTTAAAGCGGGCGAGAGCCAACCAAAGTTCCTTAGATACGCTTCGACAGGCCAATTGCCACCCGGCATCCGGCACGGATCGCTGCAGTCAGCAATGGATAGCCGATCGCCTGCGCGGCGCCGGCCTGACGGGCGGTGTCGCGGTGCTCGAGCTCCTCGGCGCGGAATTCCTTGATATCGGCGGCGAATTCGGGGTCGTCATCACCCAGTTCGTCGAGTTGGCGGCTGTAGTGGCGGTCGATTTCGGTCTCGACTGCGTCGGTGCAGGCCATCGCCGCCTGCTCGGACATCAAGGCGGTCGCCGCTCCGAGCGCGAATCCGGCGACATTCCACACCGGCTGCAATGCGGTCGGCCGCACGCGCCTTGTCGCCATCAGCGCGTTGAAGCGCGCCAGATGGCGCTGCTCCTGACCGTCCATGCGCGCGATCAGCTTCGACGCGGCCGAGTTGCGACGCAGCACCGCTAGTTGGCCGGCGTAGATTCGCGTCGCGCCATATTCGCCGGCCTGGTCGACCCGCAGCATCGAAGCAGGGTCGGGGCGCCGGTCGCCTGGACGCCAGCCGCCGGGACGCCAGCCGCCGGGACGCCAGCCGCTCATGCGGTTCGCGCCCTGAGGCTCAGCCAGCCGATCACAGTCGCTCCGCCCAGGGACAGGATCGCGTTCCAGCCCGCCATCGAAATGCCGAGGAACGCGAACTGGACCTGATCGCATCGCACCAGCGGCGTCTTCATGATCGACTTGAGAAGCTCGGCGGAGGTCGCTCCGCTGGCGGTTGAAGTGCAGGTCGTGAAACCTTGAAAAATGTGAAGCTCGACGCCCGCGTGATAAACCCCGATCGCTCCGGATACGGCGATTGCGAGGGCCGCCAACAGGGTCAGCGTGCGCGACCGGTCCGACGCCGCCGGTGCGGTGAAAGCGAGGCCCGCGAGCAGGATCGCGACGGCGTGGGGGTAACGTTGCCACCAGCACATCTCGCACGGCACCAGCCCGCCGAGATATTGAGAGCCGAGCGCGCCGCCGAGCAGCGCCACTGGAAGCAGCAGCGCGATCGCCCGGGCGAGCGCAGGCCGGGACAGCACCCGTGGCGCCGGACGGCTGGAAAGAGCAGCCTCGCTCATAGAAGCCGGCGTTGGACTCAGCGCGACTTTGCCCGAGCGCCAGCCGAGGCCATGTTGGCGCCGCCCGGAGCAAGCCGCTTCAGCGTCTTGATCGCATAATCGAGCTGGAAGTCCTTGACGCCCTTCTTCTCGAGCTCTTCCGAAGTCGCCGCGAAGCGCGGATCGACGGTGTCGTCATGCTCGAGCAATTTGTCGTCGGCCTTGGCCTGGCCGAGCAAATGGCGGCGGAGGTCGGCCTCGCGGACCCGCGGTCGGTCCTTGTAGTCGGGGTCCGACAGCTGCGGCACGGAGATGTCCGGATCGATCCCGCCGGCCTGAACCGAGCGGCCCGATGGCGTGTAATAACGCGCCGTGGTCAGCCGCAGTGCGCTCTGCGGCCCGGTCTGGACGACGGTCTGGACCGAGCCCTTGCCGAAGGTGCGCTCGCCCATCACCAGCGCGCGGCGCTGGTCCTGCAGCGCTCCCGCGACGATTTCGGCCGCCGACGCGCTGCCGGCGTCGACCAGCAGGACTACCGGGAGGCCATGGGCCATGTCGCCCGGCTTGGCGTAGAAGCGCTCGATGTCATCCTTCTCGCGGCCGCGCTGCGAAACAATCTCGCCGTGGTCGAGGAACGCATCGCTGACGTCGATCGCCTGGTCGAGGAGGCCGCCGGGGTTGGAGCGAAGGTCGACGACATAGCCCAGCGGATGCCCGCCGGTCGCCTTGTCGATCGCTACCAGCGCCGCCTTGGTGGCATCGCCGGTGTTGGCCGCGAAGGTGTTGATGTTGATATAGCCGACGCCGTCCTTGATCTCCCACTTGACCGGGCGAAGCTCGATGCGTTCGCGGACCATGGAGACGTCAAACGGCTTGTCGCGGCCCGGGCGGACGATAGTCAGCCGGATCGCCGTGCCGGGCGCGCCGCGCATCTTGTCGACCGCCTCGTCGAGGCTCAGGCCATAGAGCAGCTCGCCGTTGATGTGGGTGATGTAGTCGCCGGACTTGATGCCCGCGCGCCACGCCGGAGTGTCTTCGGTCGGCGACACCACCTTGACCGCGCCGTCCTCGGTCGAAACGGTCAGGCCGAGGCCGCCGTAATTGCCGTCGGTGGTGGTCTTGAGGGTCTGGAAGTCGGACGCTTCGACATAGCTCGAATGCGGGTCGAGCGCGGCCAGCATGCCGTCGATCGCGCCCTTGATCAGCGTATGGTCGTCGACCGGATCGACGTAGTTCGCCTTGACCCGCTCATAGACGCTCATGAACGTCTCGAGCTCCTGGTAATTGGCGGTGTCAGCCGCGGCGAAGGCGCTGGTGGTCACCGGGATCAGCGCGAGCGCGCCGACCAGCGCCAGCGGCGGAAGCAGTTTGCGGGTCAGGTTCATGTTTCGTACGTCCTCAGGGCAGCCGCCAGATTAGCCGCCTTTCGCTCCATTTGACAGCGTTTGAGATGAACCTGCGATTAGGGCCGGCGACACATGTTGCCCATTATGGGACAATTCGACGCCGAGCGGACCCAATGCGCGGCCGAGCTGGTCGCCGGCAAGAACCCGGTCGCCCGGTTTGAGCGGCGAGGCGACGTTGACGATCAGGCTCATCCAGCCGCCGCCGTGATCGATGATGGCGATGCCGTCATAATCGCGAAACGGTCCGGCAAAGCGGACGATCCCCGCGGCCGGCGCCATGACCTGGGCGCCGCGCCACGTCGCCAGCGTCAGCCCGCGCGACCTCACTCCGCTCGCATTGACTTCGCCGAGGCCTTCGACGACGCGGGCATCGGCCGGAAGGCGGTAGGCAAGTGGCGGCCTTGGGATTGGTCCCTCGGGTGCCGCCGGCCGATCGGGAGACGGGCCGAGCGCGGCCAGTTCGCCTGCGATCTGGGCGGTCGAGCGGCTGCGTTCCGCCTCCCAGGACAATTGCTCGATGTCTTCGCCCCGAGCCAGCGCGACGTCGCCGACGCCGACCGCCGCGCTGCCGCTCAATGCCGCAGAATGCAGGGCGCGCGATTCGAGTTCGGCAAATTCGCGCCGCCGCGCTGCCAGCTCGTCGCGGCTTCGGGCCAGCGAATCGCGCGCGGACGCCGCGGCGCGCGCGAGCTTTTGTCCTTCGGCGAGCTCGGCCGACAGCGCCGCGGTGCGCCTGCGGATCACCGGCAGGCTGGCATCGAGCAGCAGCCGCACTCGAACGAACTCCTCCATGCTCGAATCGCTGGTCAAGGCGAGCAGCGGCGGGCGGCGGGCCATCATCGCTAACCCGGCGAGCAGCGAGGAGACCGGCCGTTGCTGCTGCGCGAGGCGCTGGCGGCGAGAGGCGAGACGAGCGGCGATGATCCGCTGCTCGGCATCGGCCGCGCTGATCCGGGATTCAGCGGCCGAAATCGCCTCGGCCGCGGCCGCTTGCTGTGCGCTGAGCCGAGCTGCCTCGCCGCGCGCGCGGCCCGCCGCAGCCTCGAGCCGCTGGACCTGGGCGTCCGCCACCCGCGCTTCTGAGCGAGCAATCCTCAGCGCCTTGTCGACGGTCACAGCCTCGTCCTGCACCGGCGCGCTGGCCGCCAGCAGCAGCGGAACAGCGAGCAGCAACGGGGCGAAGCGGTTCATCCAATGACCCTACACTATCCTTCGCGATGATAGGGATGGTTTGCGAGGATCGATGTCGCGCGGAACAATTGCTCGGCAAGCATCGCCCGAACCAGGAGGTGCGGCCAGGTCGCAGGGCCGAACGACAGCATGAGGTCGGCACTGGCCCGCCCGGCATCGTCGTGACCGTCGGCGCCGCCGATTAGGAAGCGCGCCTCACGCTTGCCGCCGTCGCGCCAGCTCTCTAGCTTTTGCCCAAGCTCGAAGGACGACAGCGCCTGGCCGCGCTCGTCGAGTGCGATCGTGATGCTGTTGGCGGGCGCTGCCGGCACTGGCGAGCGCTCGCCAAGCTCGGTGACTTTTGTCGGCCAGGCGATGCGTTTCAGATAGCGTTCGACGAGGTCGGCCTCGGGCGAGCGGCCGATCTTTCCCCGGGCAACGATGTGTAGGAGCATCTAGCGAGTGGTGGTCGCCGGCGAGCCGAAGGGCCAGCTGAGGACCCGGGTGAAACCGTCGTAGATGGTTCGAGCTGCCTCAGCGATGGTCCGCGGGCGATTCGAACCGCCCCGCGTGAAGATGGCAACTGCGATCCTCCGCCCATCGGGCAAAGTGATGAAGCCGACGTCGTCGGTCAACCCTGTCAGAGTTCCGGTCTTGTGCTCGACGAGCGTGCCGATCGGCAGCAGCGCGCTCATGCGGTTCTTGCCGGTTTCGCAGCGGCTCATCAGGCCCATCAGATAATCCCGGCTTTGCGGCTTGATTAGCTCCGCTTTGTAGATCCGCCCCAAGAGCTCAACCATTGCCTGAGGCGTGCTTGAGTCGCGTTGATCCCACAGGTCGCGGCGGGCGCTCAGCAACTGCGCGATCGTGCGGTCGACGCGCACGCCTGTCATTCCGTTCTGTTGCAGCCAGTCGTGGACGGCCTGTGGACCGCCAATGTCCTTGAGCAAGACGTCGGTCGCCTGATTATCGCTGTGGATTATCATTCGCTCCATCAGGCTACGCGCCGATTGGCCGCCAATCCGGTCGTCGAGCGAGCGACGGCCATGGTCGACCTGGGCGAGATAGAGAGCGGCAACGGCGACTTTGACGGTGCTGGCCATGGGAAACGGCACGTTGCCGCGGACACTGATGCTCTCGCCATTGCTCAAATCGACCGCCGCGAGGCCGATATCCGCAGACTTGTTGGCGACCAGCGAGGCGAGTTGCTGCTCAAGGCCCCACAGGCTCGGCGACGACTCCGCCGCGGCCGGCTGCGCTACAAACGCCAGCAGCGAGAGAAAAACAGCAATGTGACGCATTCGCTTCACCCGTGTTGAGCAGCTGCACCCAAATTGGGCTCATCGCCGAACGCCCACATACGTTCCAAATTGTAAAAACTTCTCACTTCGGGAC
>JBDTMX010000005.1:0-6368 GCA_039934055.1 Sphingomicrobium sp. | reverse complement strand
GGCTGGTCAGGCGGAACGGCGGGACGTCGGGCTTGAAATGGCGCACCGGGTGCGGTTCGAAGGTGGCGACGATCACCGGCCGCCGCTCGTGGTGGCCGCGCGCGACGGCACGGCTGACGACCGCTTGGTGGCCCAAGTGAAAGCCGTCGAAATTGCCGAGCGCGACGATGCTTCCGCGAAAGCGTTCGGGCAGGGGTTGGTCGAGGGTCAGGCGCTCCATGGTCACGCGCCTGTATCGGGCTGGTCCAGTCCCGGCAATTGCCGCTCCGCTGGCGCTTGACTCATTCGCCCTCAATTCCTATTTGCAACTCATCCCGATCAACCGGTTCCCGGCGGCGCATTCGTGCGCGCGTCGGTTTTTCGTTTGAAATGGGGTGACTAGCGAGGAGATGGGCGCGGAATAATCCCGCCCGTGGAGCTAAATAGAGGATCGAGAATGGCCCGTATCGCCGGCGTGAACATACCCACCAACAAGCGCGTCGAGATCGCGCTCACTTACATCCACGGCATTGGCCGCAGCACCGCCAAGCAGATCACCGACAAGTTGGGGATCGGCACGGACAAGCGGGTCCAGGACCTGACGGATCAGGAAGTCCTCCATATCCGCGAAGCGATCGACGCCGATTTCAAGGTCGAGGGCGACCTCAGGCGCGAAGTGGCGATGAACATCAAGCGGTTGATGGACCTCGCCTGCTACCGCGGCCTGCGCCATCGCAAGGGCCTCCCGGTCCGCGGCCAGCGCACCCACACCAACGCGCGCACCCGCAAGGGCAAGGCCAAGCCGATCGCCGGGAAGAAGAAGTAATCTTCTTTTCCGCAAGCACAGGACAGTCGCTCGACACGCTCGGGACGAACGGGATTAGGATCTAGACCATGGCTCAAGCACCCCAGCGCCTCCGTCGGCGGGAGCGCAAGAACATCACTTCCGGCGTCGCGCATGTGAACGCCAGCTTCAACAACACGATGATCACCATCACCGACGCGCAGGGCAATGCGATCGCGTGGAGCTCGGCCGGGATGATGGGCTTCAAGGGGTCGCGCAAATCGACGCCCTACGCCGCCCAGGTCGCGGCGGAAGACGCCGGCAAGAAAGCCGCCGATCACGGCGTGCGGACGCTGGAAGTCGAGGTCAAGGGACCGGGATCGGGCCGCGAAAGCGCGCTTCGGGCGCTGCAGGCGGTCGGCTTCCAGATCACTTCGATCCGCGACGTCACGCCGATCCCGCACAATGGGGTGCGGCCGAGCAAACGGCGCCGGGTTTGAACATCGAGACGAAGATTGGGCGCGGCGTCGAGCCCGCCAGCGAACCGAACGAACAGACCGTTAAACCAGAGAGCCGCTCCAAGCCGCTCTCGCACTGCCAAGGGATGAACATGGCCGTCAACGCAAAGAACTGGCAGGAACTCAAGAAGCCCAACAGCCTCGAGCGCCGGATCGGGGGCGATGCCCGCCGCCGCGCCTCGTTCGTCGCCGAGCCATTGGAGCGCGGCTTCGGCATGACGCTCGGCAACTCGCTGCGCCGGGTACTGCTGTCGTCGCTCCAGGGCGCCGCGATCACCTCGATCAAGATCGAGGGCGTGCTGCACGAGTTCTCGTCGCTGACCGGGGTCCGCGAGGACGTCACCGACATCGTCTTGAACGTCAAGCAGATCGCGCTGAAGATGGAAGGCGAGGGCCCCAAGCGGCTCCAGCTGTCGGCGACCGGCCCGGCCGACGTCACCGCCGGCATGATCGCCGCCAGCGGCGACATCGAGGTCACCAACCCCGACCTCCTGATCTGCCACCTCGACGAGGGCGCGACGCTCAACATGGAGCTCACCGCCGACGTCGGCAAAGGCTATGTACCGAGCCAGGCCAACCGCCCGGTCGACGCGCCGATCGGCCTCATCCCGATCGACGCGCTCTACTCGCCGGTCCGCCAGGTCGCCTACAAGGTCGAAAACACCCGCGTCGGGCAGGAGCTCGATTATGACAAGCTTACGCTGACCATAGAGACCGACGGCACCGTCGCTCCCGAGGATGCGCTGGGCTATGCCGCGCGGATCCTCCAGGACCAGCTGCAATTGTTCGTCCACTTCGAGGAAGGCGCGATCCGCGCCGCCGCGCCGGCGATGATGGGCGGCACCGCGGCGATGCCGGTCGAGGCTCAGGCCGACACCAACCAGCTCAACCGCTACCTCTTGAAGAAGGTCGACGAGCTGGAACTGTCGGTGCGCTCGGCAAATTGCCTCAAGAACGACAACATCATCTACATCGGCGACCTCGTCCAGAAGACCGAGGCGGAGATGCTCCGCACCCCGAACTTCGGCCGCAAGTCGTTGAACGAGATCAAGGAAGTGCTGGCGAGCATGGGGCTCCGGCTGGGCATGGACATCCCCGGCTGGCCGCCCGAGAACATCGAGGAAATGGCCAAGAAGCTCGAGCAGGAAATGCTGGGGTAAGCCCAGCCATCTCGATCAAAGGGCCGTCCTGCCGGGGCGGCCCTTTTTTTATGGGCGAAGGCCTTATTCGGCGGCTGGCGGCTCAGCCTACTCGGGAGTGACACTGACCGGGTCGGTCCATGTTGCCTGGTCGTCGAAGCTTTGAAAAGCCTGACCGCCGGCGTTGGGCCAGCGAAGATAGACGTCCTGGCCCTTCTCGCCGCCGCCCTTCAGGACAGCAACCGTTGTAATGGTGTCGTTCGACTCTTCCTTGTAGCGATATTTGTCGCCGTCCTTGGTGGTCCAGACCCACATGCCGTCGATCCAGCGGAGCGTGCCCCCATCCTCCGTCGTGTACGCGGTGCGAGTGTTCTCGGCCGGCACCGCCGGCTCAGCCGCCGCGGCGTCGTCCGCCGTGCTGTCATCCACATTCGCGGCCGGCGCCGCCGCCTCGGCCGGCTTGTCGGGCCAGCGCTGGATGGCGGCGTACAGCCCGGTGACCGCGATCACGAGCCCCGTCGCCCCGCCGATCCAGGCGTTCATGTTCCTGAAGAACTTCGGCGGTTCGGAGCCGTCCGGCGTCTGTTCGTCCATCCCCGCCCCCCATTAGCGCCGCGCTGATCGCGCGCGAGGGCGGACTATGCCACGGGCGGGCGGCCTCGGCCAGATTGTGGCGTTCGTCCGTGGTGAGGGCGGGTGCCGGGCCGAACGGGGCATGACGAATTGGCGACCTTGTAGTTGTTTGGACCAGTTACTCTTCGGTAGGATCCCTTGCTTGAAGCAACGAACCATATCGTCACCTGCGACGCTACCAGCGATTGGTGATCACAACGGCACGCGGCTCGAGCGGCTGGGCGAGCGCGACAAGGAGGACCGTTTGGCGGCGGGCTGGAAATGGTGCGAGGAGCATGAGGTGATGGTGCCGCCCGGGTGGATGCGCGATCCGGACTATGTTGCGCCGCCGGAAGCGCCGTTGAACATGTGCGAGGGGCAGCGGCTCGGCTTGACTTTCAAGCCCCCATCGGGTTGAGCAACCAGCGATCGGCGGGGCGTTGCTCCGCTGTTTCCATTTAAGGGTTTGTGAGCGGCCACCCCAAGCGCCGCCTGGCCGGGCCTACCTCATACGGGGCCCCGACGAACGGAGAATAACATGCGACATCGCGTCGGCCATCGCAAACTGCAGCGCACCAGCTCTCACCGCACCGCCTTGTTCCGCAACATGGCGGCGGCGTTGATCAAGCACGAGCAGATCACCACCACCACGGCCAAGGCCAAGGAGCTGCGGCCCTACGTCGAGAAGTTGGTGACGTTGGCCAAGAAGGGCGGCCTCAGCAACCGCCGGCTGGCGCAGGGGCGGCTGATGGACGACGCCCAGCTGGTCAAATTGTTCGACGTCATCGGGCCGCGTTATGCGAGCCGGGCGGGCGGCTATACGCGGATCATCAAAGCCGGCATCCGCGCCTCGGATGCGGCCGCGATCGCAATCATCGAGTTCGTCGACCGCGACGTTTCGGCGAAGGGCCAGGATTCGGGCCCGGTGATGAGCGAAGAGCTGGCTGACGCCTAGCGGCTCACGCCTCTGAGCCTAGCGGCTGGCGCTGGCGAAAGTGAGCGCTGGCTCGAGCGGCGTGTTGGCGGGCTCGTTCAAATACGTAATGTAGATCGGCACCGCCTGGGGTAGCGGCACCTGCTCCTCGGGACTGCTGCCGAAATCGCCGGGGTCACGGCCGAGCAGCCAGCGGGCCAGCCGCGGCGCATCTTCAAGCCGGACGCAGCCGTGGCTGATCGCCCGTTCGTCGCTCGCGAACAGCTCTTTCTTCGGCGTGTCGTGGAGGAAGATGCCGTCATTGTTGGGGAAGCCGAACTTGACCTGGCCCATCGAGTTGGCGGGCCCAGGCAATTGGCGCACCATGACCGTCGTGCGACCGGCGGCGACCGCATTCCAGTCGACGGTCTCGGGATCGATTACCGGCGCGTCGTCGTCGAAGCTCGCCAGCACTTGGTAGTTATGCGACTTCAAGTAGCCGATGCCCTCACTGAGCACTTTCGGCGCGGTCAGCGTGCGGACGAGGTCGGCCGGCACGTTCCAATAGGGGTTGAGGGTCGCGTAATAGATCTTGCTGGTGATGGTCGGGGTCTGCGAGGTCGGCTTGCCGACGATCACCCGCATCGAATCGAGGACCTCGCCGTCCTCGACCATGAACAGCCGCGCCGAGGCGGCGTCGACCAGCAGGTAACGGCCATGGCTGGGATAGATCGACGCCCCGCCGAACACCGCTGCCGCGGGCATGGCGATGGCCTGGATGGGCTCGGGCGCTTCGGCAGCCGCGGGCGTTTCGGCTGCCGCGGGGGTTGCGGCGCCCAAAGCCAAGGGCAACGTGGAAAACAGCAGCGCAGCACACGCGCCGCGGAACGCGGTCCGCAGGGTCACGATATTTCTCTTTTCTTAAAAGCGTTTGGTACTTCAACGCCCTACCCGCGCGGCGGTTTCAAAAATTGTCGACATGTCGTGTTTCAGGACTCTGCGAGCGCCGGCGAATCGCGCCTCACGGATTGAGCGCAGACACATCGCCACCGGTCTGCAAGTAACGCCGATTCCGTCGCGGCGGGGTCACGGCTGGTCGTCGCTGGCGCATTCGAGGCTTGCAATCCCGGGCCCGACTAATAGCCTTTGACGTTGCACACCCAGAACGTTGTCAGTCAGGAATTTTCAGATGCGCATTCTTCTTCCGTTGACCGCCTTTGCGGTGATGCTCCCGGTGTCGTTCGCCGAGCCCGTGACCATGGACCCGGCCGCCGCGCACTATAGCAAGCGCGCTCACTACCATTATCACGGCAAGACCTATTACCGGCATCATCGCCGCTGCCGCTATTCGTCGGGCACGACCGGCCTGGTCGCCGGTGGCGTCGGCGGCGCGGTAGTTGGTAGTTCGGTGCTGGGCCACGGCCTGCTCGGCGCGGCGGCGGGCGCTGTCGGCGGGGCAATCGCCGGCCGTGCGGTCGACCGTTCGATGACCGCCCGGCGCCGCTGCCGCTAGCCGCCGCGGCACCGCGCTCGGGATGGTCTTGAGCCGCGGGTGGGCGCCCCAAAACGACCGTTGGCGCTCGATCGCAGCGGTCGGAGTCGTCCACCTAGGCTTGGCCTACGCGCTGCTCCAGGGCCTGTCGGTTCACGTCCAGCGCTCGGCGGCCGCGGTTACCCAGCTGATCGCCGTCCGCCTCCTGCCACCGCCTCCGCTCGTCCGGGTCGAGCCGCGCCACCGTGACGACCGGCAATCCGCCGCACCGGTTGCCGCCCATGACGCGCCGGGTGGCTCGACCGGCGCCGCGATCGTCAAAGCCGCCAATCCCGTCGCTCCTACGGTCGCTGCTGCGCCAACCGTGGCGCCCGGCGGCGATGTCGGTCACGGCACGTTGGCCGGAGCCGGCAGCGGCGGCGGACTTGGCGGCCAGGGGGTTGGCGAAGGCGAGGGCGGCACCGACCTGGAATGGGTGGCAGGGGAGATTCGGCCGTCCGACTATCCGCGGGCCGCGCGCCGTGCCGGCATCGGCGGTCGGGTCGAGTTCACCTTCGTCGTCGGCGTCAGCGGCCGGGTCACCCAATGCACGATCACACGCTCGAGCGGCTACGCCGAGCTCGACGACACCACCTGCCGGCTGGTGATGAAGCGCTTTCGCTATCGCCCGGCCGCCGACCGCTATGGGCGCCCGATCCCGGCCGAGGTCGACGGTGACCATCTGTGGTCGACCAGCCGCGACCCGGACGCCGACGATTAAGCGCGCGTCGCATCAATGGGCGGCGGGCGAGGCTCCGATCATGATCTCGCTCACCTCGCGCATCCGGGCGAGGTAGGCGGCGCTGGTACAGGCATCCGTCTTGCAGCCATCGCGGCGGGCGACGAAGCGCTCGCGGGTGCCGAGCAATTGCGCCCGCTTTGCGGCGTCGGC
>JBDTMX010000004.1:0-9244 GCA_039934055.1 Sphingomicrobium sp. | reverse complement strand
CGACAATGGCGGCGATGATCGGCACCTTGACCTCGAGGCATTGCTCGGTCGACCGCGCGATTGCCTCCGCCTGGCCGCGCTCCTCCGCCTCGACCCCGGGGAACGCCCCTGGCGTATCGACCAGCGTCACGATCGGGATTGCAAAGCGGTCGGCGAGCCGCATCAGCCGGATCGCCTTGCGATAACCCTCGGGCTTGGCCATCCCGAAATTATGCTTGAGCCGCGAGGCGGTGTCGTCGCCCTTCTCATGGCCGATGATCATCACGCGCCGCCCCTCGATGCGGGCGAGGCCGCCGATGATTGCCGGATCGTCGCCGAATGCCCGGTCGCCGGCCAGCGGGATGAAATCCTCGGTAAGGCCGGTGATATAATCGTTGAAGTGCGGACGCTCGGGATGCCGCGCGACCTGCGACTTCTGCCACGGCGTCAGCCGCGCATAGGTTTCCCTCAGCAACTTGGCCGACTTGGCCTCCAGCCGGCCGATCTCGGCGTCGATGTCGATCGAGCCGGCGTTGGCGGTTTCGCGCAGTTCCGCAACCCGGGTCTCGAGCTCGGCGATCGGCTTCTCAAAATCGAGGAAAGTCAGCATTGGCGGCGGCGGGTAGGACGCCCCTTCCCGCGCGTCAACGACCCGACCCGTTGCGCAACGCCCGTGTCACCGGTCACGATCGGCGAGGGGATGGCGCGCATTGACCAGCTCGACCAGCCGCGCGCTGTCGACGTGGGTGTAGATCTGCGTGGTCGCGATGTCGGCGTGGCCGAGCAGCGATTGCAGCACCCTCAAGTCGGCCCCGCCGGCCAGCAAATGGGTGGCGAACGCGTGCCGCAGCACGTGCGGGCTGATACGCTCGGGGGAAATGCCGGCCAGGCCGCCGATCTCGCGGACAATCTGGAACAACCGGACACGGCTCAGGTGACGCTTGCCGCTGGGGAACAGCCACAGGCTGTCCCGCGGGACGAATTCCAGCCAGCGCTCGACCGCGGTCTCGGCCCGCCCCGAAATCGGCACCAGCCGCTCCTTGTTACCCTTGCCGCGCAGGATGACGAATGGCTGCCCCTTGCGCACCGCGCCGCGGCCCAATGTCACCAGCTCGCTGGCGCGGACCCCCGAGCCGTAGAGCAGTTCGAGGATCGCGAGGTTGCGCACCGCCGTCGGCTCGCCGCTCGCCGCCCGCTCCTCCGCGGCCTCGAAGATCGACGTTACCTCGCGCTCGTCGAGGATGCGCGGCAGGGGCCGCTCGAGCCTCGGCCGTGGCAGCGCGGCCGACGGGTCGTCGTCGCGGAAGCCCTCGTCCATCAGGAAACCGAAGAATCGCCGCAGCGCCGCCGACCGGCGGGCGACGGTCGCCGGCGACAGCGCCGCCCACTCGGCGCCGAGCCGCGACAGCTTTGCCGCATTGGCCGTCCCGAGCGGCCCGCCCAGGTCCTCGGCGGCGCGCGTGATGTCGTTGCGGTAGGCGGCGAGAGTATGCGGCGAAGCGCCGGCCTCCGCCGCCATCATGTCGAGGAAGCGGTCGACCAGCGCCCGATCGTCGTCGGTCACGTGCGGGCGAGCGCCTCGGCGGCGATCATCCTCGCGGTGTAGCCCTGCCCGGTCCGGTTGAGCGCCGCGACCGCGTGGTAGAGGTGGGACGAGGGCAGTTGATCGAAGCCGGCCGCCTGGAAGCCGGTCCCGGCCAGCACCAGCACGGTGCCCGATTGGCCGAGCGCCGCCGAGCTGTCGATCAGCTGGGTCCAGCGCGTGCGGTGGCCGATGGCGAGGCCGTAGCGGCGGTTCAGCCGGTCGGCGCTGCGGCCATCGATCCGGCCGAGCCCGGCCAAGCCCGCGACCAGCAACGCGCTGCGTTTCTTGCCCGGGCTCTGGTCGCGGCCGATAAAGGCGCTGATGCGGCCGTAACTGAGGTCGAGCCCGGTGGTCTGGGGAGCAGCCAGCGCCAGCATCGCCCAGCCCTCGTCGGCGAAACGCTCGTCCATCCGCCGCACCGCCGGGATCCAGCGCGCGGCCTCGCGGTCGTATCCGGCGGTGAGCATCGACGCGATCAACGCCGGCGCATCGTCCTGCAAGTCAGGGTCCGGCGCGATGCGGGTCGCGGCGCGCGCCGCCAGCGCCCGCGACGCCTCGACCTGGTACGGACTCTTGTCGCCCAGCGCCCACAGCCGCCGGATCGCCTTGATCCGCGTGTCGCGGTCGCGCCCGACGAACGCCAGCCGCAACTGCCACGCGTCGGTCTCGGACAATTGGTTGGGGTCGGTGGAATCGTAGATCGTCGAATAGAGATCGACCAGCGACTGCGACGAGAACACGCCCAGCCCGGTCGCGATGCGCGCTGAATCGAGCCGCTGCTGCGGCGACAGCAACGGCGCCCGCGCCTGCCACGCGCGCAGCTGCGGAGAGGCCGACTTCAGCAGCCGGTCGGGCAGCGCCATCCCGGTCGCTGTCGCGAGGCCGAAGCGCCAGCTGGTCAGCCGGTCGACCGGCTCCCACTCGACGGTCACCGCGCGGCCGGTATCGGCGCCGGCTCCGACCACTTTCTGGGCCAGCGCGAGGTCGATGCCGCCGATCCGCCCGCGGCGCCGGGCCGAATCGATCTGCGCCGCGGCGCTCTCCGGCTCGCCCGACAGCGACGCGCACATCGCGTCGACCAGCGGATAGATGCCGCGCTCGACCTTCTGGATACCATCCTGGAGCGGGCACAGGCCCGACGGATCGGCATTGGCGAGCGCGCTTTGCACCGCCACCTGGAACATTTTCGGGGTGAATTTGTCGACGTCGACCCCCGAGACCAGCATCCGCGCCGGGTCGGCCTCGCCCATCCTCAGCAGCAGCCAGGCGCGCTCGGCCGTCCAGTCGACCGGGTTGACGTTGCGCGGCGCCCGGATCCTTGCCAGCAGCGCGTTGCGCAGCGCGATATGCGCCCAGCGCGATGCGATTGGCGTGTCCATTCGCCGCATCAGGCTCGACAGGAACGCGCCGCTGGCGGCGCCCCAAGGGTTCGCGCCGAGGCCGAGCTGGACCGGATCGAGCCGGCCGACGACCCACGGGTCGCGCCGCGCCCGGTCGGGCAGCTCGACCGGCGGAGTCCGCGTCGTCGGAAGCTCAACCGCACTGACCTCTGTCACTCCGGTCTGGCTCTCGCCGAATCCGCCGCCGGCTTGCGCCGCCTGGCTCGGGCCGGGGGTCACCGCGGTTGCTGGCGTTGACGCCTGCGAAGGCGTCGGGGTCGGGGTCGGAGTGACGGCTGGCTTCGGCACGGCGACCGGCTGGGCGCGGTCCTGCGCCAGCGCCGGCAGCGCCACGGCAGTCGAGAGGATCAACAGCTCCCTAGCGCGCATTGGCGCCCTGGCTGACATCGGTCTCGATGGTTCGTGTCGGCACTTCGCGCGCCTGGGTCGAAAGGAAGATCAGGGCGCCGACGACCAGCACCGCGACAAGGATGAGAATTACGAATCGCGACATCGATTTTCCGCTTTGATGGCTGTGCAATCGGGCTTTTGCCGACCTTGCCCACCGCTGTATAGCCCACCCGTGCACGACTTGGCCCATCTTCTCGACCGCCCCATCGTCCTTGTCGGGCTGATGGGGGTTGGCAAATCGACCGTCGGCCGGCGGCTGGCGCGGCGGCTTGGCCTGCCGTTCGTCGACAGCGACACCGCGATCGAGGATGCGTCGGGCCTGTCCGCGGCCGAGGTGTTCGAGCGTTTCGGAGAGGAAGACTTTCGCGACGGCGAACGCCGGCTGGTCGCCCGGCTGGTCGACGGCCAGGTAAGGGTGATCGCGACCGGCGGCGGCGTGTTCGTCGATCCCCGCACCCGCGACTTGCTCAACACCCGCGCGATCACGGTCTGGCTCGACGCTCCGGTCGACATCCTCTCCGAGCGCACCTCGCGCCGCAACACTCGCCCGCTGCTTCGCAACGGCGACCCCAAGGCCACGCTCGCGCGCCTCGATAAGGAGCGGCGGCCGTCCTACGCCTCGGCGCATATCCATGTGAAAAGCGGCGACGGCGCGCATCGCGATGTGGTCGAATCGATCGTTCTGGCGCTCGAGCAGCACCTCAACGCCGACGGCTGACTCCTAGATCATGTCGCGCGCCGGCTCGTCGGGAAGCGAGGAATCGGACCCGAACATTCGGTCCTGGGCGGCGCGCAGGTCGCCGGTCTTGCTCTGCACCTCCATCCGCTCGGCGTCCCGCTGGCGGTAGGCGGCCTCGACCCGGTCGACCTCGCGGCTGGCAATGCGCAGCTTGAGCAGTGCCTCGCGGCCCATCACCACCGCGCTTTCGAACAGCTCGCGCTGGATCAGCCCAACTTCGAGCCCGGCGAACTCGATCACCTGCCGCCGGTCGTAGACCCGGACCATCACCATCGCCTGCGGGAACGCTTCGAGCACCGCCTCGAGCTTCGCGCGGTCGAGATCCTGCCCATCCTGGCAGAACAGGATCGCCTCGGCGGTCTCGGCGCCGGCGGTGCGCAGCAGGTTGATGCGGGTGCCGTCGCCGTAATAGACCTTGGTCCCGAACTCCTGGCTCAGCTCGATCTGCGACGGCTTGCTGTCGATCAGCGTGACCGGGATGCGCTTGGCCTGGAGCATCTGGGCGACGGTCTGGCCGAACCGCCCGTAGCCGACGACGATGGCATTGGTCTCGGGCGAGAACTCCGGTCCCTCGAGATCAACCTCGGCATCCGGGATTCGCTTCAGGACCCATTCGGTGACCTGCATCAGGAACGGGGTCGAGATCATCGACACGGTGACGATTGCGCTGAACAGCGACGCCGCCTCGGGCAAGATCAGCTTGGCCGTCGCCGCCTGCCCGAACAGCACGAAGCTGAACTCGCCGGCCTGGCTCAACAGCAGCCCGAGCCAGATCGCCCGGCCCATTCGCATCCCGAACATTCGCGCCAGGCCGGCGATCAGCAATGCCTTGACGATGACGATCGCCACCGCCGCGCCCGCGACCAGCAGCGGGTCGGAGGCGATCGCGTGAAAATCGATCAGCATCCCCACCGACAGGAAGAACATGCCAAGCAGGATCGAGCGGAACGGCTCGACGTCGCTTTCGAGCTCGTGCCGGTACGGCGACTCCGCGAGTACCACTCCGGCGATGAACGCGCCCAGTGCGACCGACAAATGCAGCGTCTGCATCAGCGCCGCGCTGGCAATGACCGCGAACAGTCCGGCGACGACGAACAGCTCGCGCTCGCCCAGCCGGCCGACCAGCCGGAACAATGGGTTGAGGATGTAGCGCCCGGCCAGCACCAGGCCGACGATCGCGCCGACCGTATAGAGGGCGAGCATCCAGCCCGGTGGCGCGGCGGGATCGAGCGGAGCGCGCGACAAAGCCGCGATGATGGTGATCATCGGGACGATCGACAGGTCCTGGAACAGCAGGACCGAGAACGCCCGCTCGCCGCGCCGCGTATTGAGCTGTCCCGACGAACGCAGCATCGGCAGCACCTGCGCGGTCGACGACAGGCCGAGCGGAAGGCCAAGGGCAATGCTCGCCTGGATGCTGAAGCCGAGCACGAAATAGATGAGCGCGCTCAGCGCCAGGCCGCACAGCACGACCTGGACGAAGCCGAGCCCGAAAATGTCCTTGCGCAAGCGCCACAAGCGGCTCGGATTGAGTTCGAGCCCGACCAGGAACAGCAGGAACGCGATGCCGATCTCGGACACCCGCATGACCGCGTCGGGGTCGGCGATCAGGCCCAGCGCATAGGGGCCGATGACCGCTCCGCCGACGATGTAGCCGAGCGTCGCGCCGAGGCCCAATTTGCGGAACAAGGTGACGAAGATCAACGCCGCCCCGAGCATGAACGCGATGCTGAGCAAGGTCGTGCCGGCCACCGCGGTTTGAGCGCCGTTCAAGACGCCGCTTCCTCGATGGCCGCGAGCAGCGCCCGCAGCGGCAGCAGGATTGCGCCGTGACGCGATGTCCGCGACCGCGCCGGGGCGAGCGCTTCGAGCCCCCAGCTTCCACCGGGGTCGTCGCGGCTGCCGTCGAGCCAGCCGGACAAAGCAGCAAGCGTCTCGGCGACCTCATCGCGGGTTCGCCCCCGCGCATGCCGCGCAACCAGCGAAGCCGACGCCTGGCCGAACGCGCAGGCGCGAACCTGCTGCGCAACCGCCTCGACCGCTCCCGCTTCCATCATCACTTCGGTTCGCACCGTGCTGCCGCAGGTCGGCGAGCGCAGCTCGGCCATCCCATCGATCCGCCCGAGCTTCGCCGGATCGGGCAGCGACCCCGCCAGCCGCAGGATCTCCATGGTGTAGAGCGGCGCGTTCATGACCGGCGCCATGTCGTCCCCTCCGGCCCGTCTTCAAGCACGATCCCTTCGGCCGCCAGCTCGTCGCGAATGCGGTCCGCCGCCGCGAAGTCGCGCCGCGCCTTGGCCTCCGCGCGTTCGGCGATCTTGGCATCGACATCGCCGCCGTCATCGCCGCGGAACCAGTTATCCGAATCCTGTTCAAGCAAACCGAGCAAGCCTGCGCTGGCCCTGATCGCGCCTGGATCATCGAGCGCCATCAGCCGCGACAGCGCGAGCGGGGTGTTGAGATCGTCGGAGAGGGCTTCAATCACTCCCGTATCGACCTCGCCCGGCGCTGCATCTTCTGCGGCCCGGTACAGCCGGTCGAGCATGGTTTTCGCCTGCGCGACTGCCGCCTCGGTCCATGCCAGTGGCTGGCGATAATGCGCCGACAGCAAGGCCAGCCGCAGCGTCTCGCCGCGATGGCCGGCCGCCAGCAAGTCGCCCACCGTCACGATATTGCCCAGCGACTTCGACATCTTCTCCGCGCCCATGTCGACGAAGCCGTTGTGCACCCAGTATCGCGCCAGCGGCGCTCCCCCATGCGCGCAGCGGCTCTGCGCGATCTCATTCTCATGGTGCGGGAAGATGAGGTCCAATCCGCCGCCGTGGATGTCGATCGTCTCGCCGAAATGCGCGCCGATCATCGCCGAGCATTCGATGTGCCACCCCGGCCGGCCCCGGCCCCACGGCGAATCCCACCCGATCACACCCTCATCGCTCGGCTTCCACAGCACGAAGTCCGCCGGGTCGCGCTTGTACGGCGCGACCTCGACCCGCGCGCCCGCCAGCATTGCGTCGCGGTCGCGGCGGCTCAGCGCACCGTAATCCGGATCGGACGGCACGTTGAACAGCACATGGCCCTGCGCCTCGTAGGCGTTGCCGAGCCCGATCAGCCTCTCGATCATCGCCACCATCGGGCCGATCTCGGCGGTCGCGTGCGGCGCGAGATCGGGGTCGCGCACACCGAGCGCGCCCATGTCCTCGAGATAATGCCGTTCATAGCGTTCGGTGATCACCCCGGGATCGACCCCCTCGGCCTCGGCCGCGGCGATGATCTTGTCGTCGACGTCGGTGACGTTGCGCGCATAGGTCAGGCTATCCGGCCCGTATTGGTGGCGGATCAGCCGAGCGAGCGTGTCGAACACCACCGCCGGCCGCGCATTGCCGATGTGCGCGCGCCCGTAGACCGTCGGCCCGCACACATACATCGTGATCCGCTTCGGATCGGCCGGCGCAAACTCCCGCTTCTCGCGCGCCATCGTGTCGTACAGCCGGATCATGCCGGGTTGACCTTGAGCCGGCGCTTTTCGACCCAGTCGACGATCGCCAACCCGCTGGCGTTCAACAGCGGATAGGTCCGCGAGCTGGTCATCCACTCCGGCCGGTCGGCGGTGGGTCCATAGACCATGTCGGTGGCGAGGTTGGCGAGGAGGAAAAACAGGGTCGCGCCGAGCAGCCCCTTGATCATCCCGAACCCGCCGCCGAGCACCCGGTCAACCGGGCCCAATACCGATTTGCGCGTTCTGCCGCCGATCGAGCGCGCCAGCAGCTTGACCAGCAGGAAGCTCGGGATGAACAGCAAAGCGAACGCCACCACGGCCGCGCCCGCCGCCGTCCCGACCGCGTCCGTCAGCCCGACCGACAGCTGGGTGTGGAACAGCTTGAGCACAGCAATCGCCACCACCCACGCGAACAGCGACAGCACTTCGTGGACGAAGCCCCGCACAAAGCCGATGATCGCCCCGCCGCCGAGCAGCAGGATGACGAAGATGTCGAGCGCGCTCATGCGGCTGCGGCTAGCGGTCTATCGAGCGGTTCACCAGCCAAGATTAGCGGCCGAGGAATTGGTCCGCGAGCGCCTTCAGATTGGCGAACTCGGCCAACGCGATGCCGTCGCCGCCTTTGACCCCGGGCGGCACCCACGCCGTCTCGAACCCGAGCTTGGCCGATTCCTTGAGCCTCAGCGGCGCATGGGCGACCGCCCGCACCTCGCCCGACAGCGCGATCTCGCCGAGCACCACGGTTGCCGTTGGCACCGGCCGCTCGGCCAGCGCCGAGATCAGCGCCGCCGCCACCGCCAGGTCCGCCGCCGGGTCTGACAGCCGATATCCACCCGCGACATTCAAATAGACCTCGGCCGTCCCGAAGCTCAGCCCGCAGCGCGCCTCCAACACCGCGAGGATCATCGCCAGCCGGCCCGAGTCCCAACCGACTGCGGCGCGCCGCGGAGTCGCCCCGCTCGCCAGCCGCACGGTCAGCGCCTGGATTTCAACCAGCACCGGCCGCGTCCCTTCCAGCGCCGGGAACACGCTGGTCCCGGTGACCGGCTTCGAACGCCGGGTGAGAAACAACGCCGACGGGTCAGGGACCTGGCTCAGCCCCGCCTCCTCCATCGCGAACACGCCGATTTCGTCGGTCCCGCCGAAGCGGTTCTTCATCGCCCGCAGGATCCGGTACTGGTGGCTGCGCTCGCCCTCGAAGCTCAGCACCGTGTCGACCATATGCTCGAGCACGCGCGGGCCCGCGATGCTGCCGTCCTTGGTGACGTGGCCGACCAGCACCACCGCGCTGCCCTGCTCCTTGGCGAACCGCACCAGTTCCTGCGCCGACGCGCGAACCTGGCTGACGGTCCCGGGCGCGCCCTCGATCAAATCGGAATGCATGGTCTGGATCGAATCGATCACCAGCAGCGCCGGCGGTTCGCCCTCGACCGTGGTCAATATATCGCGGACCGAAGTCGCGGCCGCCAGCAGCACCGGCGCCTTGCCCAGCCCCAACCGCACCGCGCGCAGCCGGATCTGCTCGGCCGATTCCTCGCCCGAGACATAGACCACGCTCCGGCCCTGCTCGGCCAGCCGCGCCCCGACCTGAAGCAGCAGCGTCGACTTGCCGATCCCCGGGTCGCCGCCGACCAGCATCGCCGATCCCGGCACGA
>JBDTMX010000003.1:0-4039 GCA_039934055.1 Sphingomicrobium sp. | reverse complement strand
AGGCTGGCGCTTTCGCTCTGCGAGCCGAAGTCGGCGTTGGCCTGGAGCTGCTGGAACGACCAGCGGGCGACGGCGAGCACGCCGAAGATCGCGACTCCCAGGGTGAACATGATCGACAACATGTGCTGGAAGGGGACGGTGTGGCGGCCGATCAGCATGGCGCCGCTGATGCCGGCGGTGAACACCGACATCCACGCGGTGACGCACGGCGGGACGACGACCAGTCCCAGAGCGCCGATGCCGAGTCCGGCCATCAGCGAGGCGGCGATCACCTGGGTGTTAGGCTGGAGCCAAGGAAACATGGCGAGCGGCAGACTGATCCACAGCACGGCGCGGACCGTGACGTCGCCGATCATGCGCCATTGCGGCACCCGGTGGCCCGAGCGGCCGACGTGGGTCACCGCCTGGTTGCGCGCCATCTGCATGGCGGCAAGGTTGACCAGGCCGACGGCGCCGAACCACGGCAGCAGCCATTGCACGGCGACCTCGCCCCACAGGACGGCGACCATCATCAGCGCGGCGACGATGTTGGCGGCGGCGAAAAACGGCGCCAGTTCGGCGCGCGAGATCAGCTGCACGTCCCGCAACGGGGAGCTGTCCCCGTCGCCGTCACTGCTGGTCAGGCCAAGCGATTCGCCGCCGGGAAGGCGGGCAGAGATCATGCGCTTGTAGCGATCTGGTGCTTCGTACATCCGGCCTGCCGTTTCCCGTCTGGGATGGAGGTAACGAAAGACCGTTTAAGGGCGGTTAAGGGCGCCTGTTTGTTTTCTGCCCACGATTTCGTGGGGAAGGGCTCATAATTCGAGCTTGTCGAGGTCGCGGGTGACCATCGGATGATAGAGCGGCCGGGCTCGGGAGTAGATCCGCTGCGCGATCGGCCGGCCCCACTGCGGATCCTTGGCCAGCGCCTTGATCAGCGGCTTGACGAACTTGCCGCGGCCCTGGGTGGTCAGGAACTGCTCGAGCGACGAGACCGCCGGGCCGTAATGGTTGCCGACTGCCAGATCGAGCCACGCAAAGCGCACCTCCATGTTGCGGGCGTCATTCAGCCCGAAAGCGGCGTTGAGCGCGTCGAGCCGCGGCCTGGGCAGCGTGCGCGGCAGCTTGTTGAGGAAACGCAGCCGCTCGTCGGTGGTCCAGCGGCCCCATGCCGCGGTGTCGGGAGCGCCGCCGCGGGCGAAGGCCGCAACCGCCTGGTCGGCCTCGGCAAAGGCGTTGGGGTCGGGCTTGACCATGTTGGCCGGAATCCCGGGCTGGTAGACCCACTGGTCGAGCATCAGTCGCCGCTCGAGGCCCTGGTCGCCCTTGACCAGATACTGGCGAAGGTCGGCGAGGAACATCGCCGAGGTCACCGGCTGGAACAAATGCCGGTTGAACCAGCCCTTGAGGTATGCGTCGAAGCGTGCCCGCCCGACCACCGCCTCGATGGTGCGCAGGAACGCGGCGCCCTTCTCGTAGGCGATGTCGCTCGAAACGTCGTCGGGGTTGCGCCCGTCGGCATCGAGATGAAGCCTGGTGTCGGGCCCGGTCGGGCCACCGTTCTCGGCCACGGCCTTGTTGAGCGCATCGACGCCAAGCGCGACCTGCTGCGCCGCGACCTTGGGGCCGTAGATCTGCTCGACAATCCGCCGCTCGGCGTAGGTGGTCATGCCCTCGTTGAGCCAGAAGTCGTTCCAGGTGGCGTTGGTCGCAAGGTTACCCGACCAGCTGTGGGCGAGCTCGTGCGCGACCACGCTGACCAGGCTCTTGTCGCCGGCGATGATGGTCGGCGTCAAAAAGGTCATGGTCGGATTCTCCATCCCCCCAAACGGGAATGACGGCGGCAACACCAGCATGTCGTAACGTCCCCAGCGATAGGGCCCGTAGAGCTGCTCGGCGGCGGCGATCATCTTCTCGGTGTCGGATAGCTCGGCGGCGGCCGCGTCGAGCATCGCCGGTTCGGTCCACACCCCCGAGCGCGGTCCCAAGGGCTTGAAGGCGAGATCGCCGACCGCGAACGCGATCATGTACGGAGCGACGCTGTGGTCCATGCGGAACGCAAAGGTGCGTTCGTCGCCGTGGTCGACCGGATCGGCGGCGCGCGGCGCCGACATGACGACGGTCAGCGGCTTGGCGACGCTGATCTTCGCTTCCCAGGTCTGGCGGATGCCGGGCGAATCCTGGGTCGGGATCCAGCTGCGGTTCTCGATCGCTTCGCCCTGGCTGAACAGATAGGGCTGGGTCTTGCCGGCGGTCTGCTCGGGTGTCAGCCAGAGGAGCGCGCCGGCGTCGGGAGCGCTCTTGTAGCGGATCACGATCCGCTTGGTGTCCGGATTGAGTGCGATCGCCAGCGGCGCACCGAGAGTCTCGTCCGCGGTGCCGACCTTCCACGCCAGCGCCTTGCCTGCCGCGTCGGCGACGCTGTCGATCTCGAGGCCGTTGTCGTCGAGCACGATCTCTCTGGCGTCGGGCCGGCGTGCGATGTCGAGGGTTGCGGTGCCGCCGATGCGTCGGGCGGCGAAATCGACGTCGAGGTCGAGCGCGACATGGTAGACCCGCGCTTCCAGCGGACGCGCATAGCTGTGGCTGTCGCGAGCGTCGGGCGTGGTCAGAATCGGCGCGATGGCGGCCACTTCCGCCGTCTTTGGCTCGGCACCTTGGGTCTGGTCGGTCATTCGACAGGCGGACATCGTCACAAGTGCGGCAAGGAGCGCCGCGCGGGACCCAAATTGCATTGCTGGTTCCTTAGCCGGATTCAGCGATACCAACGTAGATCGAACGTTTCGGTGCCGCGAATACCCGTCGCAGCATCGGCTCGAAGAAGGTCAGGGGCGCGCTGTCGTAGTCGGGATCGAACGCTGCCTGGTCGTAAAGCTCGCAGAAGCGGGCGGCGTCTTCGAAGTGCGGATGGCCGCGGAAGGCCTCGCGCATGTCGCGGTCGAGGCCGATGTAATGGAAGAAATAATAGCCCTGGAAGACGCCGTGCTTCTCGGCGATCCAGTGCAGCTTGTCGTCGACGAACGGCTTGAGGATCGCGGCGGCGATGTCGGGGTGGTTGTAGGATCCCAGCGTGTCGCCGATGTCGTGGAGCAGCGCCATCACGACATAATCCTCGTCCTCGCCGGCGCGGTGGGCGCGGGTCGCAGTCTGCAGCGAATGTTGCAACCGGTCGACCGGGAACCCGCCATAATCGCCGTCGAGCAGCCGCAAATGGCCGAGGATTCGGTCGGGCAGGCCGGCGCTGTAGCCGAAGAATTGCGGCGCGATCACCGCCCAGTCCTCGGCGGTGCCGTCCGCCATGCTGCTGAATGCAGCGCGCGGCGCGGTTTCGTTCATAGACATCTCCGTCGCCAATTGGACTGCCGCGCGGCCGGTCGTGTCAAGGCGCTTCTCGCAATGACGAAGTTCCCGGCCTATATCCAGCGCGATGGCAACTGACAGCGCGGCACTGGACAGGCGGCAGCGGCCGACGAGGCGGGCAAGCCGGCCCGACGCGCCGCGCATTCAGTCGCCGGCGGCGCCGATCGCCGAGGGCATCGGGCTCGACCAGCCGTTCTTCGACGACAAGAACCGCGCCTTCTGGATCCTGCAGTCGGCCGGCTGGACCGGCTACTTCATCCTGCGGTCACTGTCGGGGTTCGCCAACAGCATGGGGTGGATGTTCGTCGTCCACACCCTGTTGCTGACCGCCACCGGCTACTCGCTGACCCTGCTCCTGGCGACGCTGTTCCGCCGGCTGATCGCGATGCGCGCCTTGTTGACCGTGGCCCTGTCGCTGGTCGCGGTGGTGCTCGCCTCGACCGCATTTTCAGTGATCGAGACGTGGAGCTTCGCGACTTTCCTCAAACCCGATGCGCGGCCGGTCGGGGTCGAATATCTGGGCGCGATCCTGCTCAATTTCGCGCTGCTGGCGGCGTGGGCGGCGCTCTATTACGGGATCAACTACTTCTTGCTGCTCGAGGAGCAGATCGACCAGCGCGAGCGGCTCGAGAGCCAGGCCTCGACCGCGCAGCTGGCGATGCTGCGTTATCAGCTCAACCCGCACTTCCTGTTCAACACG
>JBDTMX010000002.1:0-8457 GCA_039934055.1 Sphingomicrobium sp. | reverse complement strand
CCAGCCGCCGCGCCGCGATCGGGTCGTCGGCGCAATAGACCATCGGCTCGAAGCCTTCCTTGGCCAGGATTTCGGTCGCCCGCAGCGTCTCGACCATGTCCGGATAGAGCGTCTTGGCCTCGCCCAGCACCTCCAGCTTGACCAGCGTCCAGCCGCCCGCCTCGCGCGCCAGCCGCAGCGTGCGGATCGCGTCTTCGCCGGTGAAGCAGCCGGCGGTGTTGGGCAGATAGGTGATTTTCTTGGGGTCGATGAAGTCGGTCAGCATCGGCTGCTTGGGGTCGGCGATGTTGACCCGCCGCACCGCGACCGTGACGATCTCTGCCCCCGACGCCTCGACCGCCGCCGCATTCTCCTCGAAGTTCTTGTACTTGCCGGTGCCGACGATCAGCCGCGAGGTGAAGGTCCGTCCCGCGACGGTCCAGCTGTCGCTTGCGATGTTCTGGTGCGCCGTCACTCAACCGCCTCCGACAAAATGGACCACTTCATATTCGTCGCCATCCTCGACCGGCACGTCGGCCAGGCTCGAGCGCGGCACGACTTCGAGGTTGCGCTCGACCGCCACGCGCAGCGGATCCAGCCCCATTCCGGCCAGCATTTTCGCTATGCTGAGTCCGCCGGGAACCCGGCGTTGCTCGCCGTTGACGCGGATCGCGAGGCTCTGTTGGGCGTCGATGGTCATTGACAAAAAGCAGATAGGAAGGTCCACGGCCAAGCGCAAATGACCGACATTGTCTTCGTCCTCAATGGACCCAATCTCAACCTGCTCGGCCAGCGCGAACCGCGGATATACGGCAACCAGACGCTTGCAGATATCCAGGCCGCGATGGAGCAGCGGGCCAAAGCCCTCCATCTCAAGCTAGACGTGCGCCAATCGAATCATGAAGGCGTGCTGGTCGACTGGCTCCACGAGGCGATGGCCAAGGCGGCCGCCGTAATCATCAACGCCGGCGGCTACGCCCACACGTCGATCGCCCTCCGCGACGCAGTAGCCGCATTGCCGATCCCGGTCATCGAGGTCCATCTGTCGAACGTCTATGCGCGCGAGCATTTCCGCCGGCAGAGCATGATCGCGCAGGTCGCGCGCGGCTCGATCGCCGGCTTCGGAGCGCTCGGCTACGTCCTTGCACTGGACGCGGCCGCCCACCTCTGCAAGGGAACCGCGGCGACAGCGATTGGCCAGATTCAATAGGGGGACTTTTGCAATGGCCGAACCTGGCAAACCTGCCCCAAGCTCCGCCAAACGGGGCCAGGCCAAGGACGGATCAATGCGCATCGATGCCAAGCTGGTCCAGGAGCTCGCTGCCCTGCTGACCGCGAACGGGCTGACCGAGATCGAAGTCGCCGACGGCGAGCTCCGGATCAGGGTCGGCCGCGGCCATGCGCCGGTGATCGGCGCAGCAGCCGCGGCGGCTCAGCCGACGACAGCGACTCCCGGCGATAAAGGCCAGCCGGCCGCCATGTCCGCCGAGGAAATCTCCGGCGACACCATCAAGTCGCCGATTGTCGGCACCGCCTTCTTGTCGGCCGAGCCCGGCGGCGACCCGTTCATCGCCGTTGGCGCCCCGGTCAAGGCGGGCGACACCCTGCTGATCATCGAGGCGATGAAGGTCATGAACCCGATCACCGCGCCGGGCGGCGGAGTGATCAAGAAGATCCTCGTCGCCGATGCCCAGCCCGTGGAATTCGATCAGCCGCTCGTGATCATCGGCTGACGGCCAGCCTGACGCGATGCCGATCAAGAAGCTCCTGATTGCCAACCGCGGCGAGATCGCGCTGCGCATCCACCGCGCGTGCCATGAAATGGGCATCAAGACGGTCGCCGTCCATTCGACTGCGGACGCCGACGCGATGCACGTGCGGCTGGCCGATGAGACGGTCTGCATCGGCCCGCCGCCGGCGACCGAATCCTACCTCAACATCCCCAACATTATCTCCGCCGCCGAGGTCGTCCACGCCGACGCGATCCATCCCGGCTACGGCTTCCTCAGCGAGAACGCGCAGTTCGCGGAGATCGTCGAGCTCCACAACATCATCTTCGTCGGCGCCAAGCCCGAGCACATCCGCACCATGGGCGACAAGATCGAGGCCAAGCGCACCGCCGCCAAGCTCGGCCTGCCGCTGGTGCCCGGCTCCGACGGCCCGCTCAAAAGCATCGCCGAAGCCCGCAAGATCGCCAAGAAGGTCGGCTATCCGGTGCTGATCAAGGCCGCGTCGGGCGGCGGCGGGCGCGGCATGAAGGTCGTCACATCCGAAGCCCAATTGGAAAGCCTGATGAGCCAGGCGGCGTCGGAGGCCCGGGCGGCGTTCGGTGACGACACCATCTATCTCGAGAAATACCTCGCCGACCCGCGCCACATCGAGTTTCAGGTGTTCGGCGACGGCGCCGGCAATGCCATCCACATCGGCGAGCGCGACTGCTCGATCCAGCGCCGCCACCAGAAACTGCTCGAGGAAGCGCCTTCCCCGGTGATCACCTCCGAGCAACGCGAACATATGGGCGGGATCGTCGCCAAGGCGATGGCCGAGATGAGCTATCGCGGCGCCGGGACCGTCGAGTTCCTCTACGAGGACGGCGAATTCTACTTCATCGAAATGAACACCCGGCTCCAGGTCGAGCACCCGGTGACCGAGATGATCAGCGGCCTCGACCTGGTCCGCGAGCAGATCCGCGTCGCCAGCGGCCTCGGCCTGTCCTGCCGCCAGGGCGAGATCTGCCTCACCGGCCATGCGATCGAATGCCGCATCAACGCCGAGGACCCGCAGAACTTCGCCCCCTCGCCTGGCACGGTGAACAATTACGTCGCGCCCGGCGGAATGCACGTGCGGGTCGATAGCGGCCTCTACACCGGCTACCGGGTGCCGCCTTTTTACGACAGTCTGATCGCCAAGCTGATCGTCTACGGCTCGACCCGCGAGCGCTGCATCATGCGCCTTCAACGGGCGCTCGAGGAGTTCCTCGTCGAAGGCATGAAGACCACCATCCCGCTCCACCAGCAAATCGTCCGCGACGAGGAATTCCTGGCCGGCAACTACACCATCAAATGGCTGGAAAAATGGCTCGAAGACCAGCGGGTCGCCTGAAAACTTTCGCCACCGCGTGCGTTTCTCATCGGTGAGGCGAACATGGCCTATCGAGCCGCGGACAACCCGGACCGGATGAAAGCGCTCGGCGGCGTGGCCGTCGTGCACATCGCGCTGGCGGCGTTGATCCTGTCGGGCCTCAGCGTCCACACCGCCAGCCAGACCGTCGAACGGCTCAAAACCTTCGACATCCTCGAGCCTCCACCGCCACCGCCGCCTCCCCCATCGCCCAGGCAAACTCCCGAGCGCGCCAAGGACAAAGCGGGAGCCGCGGCCAAAAAGGCACTGCCCACGCCGGTCGTCGCGCCACCGCCCAAGCTGGTCATTCCTGACAAGCCGCCGGTCACCGCCGCGCGGATCGCCGCGACCGGCAGCGCCGCCACGGCGGGTGCGGTCAATGCCGGCTCCGGGACCGGCGCCGGCGGTTCCGGGAACGGGCTCGGCGGCGGCGGCAATGGCGATTTCTCGGGCTTCACGCCGGCTCAGCGAATCTCCCGGATACCCAACCGCGAATATCGCCACCTCGTTGCCGCCAGTGGCCGGCCAACCGGGAACGTGGGACTCACGTTGAAGGTCAACACCGACGGCGCCCCCTCCAACTGCCGAATTGTCCGGTCAAGCGGCGACCGGAGTGTCGATTCCCTGATGTGCGATCTCGCGCTGCAATATGTGCGTTTCCGCCCCGCCCGCGACAGTCGCGGCCGGCCCGTCGCCCAGGACATCACCTGGTATCCGGACTGGAGCCCGAATTTCTAGCTTGCGGACGGCATCCCTAGCGGCTGGCGTAGCGGGGCGCGCGCCGGTCGAGCCCGTAGAGATCCTCGAAATAGACGATTGCGTTGCCACTCGGGACCGCCGTCAGATAGGTGATGTACAACGGCACCCGGTCGGGCAGCGCCACCTTCTGCTCGGGCTTGGCGCCTTGCGGCTTGAGCGTGTGACCGAACAGCCAGCGGGCGAACCGCGGCGCATCCTGGAGCCTGACGCAGCCATTGCTTTGGAGGCGCGCGGCTTCGTCGATCACTTCCTTCTCGGGCGTGTCGTGGAGCCAGATTCCTTGTTCGTTGGGGAACATGAACTTCATCCGGCCCATCGAGTTGGCGGGTCCCGGCTTCTGGCGCATGCGGACCTGGACGCGGCCGGCGACGACCGCGTTCCAGTCGATCGTCATGGGGTCGATAACGTGCGCGTGGTCCGACCAGTCGGACAGCACTTCATAGCCCTTCTCTTTGAGATAGGCCCGCCCGCCCTTGACCACCTTGGGCGCGAGCCGGCGGGCGGTGATGTCGGCGGGCGAATTCCAATAGGGGTTCAATGCGACGTAGCGGATGTAGGCGTTCATCATCGGCGTCTGGGCGACCGGGTCGGGCCTCCCGGCGACGACCCGCATCTGGTCGACCACCTGGCCGTTCTCGTACATGTACAGCCGCTGCGCCGCCGGATTGACCACCGCATAGCGCTGGTTGCCCGACGGCAGCGCCCGCGCCCGCTCGAGGTTGACGGCCAGCTGCTGGCGCTGGGCCTCGCCGACGTACATGCGACTGGCGAGCGCCTGGCGAAGCTGGGCATAGACCGGGCTCATCCAGCCCATCTGCCCGACGAACTGCGCCAGCGACGGAGCCGTCGCCGCCTGGTTGAGCAAGGTCCGCGCCGACGGCGGGACCGGCTTGAGCTCGGGATCGACGTAGATGATGCCGATGTGCGGGTCGTGCCTGAGGTCGCGCGCATAAGCGACGAATTCCTGGCTCAGCATTGCCTCGGCGCGCTGCACCGCCCGAGGATCGCCGCCCCCCGCCGCCTGGACCAGCTTGGCCAGCTGCTTCACATGATAGCGGTTGGGGTTGAGGTTGTCGGCGCGGGCCGTGGCCAGCATCTGCAGCAGCAGCTGGGCGGCGTTGCCCGACGCCGGCGCAAGCCACAAAGGACTACCGCCGCGCGAGCGATAGAAATCGGCGATCTCGCCGCCGCTCGCGGGAGCGGCGGTCGACGCCTGTGCAGGCACGGGCACCGAATTGGCGACGGCCAGCGCGGCGAGCGACACGGCTGCAACGCCGGCGATCCGCCCGATGGAATGCGCCGACCGTGTGGCCGCGCGGAAGTCACGCAAACTGTTCACTTTTTCTCCGATGCTCTTCTCTACCAGACTGGTAGCGGAATGATCAACGGGCGGCCAGATTCCCGCTTCCCAACGTCGCAAGCCGCGCCGCATCCCGCCCGTACACGTCGTCGAAATAAGCGATCGAGGTGCCGTTTGGAACTGCCGTCAGATAGGTGACGTAAAGCGGAACCGGCGTCGGGATCGGGACGATCTGCTCGGCCGCGTTGCCGTCTTTCTTGAGATCGCGGCCGAACAGCCAGCGTCCGAGCCGGGACGCGTCCTCGAGCCGGATGCAGCCGCCGCTGTAAAGCCGCGAAGCTTCGCTCAGCAATTGCCGGTCGGGCGTGTCGTGAAGGAAGATGCCTTCAGCGTTGGGGAACACGAACTTCATTTTGCCAAGCGCGTTGTGCGGTCCCGGAAGCTGGCGGATGCGGACCTCGTCCTTGCCGTCGGCGACCGCCTGCCAGTCGACCGTGCGCGGGTCGATGACGGTCGGGTTGTCGCCCCAGTCGGACAGCACCTCGTAACCCAGCCCCTTGAGATAGCCGACGCCCTGCTTGACCACGCTCGGCGCGATGCGCTCGGCGGCGAGGTCTGGCGGCACGTTCCAATAAGGATTGAGGGCAGCGGCGCGGATGAAGGCGTTCATCATCGGCGTCGGATATTTGGGCTTGCCGACGACCACCCGCATCGAGTCGACCTGTCGCCCGTTCTCATACGTTTCCAGGCGCTGTGCGGCGGTGTTGACGACGACGTAGCGCTGGCTGCCCGATGGCAGCGCTCGCGCGCGCTCGAGATTGATGGACAGCGAGTCGCGCTCGTTCGGGCTGCTGAACCGGCCGCTGGTCAGCGCTCGGCGCAACTGGCCGTAGATCGGGTTCATCCAGCCCATATTCTCGACGAAGGCCTCGAGCGACGGCGCCGCAGCGGCGCTGTCGAGCAGCGCCCGAGCCATCGGCGGCCCTGGAGCCAGCTCGCGGTCGACGTAGACGATCTCGATGTTCGGCGCCCGGCGTAGGTCCTGGACGTAAGCGACGAAGGCCTTGCTCAGCATCATGTCCGCGCGGCTGACGGCGCGAGCGTTGCCGCGGCGCGCATCGCGCAGAGCCTGGGCGACCCGATCGATCTGGTAGCGGTCGCGGTTGAGCCCGTCGAATGCGGCGCTGGCGAGCAGCCCCAGCATCAATTGGGGTGCGGCTCCGGTTTGCGGCGCAAGCCACAGCGGGCGGCCGCCGCGGGCGCGGTAGAAATCGGTAATGCCGGCGCCGTCATTGAACAAGGCGACGGCCGGTGCTCTCCCGGCGGCGATCGCCGCGGAATCTGCCAACAAAGGGGGAGCTGCCACTGGAGGGGAGGCAGCAAATGAAGGAAGTGGCGCCGCGGCAAGCATCAAGGCTGCCGCGACACCACTTACCTTCGAAACAGTGCGCGCCGGAACCAATCCGGCGCGCATATTACGCTTACTGTTCACTCGAACGCCGGATTATCCGCGCTCGCCGCTGCGGGGCGGAGCCGTGTAGGTAGGCCGCGTCGTCGTGGCTGGTGCACCGGCATAATATTGGCCGTTGTACACATAACCGTCGACCCGGCCGTCATTGTTACGGTCGGCCCAGATCGCGCCGGCAACGCCGCCGACCGCTGCGCCGATAACCGCGCCTTCGAGGATGCCGAGGCCCGGGATCACCGCGCCGGCGGCTGCGCCGAGAGCGGCACCACCGAGAGCGCCGGTGGCGACACCGCGCAGAGTTGGGTCATAGCCCTGCGGCGTACCGGCATAATACTGCCCGTTCTGGACGTATCCGTCGACATAGCCGTCGTTGTTGCGATCGGCCCAGACCGCGTTGGCAAGGCCGCCGATGACCGCGCCGACTGCCGCGCCTTCAATTATGCTGACGCCCGGAACGACCGCGCCGACCACGGCACCGCCGGCGGCGCCATAAGCCGCGCCTTCGGCGAGATTACCGGCCGTGCGGTTGTTGGTGGCGCAAGCGCTGAGCGAGACCGAACTCGCCAGGACAATGGCCAGAATTGTTTTTTGCATCGATTTTCTCCCGATTATTGAGCTTTTTGGACAATGCTCCGGTACCCGTTTCCGGAGGCGACGGCGCACGTGTCACAACCCGATGAACGACGTTTGGAGATTATCGTTCCGGTTTCGCGACAAACTTGGCGTTGGATTCATTCGGGCCGCCGCGTCCTGATTGCGCCTGCCGCTCGATAGCAGCTAAATACGGTCCCGCAATGAAAGCTCTGATCCATCACAACCCGGCTTGCGGCACTTCGCGCAAGACACTGGAAATCCTGCGAGAATCGGGCGCCGAACTGACCATCAATGAATATCTCGACAACCCGCCCAGCCGCGCCGAGCTCGAGCGGCTCTATGCGCGCGCCGGAATCCCGCCGCGCGAAGGCCTGCGCGCCAAGGAACCGCTCGCCGAAAAGCTCGGCCTCACCGCTCCCGACATCAGCGACGACGCGATCCTCGATGCGATGGTCGAGCATCCGATCCTGATCAACCGCCCGCTGGTCGAGACCGACAAGGGCGTGCGCCTGTGCCGCCCCCAGGAGATTGTGCGCGAAATTCTCTAGGCGGGCGTCATAATGGCCCGATGAGTCGCCTCGACCCCCGCCTCCTGCTGCAATGTTACGCAGCCGGAATATTCCCCATGGCCGACAGCCGCGACGCCGCCGAGCTGTTCTGGGTCGAGCCGCGTAACCGTGCAATCGTCCCGATCGACCGTTTTCACCTATCGCGCTCGCTCCGTCGGACGCTCCGCTCGGGCCGTTTCGACGTGACTCTCGACCGCGATTTCGCCGGCGTGATTGGCGCCTGCGCCGACCGCGAAGAGACCTGGATCAACGCCGAGATCGAACACGCCATGCTCGCGCTCCACGCCAGCGGCCACGCCCATTCGATCGAAGTCTGGTTGGATGGTGAGCTGGTCGGCGGCCTCTACGGGGTGAGGCTCGGCCGGGCGTTCTTCGGCGAAAGCATGTTCAGCACGATGGCCGACGCGTCCAAGGTCGCGCTCGCCTGGCTGGTCGCGCGATTGAAGGTCGGCGGCTTCACCCTGCTCGACTGCCAGTTCATGACCGACCACCTCGCCTCATTGGGCGCGATCAGCGTGCCGCGCGCAGACTATGTCGCGTTGTTGTCGGCGGCGCTCGGCGGCGGGGCGACCGGCGGCGCGGCGCCATTGCCAGCCTCGGGGAGCGCAGCCGCTCCGTCCGACGCTCCGCCCGATTTCCTGGCGCTCGACCGGCTGCTCGATGCGACC
>JBDTMX010000001.1:0-16378 GCA_039934055.1 Sphingomicrobium sp. | reverse complement strand
GAATGGAAAACAGCACGCCGGCCGCGATGACCAGCGAGATCAGCCAGACCTTCCACCGTTGAAACTCGAGCATCAGTCGTTCGCGGGTTTCTTGGCGGACGCCCCGACGTGGCTCAGCGTCGCCTTGACGACCCGCACCTTGACGCCTGGACCAATCTCGACCTCGACATCGTCGTCCGTCACCTTGGTGACCCGGCCGCGAATGCCGCCGCCGGTGATCACCTCATCGCCCTTCTTGACCGCGGCGACGAGCGCTTGATGGTCCTTCACCCGCTTTTGCTGCGGGCGGATCATCAGCAGATAGAAAATCACGAAGATCAGCAGCCAGGGCAGGATTCCGATGAGGATGCCGTACGGGCTGTTGGCCGAAGCGGCCGTGCTCTGCATCAGGAGCGGGGTGGTGGACATAAAGGAACTACATCTTTCCGTTGGATGGGTTGGTCGGGGCGACTGGATTCGAACCAGCGACCCCCACACCCCCAGTGTGATGCGCTACCAGGCTGCGCTACGCCCCGACCAGTTGCCGCTATTCGAACGGCGACCGGGCATCTAGTCAGGCGGGCCGTTCAAGGCAAGGAGCAAGGCTGGGCGCAAGGCAAAGCGGGCCAGGGAGGACGAGTGGCGCGGCGAAGGCAAAAATCGAGGAAGTGGCTGCGGCGGGTGGTGCTCGGTCTGGCGGCGGTTCCGGCGCTCTACCTGCTCGCCGCGCTGGTTGGCTCGCTGATCCCGGTCAACCGCGGCTGGCACGAGGCCGAGCGCGGCGTCACCGTCTACCTCGCCGACAACGGCATCCACGCCGACCTCATTCTGCCAGCCAGCGCCGAGGGGCTCGACTGGCGCCCACTGCTGCCGCAGCGCGATTTTGCCGCGCCCGACCCCGGTTCGCGCTGGGTCGCGTTCGGATCGGGCGAGGAGCGGGTCTATTTGGAAACGCCGCGGTGGCGCGACATCAAGCCAAGGACGATATGGTCGGCGCTGACCGGCGGGAAGCGGGTGATGCACGTCGAATGGGTCGGCGATCCCGCCTACGCGGTGCGCGCAATCCGCCTCCGTCCCGAGGAGTATCGCCGGCTGTGGGCGGCGATCCGCGCCGACTTCGCCCTGGACTCGCACGGCCGGTCGCAACGCATCGCCCATCCCGGTTATGGCCCGGCCGATGCGTTCTACCGCGCGACCGGCAAGGAGAGCGCGATCCGCACGTGCAACAGCTGGGTCGCCGACCGCCTGCGCCTCGCCGGGGTCAGGACCAGCCTGTGGCCGCCGTTCGTGCAGGGCCTGGTGTGGCGGTACCGGGAGGTCGGTCAGAGTACGTAGCGGCTCAAATCGGCATTGCGGGCGATGCTGGACAGCTGTTGGTCGACGAAGGCGGCGTCGACCACCAGCGTCTCGCCGGCGCGGTCCTCGGCGGTGAAGCTGATGTCCTCGAGCAATTTCTCCATCACCGTCTGGAGCCGGCGCGCGCCGATGTTCTCGACCGCCTCGTTCACTTCCGCGGCGATGCGGGCGAGCGCGTTGATGCCCTCGGGGGTGAAATTGATGGTCACCTGCTCGGTCGCCAGCAGCGCCTGGTACTGTTCGGTCAGGCTGGCCCGCGTTGCCGACAGGATGCGGACGAAATCGGCTTGCGTCAGCGCCTTCAGCTCGACCCGGATCGGCAGGCGCCCCTGAAGCTCGGGCAGCAGGTCGGCCGGCTTGGACTGGTGGAATGCGCCCGAGGCGATGAACAGCATGTGGTCGGTCTTGAGCGGCCCGTATTTGGTGGCGACGGTGGTACCCTCGATCAGCGGCAGCAGGTCGCGCTGGACGCCTTCGCGCGAAATCGATCCGCCGCGCACGTCGCTGACCGCGATCTTGTCGATCTCGTCGAGGAAGATGATGCCGTTGGCCTCCGCATCCGCCAGCGCGGCGCGGTTGACGTCGTCGGGATCGAGCCTTCGGTCGGCCTCCTCCTCGGTCAGCCGCGCGAACGCGTCTGGCACCTTCAATTTGCGCCGCTTCTTCGGGGTTTGGCCCATCGCCTTGCCCATGATCGACTTCAAGTCGAACATCTGGGCGCCCATCCCGGGAATTTCGAACGGCATCGCCGGGGCCTCGTCGACGTCGATCTCGACCTCGGCTGTGGCGAGGCTGCCGTCCTTGAAGCGTTGGCGGAAGCTGGCGCGGGTCGCCTCGCTCGATCCCTTGCCGGTCAGCGCATCGAGCAATTTCTCCATCGCCGCTTCCTCGGCCGCCGACTTGACCGCGTTGCGGCGCCGCTCGCGCTCCAATCGCACCGCTTCCTCGACCAGGTCGCGGGCGATCTGCTCGACGTCGCGGCCGACATAGCCGACTTCGGTGAACTTGGTCGCCTCGACCTTGATGAACGGCGCATCGGCGAGCTTCGCCAGTCGCCGGCTGATCTCGGTCTTGCCGCAACCGGTCGGCCCGATCATCAAGATGTTCTTGGGGGTCACTTCCTCGCGCAGTTCGGGCGACAGCTGCTGGCGCCGCCAGCGGTTGCGCAACGCCACAGCGACCGCTTTTTTGGCGTCGTCCTGGCCGACGATATGCTCGTCGAGCGCGGCGACAATCGCCTTGGGGGTCAAAGCGTGGTTCATTCGCCGACACTCTCCACCGTCAGGCGGTCGTTGGTGAACACGCACACTTCGGCGGCGATGGCCATCGCGCGGCGGGCGAGTGCCTCGGGGTCGGGCTCATATTCCGTCAGCGCGCGGGCGGCGGCGAGCGCGTAATTGCCGCCCGAGCCGATCGCGGCGATGGCATTGCCATCCTCGCTCTCGGGCTCGAGCACGTCGCCGGTGCCGGTCAGGATCAGCATCACCTCGGCGTCGGCGACGATCATCATCGCCTCCAGGTTGCGCAGGTATTTGTCGGTCCGCCAGTCCTTGGCGAGCTCGACCGCGGCGCGCATCAGCTGGCCGTTATGCTGCTCGAGCTTCTTTTCCAGCCGCTCGAACAGGGTGAAAGCGTCGGCGGTCGCGCCGGCGAACCCGCCGATCACGCTCCCTGTGCCATTGGGGCCATCCGCGCCCAGCCGCCGCACCTTCTTGGCATTGGGCTTGATCACCGTGTTGCCGAGGCTGACCTGGCCGTCGCCGGCGATCACCGTGCGGCCGCCCTTCTTCACCCCGAGGATGGTTGTTCCGTGCCAGCTTTCCAAATGCCCGCTCCTTCGCGAGAGAAGTGGGAAGCAGGCGGCGGGCTTGCAAGCCGGCCTCTCCTTCACGGGGTCATTCGCTCAAGCGACCGTACCCGAATGCAGCGCCGGCGAGTTATAGCAGCATGGCCGATGTACTGCGCCTCGCTCCCTGCCTGCTATTCGTGCTGCTGATCGCGGTTGCGGCTGTTCCCGCCGCGGCGGAACCACGGATGCCTGGGCTGAAGCTGCAGTCGGACGAAACTGGCATTTTCGACAGGCTGGCGAGGTCGCGGCAGGCCCCGGTTCTCGGCCCGGTACTCGGCCGTCGCTTCCTCGAGGAAGAAGCCACGCCGGCGTGGACCCCGCCGTTCGGCCCCAGCGCGAACGAGCGCGCCGAGGAGCGGGGGCGCCGCGGGCTCAGATTCAGCGTGCGCCCGAGCCACGGCCTCAAGGCGATGGCGCGGCTCCGCTTTTAGGAGCGCCCGCGCCCGCGCCAAACTTCGGGCCCTCCAAGATTCTGCCTAGGGCCGCTCGCCGCGATGCTCGGCGATCTGCTGCCGCTCGATCCGCGGATCCGGGACCAGCCAGCTCAAGGCCACCAACACATAAATGGCGATCGAAATTCGCGGATCGACAAAGGCGAGGCCGACCGCGGAGAGATAGCCGAGGGCCGAAAGCTTGGCCTTCAAGTCGTTGCCGACGGCCCTCGCGAGCGTGCCGTCGTGCCCATGCAGGCGGATGATCGCGGCTTCCAGCAACTGATAGGAGAGTCCCGCCCCGACCAGCACGACGCCGTAAGCCGCACACGGCAAGGCCGAAAAACCCGCCTCGCCCATCCAGCGGATGACGAACGGCATCAGCGACAGGAAGAACAGCAAAGCGAGATTGGCCCACAGCACGCGCCCGTCGACGTGCGTGGCCGTACTCAGCACGTGATGGTGGTTGTTCCAGAAGATGCCGATGTTGATGAAGCTCAGCAGATAGGCGAGCAGCATCGGCGACACCGCCCGAAGGCCGGCGAAAGTCGGCTCCGGCGGCAGCGGCAGTTCGAGCACGATGATCGTGATGGCGATCGCCACCACCCCGTCGGTCAGCGCATTGAGGCGATCGGGTTTCATTGGGGCCCCCGCTGTTCCCCACGGCCGTCGAGCGCAAATTCGAGGCCGTCGTTGAGCGACCGCCGGTCGATTTCATGACCGCCGTTGAAAAGATGCAACCGCACATTCATCCCGGCGGCGGAAAGCGCGGGGGCAAGGCCGTCGCGCGACACCGCGACCGCGATCATGCGGTCGTCGCGGCCATGGGCAATGAACAGCCGCTGCTCGGCGTCGGCCGCCTCCGGCGCGACCATGAGCCCCGGAGACAAAGCGAGGATCGCCGAAAAGAGTCCCGGGTTCGCCAGGCCGAGCGACAGCGCGTAGCTGGCGCCATCGGAGAAACCGGCGAGCACGACATGAGCGGGATCGATGTTCGCCTTCGCGAACGTTTCGCCGAGCACCGCGTCGATCCGCGCGACGTCGGGCCCGAACCTCGGCTTGTCGCCGCCTTTGGGTCGTCCGCCATGGAACCTCGCGGCATCGGCGACCAGGTCCCAGGTGCCGGCCGACGACTTGGGCGCGAGCAGGATCAGGCCGCGGGCGTCGGCTTGCGACTTGAACGCCTGCACCAGCTCGTCCGGAGGGCGGTTATTGCCGTGGAGCAGGACGACCAGCGGGTGCGCGCCCGGCCCAAGCTTCGCCGGGCGATAGGCGATGGCGCCATCGTGCAGCCGGGTGATGCCCGGTCCGAGCGAGTCCACGGCCGCGCCCGGCCGCGACGACAGAGCGGCCGAGCCGGAGATGTCAGCCGCGTGAGCAATTGCCACGGGCGTGGCGCAGGCGATGGCGAGCAACAGGACAAAGCGGCCCGGAACGGAGCGAAATCGGAGCATGGACGATCCCTGGACGATGCCCGCCCGTGCGCGACGCCGCCAGCGGATTCAAGTCCCGCCGTTCAGGGCTCCCGCCGAGGAGCTGGCGTTTCGTCGGCTTGGTCCACCGACGCTTGCGCCTTCACCCACTTGATCAGTTCGTCGAGCTGGATGGCTTGCTCGGTGGCGATCAGCGCGTCGTCGGGAGAAAGTCCACCTTCTTGGGCGGCACCACCAGCCGGGCCGGGGGCTGGGCCGGCGGCGGGCACAGCCGCTGCTCGGGGACCGCCGCCAGCGGCTGTGGGGGAACGCTGGCCGAGCTGCAGGCGGAGAGCGCGAGCGCGAGCATCGGCAAGCCGGGTTTCAAGGTCATGGGTGGTCCTTTCCGAGATATTGCGCTGATCGGCGGCGACGCGGCCGGCATGGGCGAGGTCGGCGGCGCGCGCGGTTTCGGCGGCGGCGCGGTAATTGGCGATGGTTTGGGCACGCGCGCTTTGTTCGCCGAGATACAATTGCTCGAAGCGGCTCGATTGCTTGTGCCAGTGGCGCGCTTCGACGGTCTTGGTCAGGAACAGGCCGAGCAGCAGCAGCGAGGCGGCAATGCCGAGCATGCCTTGGAGGTTGAGGAAGCGGGGGATCATGCCGGTTTCTCCGTTGGTGACGCGGGGCGCGCGGCGGGCGCGGGCGGAATGGCGATGGTGCCCAATTGCATCGCCGCCTTGGCCGCGGCCGCGCCTTCGGCAGAGAGGCTGATGCTGACGCCATCACGCGACAGCCGCGCCTCCATCGATCCGCCGCGGGCAATCGCGACCATGCCGACGGCGAGCAGCGCAGACAGCGCGATCACGGCGTAGGCGACGTCGAACAGCCCGCCGACGATCGCAACCTGGACCTGGCCGAGCCCATGGCGGTCGAAATGACCGTCGACGAGGTGGATGATCCACAACAGCAGGACGGTCAGCGCGACCATCCCGCCGAGCATCCCCCAGGTCATCAGCGTGCGCCGCTCGGCCTCGGTCAATCCGAGCAGCGACGGCGCCCCGATGAGCCATTTAAGGAACTGGCGGACGCGGCTCATCTGGAACCGATCCGGTTCGCAAGCCAGCCGTAGAGAAACGTTTCGTTGGCCGGCCGGCGCTCGGCCAGTCGGAGGTAGCGCTCGCCCTGGAGGGCTTCCAGGGCGCGCATCAGCACCGCCTGCCCGCTGCGCTTGCCGCGCGCTTCGAGGAAGCCGTCGAGCGCGGCCAGGGTGCGCGGCCCGGCGCGGCCGTCCGGGACCAGGTCGGGATAGTCCTTGCCGTTGCGGTTAAGCGCGGTCAGCGCCCGCTGCAGGAAGGTCACCGCGACCGCCGGGCCCATGTTGGCGCCGGTGTCGAACAGCTCGGCGGCGATCGCCGGCGCGCGCTTGGCGATTTCGTCCAAGTGCGGCCGCAGCCAGTAGAGCCGGCGGTAGATCGCCGCCGCCTCGTCGCGCGGCAACAGCGCCATCGCCCCGGCATAGCCGTGCGCCCGCGCCACGCTTTCGGTTATCCCGAACCGGGTCGGCCCGCCCTTGTCGTCCGGGTGGTTGACGTAGCCGCCTTCGCGCTCGATCAATTCCTCGATCAACCGGTCCGCGTCAAACTGTGCCTCGTCCACTGGTCCTTCTCCCGGCCCGGCGACTCCGAGTCGGTCAATGATAACCACATTGGTTAGCTGTAGGACAATGAAATCGGCCGGGAGCAATCCTCGCGGGCCGTTTTTTCCTTTTGGGCCAAGTGGCCGCGATTGAGCGCTGCCGGTTGGCCGAGAGGTTCGGGTGTTTCAGGAACCTGGATGGGCCGCGCACGCCTCCATGAGCGGAACATCGATGACATCGAGATTGGGGATCTGGGATTGTGCGGCTTTGATACTGTATCGGCCGGCCAGTTCGTAATGGATCAGTCGTGCCTCAGAGCCGGTCGCCGCACGCGCCATCGCCATCGAAGCCCGCTTCCGGCCAAGCCAATATACACTCCCCATGAGTATCGCCTTTCCTGCGAAAAAGAGGCGGGAGGTTTTACTCCCGCCTCGATAGGTTAGATCTTCTGGAGGTTCAGCGCGCAGGGCTTGCTGTCGCTGTTGGTGCCGACTTCATAGGACAGGCGCTGGCCGGTCGTTGGCGGGTTCGCCTTGATGTCCCACGCAAATGCGCTTCTTTCAAAGACGAGGTTGTCGCCGCCGGTTTCCGGCTTGATCGAGCCGTGGCCCTGGTTGAGGTCAAACGAGTTGACTGTGCCAAAATATTTCATTGCGAGTTCCTTCGTTTCCAGGCGTCAGAATTGGCGCCTGTAGGCTAGGAGACGTAAAAGTTGGGAGGAAGGCGCGGCTGAGCGCCCAAGACCGTCGATTGCGACTGGTAGCAATGACTTAGGTGGGGTTCTTCAAGCTCGTTACAAGGGGGCGCCACGGCCCGCATCGCCGATCTGAAACGCTAGCCCGGACGGCAAAAAGCCGTTTCAGTTCCGGCTTGACTTCAATTCGGTGTTCCGGCCTCATCCGCGATGCCGGGCGGCTTGCCGTCCCCGCGAGTGCGCAATGACCGGCAGCGCCATCCGCTGCCTCGAACGGGGGGAACAGCCATGGAAGATGCGGTCGAAGACACTGGGCGCGCCCGCACACCGATTCACCTGTGGATCATCGGAGTGCTCGCGACGCTGTGGAATTGCGTCGGCTGCTACGACTATCTCATGACCCGCATGCGCAACACGGATTATCTGGCAAAGATGATGCCGACCGTCGATCCCAACGCAGTGCTCGCCTGGATCGACGGCTTTCCGATCTGGGCCCAGTTCGGCTGGGGCCTGGGAGTCTGGGGCGGCCTGGCCGGCTCGGTATTGCTGCTCCTGCGCAGCCGTTGGGCAGTGTGGGGCTTGGGCCTGTCGCTGGTCGGAGCCGTACTCGGCCTCGGCTATCAGATCGTGGCCGCCCCGCCGCTCGCCGGTGTGGACGACGCGATGTCCAAGGCCATGCCGTACGTGATCATCCTGATCGCCGCCGCGCTGTTCGTCTACGCGCGGGCGATGGAGAAGAAAGGCGTGCTGCGTTAATAATCGCGGGGCGGGAGCTTGACGCGCCGGCGCACCTCGTCGCGCCAGTCCGGCCCGACGAGGCCGTGTCCGGCGCGTTGCTCCTCGCTCATCGCCTCGAAATCGCGGATCGCGTCGCGCGCCCACCGCGCCTTGGCCTTGCGTTCCTGCTGCTGGAATTGGCTGAGCGCATCGGGCGCGGCGAGCCATGTTTCGAGCCATGCGGCCAGGCTGCCGGACTCGGGCGCGAAGCTGCGGCGCCACTGGCCCGGACCCTCATGGTCCATCCGCTGGACGTCATAATTGACGATCTTGCCGCTTTCGAGGTCGAGGCAACTTAGCGCCGGGTCACTGTCGCACAGGGGCAGCAGCTTGGCCGGCCACGGCTCGCCGACCGGACCTTCCGGCCTGCTCACCTTCTCGCGATAATCGCCGACCATGCGGGCCAGCGGCCATAGCCCGGAGTCGCTCGGCCCGAAGCCGCCGTCGGCGATTGCGTAGAGCTGGCGCAGCGGAGCCGGCAACGCGAAGCCGAGCTGTTTCTCGGCCGCGGCGAACTCCCGCTCGCTCGCCGGCGCGCCGAGCTTGCCCGACGTGCCGCGGCGCATCATCGCCATCCCGGGTCCGGGGCCGGTGTCGACCATCTTCAGCCCGACCGGCCGCAACAGCGCCGACAGCAACCCGCCCGGCTGCCGGTCGGCGCGGGCCATCGGGGTGCGCTGGTCGGCGTTCATCGCGCATTCGCGCACCCGCTCAAGCAGCGCCGCGTCGAGCGGCGGGATGGCGCTCAAGGTGAAGGTCGCCGCCCGCTCGGCCTCGGCGGCGCGGCGCGCGGCCTTGTCCCGCTCGACCGCCTCGCGGCGCTCGATCTCCGCCTCGGGCGGGGTCCAGCCGCCCTCGGGTCCGCCTTCCGACCAGGCCGGAGTGTCGACCCACTGCTCGAGCCATTCGGCGAGCGACGCCGACTGCGGGACGAACGAGGCCAGCCATTTCTTCTCGCTCGCCTTCTTGGGGGGCTTGGTCCACAGCATGACCGCGCCGCTCATCCGATCGAGGCAGATGCGCTTACCATTGAGATAGACGATCGGGAGCAGCGCCTCGGGCCATTCGAGGCCGCGCTCGGCCGGAAGCTCGGCGCGCAGCTTGGCATAATCCTTGGCCCAGTTGGCGAGGCGGCGGATGCCGTTGAACGGCCCGAAATTGCCGTCGCCGACCTCGAGGATCAGCTGGCGTAGCGCGGGCGGGAGCCCGAAGCCGAGCTTCTTCTCGACCTTGGCGATGGCCTTCTCGTCGATCCGCTCGATCGGCTTGACCGGCGGCGCATAGCTGGCCGGGTCGGAGAAGACGGTCGCATCGAGCAAGGCTTGCAGCAGCGGCGAGCCGCTATCCGACTGGCGGCGGCGATCCTTCGGCGTGCGCGCATAATCGCCCTCGCCCGTCCGGCGCCATTCGTCGCCGATCCGCGCCGCGATGCGCGCGACAAGCGCTTGTGAAAGACGATCCCCCATCAGTCCCCCGCCGATCGACCGGCGCCGAGATTATGAAGCGGAAACAGGTTAATCAATCACCAACCGCGCCACGCCCCGCGCCGCCCGACTAGCGCCCGAACCGCGTCCTTTGCATCTTGCCGAAACGGCCTTTGCGCGTGCCGGGCTTGCCTTCGCTGGAGCGGGTCATGCGCGGTGCGGCGCGTTGCGGGTGGGGGATGCCGAGGTCGTCTTCCTCGAGCCGGCGGATCTCGTCGCGCAGCCGCGCCGCTTCCTCGAACTCGAGGTCGGCGGCGGCGTTGCGCATGCGTTGCTCGAGGTCGGCGATGTAGGCCTTGAGGTTGTGGCCGACGAGGTGCGGGCGTTCCTCGTCGCCGGTGTCGACAATCAGCGTGTCGCGGTTGGCGAGGTGGGCCATGATGTCGCTGATGTTGCGCTTGATGCTTTCGGGCGTGATGCCGTGCTCGGCATTGTAGGCGAGCTGCTTCTCGCGCCGCCGGTCGGTTTCATTGAGCGCGCGCTCGATCGATCCGGTGATGGTGTCGGCGTAGAGGATGACGCGCCCGTCGACGTTGCGCGCGGCGCGGCCAATGGTCTGGATCAATGACGTTTCGGAACGCAGGAATCCTTCCTTGTCGGCGTCAAGGATCGCGACCAGCCCGCATTCGGGAATGTCGAGCCCTTCGCGCAGCAGGTTGATGCCGACCAGCACGTCGTAGACGCCGAGGCGCAGCTCGCGGATCAGCTCGATCCGCTCCAATGTCTCGACGTCGCTGTGCATGTAGCGGACGCGCAAGCCCGCCTCATGCAGATATTCGGTCAAGTCCTCGGCCATGCGCTTGGTCAGCGTGGTGACCAGCGTCCGGTAGCCTTTGCGCGCGGTCTCCTTGGCTTCGTGGACGAGGTCGTCGACCTGGTCTTCGACCGGCTTGATCTCGACCGGCGGGTCAATCAGCCCGGTCGGGCGGATCACCTGCTCGGCGAACACGCCGCCGGTCGCGGTCAATTCCCACGGCCCCGGAGTCGCCGACAGGAAGGTCGTCTGCGGCCGCATCGCGTCCCACTCGTTGAAGCGCAGCGGCCGGTTGTCGATGCAGCTCGGCAGGCGGAAACCGTATTCGGCGAGCGTGATCTTGCGACGGTGGTCGCCCTTGGCCATCGCACCGATCTGCGGCACCGTCTGGTGGCTCTCGTCGACGAACAGCAAAGCATTGTCGGGGAGATATTCGAACAGGGTCGGCGGCGGCTCGCCGGGCAGCCGGCCGGTGAGGAAGCGCGAGTAATTCTCAATCCCCGCGCAGCTGCCCGTGGCGGCGATCATCTCCAAGTCGAAATTGGTCCGCTGCTCGAGCCGCTGCAGCTCGAGCAATCGCCCCTCCGCCTCGAGCTCTTTCAAGCGCTCGGCGAGCTCGTGGCGGATCGCCTCCATTGCCTGCTTCAAGGTCGGCCCGGGCGTCACGTAGTGCGAGTTGGCGTAGACCTTGATCGCATCGAGGCTGGCGACTTTTTTGCCGGTCAGCGGGTCGAACTCGGCAATGTCCTCGATCTCGTCGCCGAAGAAACCGATCCGCCACGCGGTGTCCTCATAGTGCGACGGGAAGATCTCGAGGCTGTCGCCGCGGACCCGGAAATTGCCGCGCGCGAAGGCCTGGTCGTTGCGCTTGTACTGCAGCGCGACGAGCTTGCGGATGATCTCGCGCTGGTCGACCGCTTCGCCTTTCTTCAGCGAAAAAATCATCGCCGAATAGGTCTCGACCGAGCCGATGCCGTAGAGGCACGAGACCGAGGCGACGATGATCACGTCGTCGCGCTCGAGCAGCGACCGCGTCGCCGAGTGGCGCATGCGGTCGATCGCCTCGTTCACGCTCGACTCTTTTTCGATGTAGGTGTCGGTCCGCGCGACATAGGCTTCGGGCTGGTAGTAATCGTAGTAGCTGACGAAATATTCGACCGCATTGTCGGGGAAGAAGCTCTTGAACTCACCGTAGAGCTGGGCGGCGAGGATCTTGTTGGGCGCGATCACCAGCGCCGGGCGCTGCAGCTTCTCGATCATCTTGGCCATGGTGAAGGTCTTGCCCGACCCGGTGACCCCCAGCAGCACCTGGTTTTGCTCGCCGGTGAGCGCGGCTTCGGTCAGCTCCCGAATCGCGGTCGGCTGGTCGCCCGCCGGCTGATATTCGGAACTCAATACGAACGGCTTGCCCCCCTCGGCCTTGTCGGGCCGCGCCGGGCGGTGCGGAACGAAGGCTTCGGCCGTCTCGGGCTCGGCCAGCGAAGTGCGGATTTGAATCGCCATTGCAAGCGCATATGGTGGAGCGGTTGGAGCGGCGCAACGCGGCGCCTAACAGGGAGCTCGTCATGAACCATGCCGCCATCCTGCTAATGAGCTGCATCGCGCTCGCCGCGTGCAACCGCGAGCCGCAAGTCGAGGCCAAGAACGCATCCGTCGAGGAAGTCGCCAAGAAGGTCGCCGACGCCCGCGCCAGCGACACGTTCGTTCGTCCCGGCAAGTGGCAGTCGCGGGTCCAGATCGAGGAATTCAACCTGCCCGGCGTGCCTAAGGAAACGGCGACCGCGATGCGCGGCATGCACGATCAGACCAAGGTCTACGAAAGCTGCCTGACGCCCGAGGAAGCCAAGCGCCCGAAGGCGGGTTTTTTCGCCGGCAAGGACAAGAGTTGCCGCTACGATCATTTCACCATGGGCAACGGCAAGATCGACGCGGTGATGAACTGCACCACTGCGGGCATGGACCAGACGATGGAGATGGCCGGCACCTACGGTCCCGATAATTACCAGATGCACATGAGCATGAAGACCAACGGCGGTCCGGCGCCGGCGGCCGGGATGACGATGAAGATGCGGATTGACGCCAAGCGCATCGGCGAATGCGACCGCACGACCGCATGAGGGTGGTGACAACAAATAGGGGAATGGAGATGCGAACGATCATCTTGGCGCTGGCCGCGGCGGGGGTTCTCGCCGCCTGCTCGGACAACGCGGCACCGGCCAAGCCCGAGGAGAAGGCAGCCGACGCGCTGCGGCCAGGCGAATATGAAGTCACAGCCAAGGTCGACGCAATCCGCTCGACCGATTCGGCTAAGCCGAACACCGCTTCGAAGGTCGACTCACCGGCCAAGGTCACGCGCACCTGCGTTCCCGCCGGCGGGACCATCGATCCGGCGGCGTTCGCCGAGGCCGGCGAAAAATGCACCGTAACGGACAGCTACATGCGCGGCGGCCGCATGAGCCTGCAGTACAGATGCAACCGCGGCGGCGAACTGCTGACCCAGATGGTCGACGGCAATTTCACCGCCGAAAGTTTCACTGGCAAAGTCATGACCGCGACCTATTTCAGCGGCTCGGGCGACTATGAGCTGACCCGCACCATGACCGGCAAGCGAGCCGGCGAATGCACCGCAGCGACGGAAGGAAACGGCAAGAAATGATCGGCTATGTGGTGCTGGGCAGCAACGACCTCGATCGCGCCCGTGGATTCTATGATCAGTTGATGCCGGTGGTCGGCGCCGGGCGGATGTTCGAATTCGGCGACAATTTCACCAAGTACGGGACCGGCATGGGCAAACCCGGCCTGGCCGTCGCCAAGCCCTATGACGGCAATTCGGCAACCGCCGGAAACGGCAACATGGCGGCCATTGCCGTCGACACCCGCGACAAGGTCGACGCGCTCTATGCCAAGGCGATCGAATTGGGCGGAACCTGCGAAGGCCCGCCCGGCGTGCGCGGCGAAGAAGGCGACCAGGCGTTCTACGGCGCTTATTTCCGCGACCTCGACGGCAACAAGCTAGCGGCATTCCGCATCGGCCCTTCCGACGGACAGGGTGCCAGCTGACGAAGGGTCAGCGGACCGCGCCGCGCGCCACCGTCCTGATCAATCGCGGCGGCGGCGCGGCAGCGTCCGATGACGACATCGCTGCCAAGGTCCAGGAGGCGCTCGACCGCGCCGGTGTCGCCGCCAAAGTCGAATTGATCGACGGCGGCCAGGCCGAAGCCCGCTGCCAGGCCATCGTCAAGCGCGGCGATCCGCTGCTGATCGTCGGCGGCGGCGACGGGACGATCAGCGCCGCCGCCGGGGCGGCCGCCGGCAGCAAAACCCGGCTCGGCATCCTGCCGCTCGGCACGCTCAACCATTTCGCACGCGACCTCGGCATTCCGGCCGACTTCGACGAAGCGGCGGCGGTCATTGCCGCCGGCGCCGAGCAGCGCGTCGATCTGGCCGAGATGAACGGCCGCGTGTTCATCAACAACAGCGCGGTCGGCCTTTATCCGCTGATGGTCGTCGACCGCGAAATACAGCAGAAGCGATTGGGCCGGAGTAAGCGGCTGGCGATGGCGGTCGCCTCGATCCGGACGCTGGTCCGCTTCGGCAGCCAGCGATTGGCGTTGACGGTCAACGACGAGCAGGCGCGGATCGACACGCCGTTGCTGTTCGTCGGCAACAACGATTACCAGCTCGAGCTTCCGGCAGCGGGGAAGCGCGAGTCCCTCACCGACGGCAATTTGTGCGTCCTCGTGTTGCGCAAGAAGACCCGCGCCGGCTTCATCCTCGCCGCCGCTCGGGCATTGTTCGGGCGCGCGCGCCGCGACGACATGGTGCGGCTCGACGATGTCCAAAGGCTGCGGGTGGGAAGCGGCCGCCAGCGGCTGGCCGTTTCGCTCGATGGCGAAGTGCTGCGGGTCGAGCCGCCGCTCGAGTACCGGATCCGCAAGCAGGCGCTGCGAGTCATAGCGCCGGCGCCCAAGGCCGAGGGACAGACCAAGGCACCGCAAGGGAAATAAGAAAAAGGGCCCACCCGCTCGACGGCGGATGGGCCCGGTTTGGCTCTAGCCGCGCTCCGGCTCCGGCGGCGGCGGCGGCGGTGGCGGCGGCGGCAGAGGACACGCGTCGGTCGCCAGGATCACCGATCCGTCGGCGCAGGTTTGCGTCTCCGGTGGCGGCGGTGGTGGCGGTGGCGGTGGCGGTGGCGGCGGTGGCGGCGGAGCCGGCGAATTGAAGTTGTGAATCAGGCTGACCAGCACCGAGTGCGACTTGTAGTCGCTGCGCACAGCGGTCGATCCGATATGGTCTTTCTGATGGCCGCCGTCGAAGTAGCGATACTTCAGGCCGAGGTCGAAATATTGCGACACCGGATAACGCACGCCGGCGATACCCTGCCAGGCGAACCCGCGGTCCTTGATCTTGAAGCCGTCGCTGCCGACCTCGATGGTTTGGATGACCTGCGCGTAACCGGCGCCGGCACCGGCGTAGAACTGGAAGCCCTCGTCATGACCGAGGTCGATCATCGCGTTGGCCATCAGCGAATAAACGCTGCTGCGGCCGTCGGCGTTGATCGAGTCTCCGGCTTCCGTATACCTCTTATGCTCACTGCGCTTGTAGCCGAGCTCGGCTTCGGCGCGGAACATGCCGAAATCGTATCCGGCGATCATGTCGCCATCGACGCCCATCTTGTGGTCGATCTTGAATGCGACCGGGAATGACTCGTTGTTGAAGTCGGTGCTGACTTTGGAATCCTTGACGAATAGCCCGCCGACCTCGAGCCCGAAATAGGCCGAGCGGTCGCGAGCGGCGGCGGGTGTGGCGGCGGTGATCGCGGCCATGGCCGTGGCGGCCAGCAGGTAACTTTTCATCTCTTTCCCCCTTTGGCCACGGTCAGGCCAGAAACACCTATTAACTCAAAGTTTAACGCAGGTCGAGACATGCGAAGTCGCTCCCATCCAATCCCTGTTGCAATTGCCCAATCCACAGGAAAAATTGCTTAGGGCGCATTTACCGGCTTGCGTCTTTCACCAGTTCAGGCACTATGGGTAGTAGCGCAGAGGGGGATTTGCTCTACACCTAGTGTCCTGCGCCGGAATCCCTATATTCCGGTGATGGCCACACGCGTCCCTGTGGAAATCGGGGACGGAAGGCAGAAAAGCCCTCGCAGCGCGGCGAAAAAGGCTAGTGTGCCAATCATGGCAGCGAGTCGAACAATTAGTGAACATGCGGCCGCCGAATCGGTGACGGAGCGGCTGCCCAGCGGACGGGGTGCAGCGATGGATTTTTCGAGCCACAACGAAGTCGGCAGCGACGACGTCACCGTTCCTGCTGACAAGGCTGCCGCCAAGGGCCGCACCAGCAAGACGGTCGACCCCAGGGCGCATGGCGTGAAGACCGATGAGTCGCGCGACGCGCTGCTGACCGAGTTCGGCAAGGACACGCTGCGCGACCGTTACCTGCTGCCCGACGAGACCAACCAGGACCTGTTCGCGCGAGTCGCCTCGGCCTATGCCGACGACGCCGGCCACGCCCAGCGGGTCTACGATTACATCTCCAAGCTGTGGTTCATGCCGGCGACCCCGGTACTGTCCAACGGCGGCACCGGCCGCGGCCTGCCGATTAGCTGCTATCTCAACAGCGTGTCCGACAGCCTCGATGGCATCGTCGGGACGTGGAACGAGAACGTCTGGCTGGCTTCGCGCGGCGGCGGCATTGGCACCTATTGGGGCGCGGTGCGCGGCATCGGCGAGCCGGTCGGCCTCAACGGCAAGACCAGCGGCATCATCCCGTTCGTCCGCGTCATGGACAGCCTGACGCTGGCGATTTCGCAAGGCTCGCTGCGGCGCGGCTCGGCGGCGGTCTACCTCGACGTCTCGCATCCCGAGATCGAAGAGTTTCTGGAGATCCGCAAACCGTCGGGCGACTTCAACCGCAAGGCGCTCAATCTCCACCACGGTGTACTCATCACCGACGAGTTCATGGAGGCCGTGCGCGACGGCGCCGAGTTCGTGCTGC